>NZ_JAGIOH010000001.1:2408333-2709375 GCF_017876625.1 Streptomyces syringium
CGGTGCGCTGGAGCAGGGCTACCAGGACGATGCCGGTCCGGTCCTGGCCACCCCCGTGGCGGCCGTTGCCACCTGCTGGTACGTCGGCGGTGCCGTGGCCGGCGCCGGTGCCGTGGTCGGTGCGTACGTCACCGGCCGCGTCAACGGCTGAGCCTTCACCCCATAAACATCACTGAAGGGAAACAAGCGATGAGCAAGATTATCGACAGCGTTGTCGCCGTCACCCCCGAGAAGCTGACGGACGAGACCCATGGCGAGTTCGGCGCGATGATGCCGATTCAGGCCACCCCGGCCCTGGTCGCCTTCGGCGTGGGCTTCGCCGGCGGTGCCGGTGCCGCGTGGGTCACCGTCCAGGCGTACGAGGCCGGCGCCAACGACTGACGTCCTGCCGGACTGAGCGCCACCTGACCGGAAGCCCTGCGGGCTTCCGAGAGTGCCTTCCGGGAGCTGTCCGCCGGGAGGTGAGAGGTCTGTCGGGCCGCGGCGCAATCGCGGCCCGACAGCCTCTCGACTCTACCCTCAGCCGATTCGACGCGGAGCAAATTTTCGGCATGCAGCTGATAAAGAAGCTTAATTCTTCGCTATTTTCTCCGATTCCGATTTCCCGGGACCGGGCAATCGGCATATCGGAACGACTTGCGGCCCTTTCCACTCTTTCTTCTTCTCTGGAATACCTTCATCAGCACCGGAATCTGGGCCCCGGCGGGCTCAATGACTGGGAAATCATGAAGCAGACGCCGGAGAGCAAGATTCCGGCCGTTCAGAGGCTCACCGACGCCGTGAGCGGCAGGCGCACCACGCTGGCCCTGCACGCCTCACGCGCCGCCTGCAGCCTGGGGATGCTCCTGCCGGGGAACAACAGGTGGCGGGCGGCGGGCAACCTTTACCTCGGCGTCACCACCACGCTGCTCCAGGCCCGCCACCGATACGGCACGGACGGCTCGGACCAGGTCGCCACGCAGGTGCAGGCGGTCACCGGCCTCGCCCGGCTGTCGAACAGCCCGCAGGTCAAGGATGCCCTCATGTGGTATCTCGCGATCCAGGCCAACATGTCCTACGCGACGTCCGGTTGGGCGAAGCTGGCGGGCAAGAAATGGCGTGACGGCTCGGCCCTGCCCGGCGTGCTGCGGACCCGCACCTACGGCTTCGAGCGCGCGTACCGGCTGACGCAGCGCTACCCCCGGGCCAGCAAGCTCACGCAGCACGCGGTCCTGGCGATGGAGTGTCTTTTCCCCGTCGTCTATCTGGCGGGCGGGAAGCTGACCCGGCCGATGATCGGCGCGGCCGGCGGCTTCCACATCGCCAACGCGTTCGTCATGGGCCTGGGCCGTTTCATGACCGCGTTCCCCGCGATGCACCCCATGGTCGCCTACACCACCGCGCCCCGGACGCTGCCGGTGGTCGCCGGCCGGGACGACCGGATGGTCAAGACCGCGCTGGTCCTGCTGGCCGGCGGCGTCACCGCGTCGGCCGTGCTGGCCACGCAGCGGCGTGCCCGCGCCGTGGAGGGTTGGCCCAACTCCCGTACCGTCACCACGCGTTACGGCAATGTCCTGCGGTACGACACCGGCGGCCGGGACGTCGCCGACCGTCCGGTCCTCGTCTTCAACCACGGCCTCGCCTCGACCACCGAGCACTTCGCGTGGATCGTGGAGCGGCTGGCGTTCGACCGGGGCCAGCCCGTGGTGACCTACGCCCGTGCCGGCTACGGCCCGAGCCGCCGGGTGAAGGAGTCCCCGTACACCATCCAGGAGTCCGTGGACGACCTGGAGGACCTGATCCGCCAGGCCCTGCCCGAGGACCGCAAGGTGGTGCTCGTCGGGCACTCCCTGGGCGCGGAGCTGAACCGGCGGGCCGTGGCGCAGCTCGGTGACCGGGTGGCCGGCGTCGTCTATCTCGACCCCTCGCACCCGGGGCAGCTCATCCGGTCGGAAAAGCAGCGCAAGGGCAGCGAGCTGTTCACCGACTCGATGACGGACATGGCGCGGTGGACGAAGCTGGGCTTCGGCTCGCTGATGACACGCCCCCGCTGGGTGGACCACCTGCCCTACGCCTACCGGGACAAGGCGTTCGCCCTCTACGCCGACTCACGGCTGTGGACGGCGGCGGCCCGGGAGTGGAAGGCCGTGCGCGAGGAGTTCCAGTCCTTCGAAGGGGACCTGCCCCCGGTGCCGGCCCCGGGCCTGGTCGTCGCGGCGCAGGTGACGGTCGACATCGATCCCGAGCAGTTGCTGATGTACCACGACATCGTCCGGGCCCACCGGACGGCCGGCCGGCACGGGGACGTCACGGTCGTCGAGCGCGGCGGGCACGACACGATCCTGACCGACGCCCGGCACGCGCGTACCACGGCGGACCTCATCGCGGACTTCGTGGACGGGCACTGCATGCCCCAGGCCGCGCCGGCCGCCGGGGGCCCGGCCGGGGAACTCCCGGGAAAGGCGAGTGAGAAGAAGTGAACGCCACCACCTTGCTGAAGGACGCCTTCACCGGTCCCGGCGCCCTGACCAGGCTCGCGGGCGCGGCCCTGCTGCTGACGACGCTGTCCGCGCAGCATCCGCATCCGGCCTTCGAGCGCGGGCGGGAGAAGGACCTGTTCTCCCTCGTGCCGAACTGGAAGTTCTTCGCGCCGAACCCCGCGACGCACGACTACCACTACCTCTACCGCACGCTCGACGAGAGCCGTGAGACGTCGCCCTGGATCGAACTCGACCTGATCCAGGACCGCAGGATGATCCAGGCCTTCTGGTTCTCGTCCCGCCGTACGGAAAAGGCGGTGTTCGACATCTGCAGCGCCATCATCAAGAACATCGCCAAGGGCGAGGACCCCACCGGATCGCCGCCCTTCCGGGTCCTCGCCGAGTTCATCAGGAAGCAGATCCGGGACGCCCCGAACGTCTCCGAGGTGCGCGGCTTCCAGTTCTCCGTGGTGCGCGCCGGAGGGCACGACGACAGCGAGGATCCCGAGGTTCTCTACGTCTCCACCTATCAGGCGATGAATCCCGTCTCACCGGGCTTCCTGCGGGCCGCCTGAGACCGGGACCCCTGCCACGGGGGTTCCACGCACACAGAAACGGAGAACCCATGACGATCGCGGACATCGGCTACGGCAAGCAGTTCGAGGGCTGGTACGACCGGATCTTCCAGGACGACGCCTCCGCGCGGGCCGCCGTCGAGGCCCTGGCCGGGTTCCACCCGGACCCGGCGTCGGGGACGCTGGAGTTCGGCGTCGGGACCGGCCGGATCGCGCTGCCGCTGTCGCACCGCGTCGGCCCGGTCACCGGTGTGGACTCCTCGCGGGAGATGCTGGCGGCCCTGGAGAAGAAGGCCGACGAGGGCGAGGTGACCGCCGAGCTCGGCGACATCCGCACCTACCGCGGCGAGCGGAGTTACGGCCTGGTCTACTGCGTCTGCTCCACGCTCGCGCAGATCCTCGACCCCGAGGGTCAGCGGGAGGCCATCGCCCGAGCGGCCGAACTGCTGCGGCCGGGCGGCCGGCTGGTGGTCGAGACGCACAACCGGCCGGGCATCGTCGCCCAGCACGAGGGACAGACGCGCACCACGATATTCGTGCCCTACCCGGAGCCGAACACGGGCATCCAGATGCACGCCACGCTCCTGATGGACAACCGCATCTGGCAGGTGTCCACGGTGTGGTTCGAGGCGGACGGCACCCACCGCATCGGCACCGAGGCCGTGCGCCTGCTCACCCCCGACGAGGTGGACGGCTACGCGCGGGACGCCGGGCTGCGGCCCGAGGGTCACTACAGTGACTGGCAGCGGACCGCGTACGCGCCCGCGGCCGGCCTGTTCGTCGCGTCCTACACCAAGTCCGCATGAATCTCCGGGAGATAGTCCGCCGCCACCGGGCCCTGCTGATCATCGGCGTCGGCATGGGCCTGGTCGGCGCGGCGGCCACGCTCGCCCAGCCCTGGATGCTGGGCCGGCTGATCGAGGCGGTGGCCCTGGACGAGCCGATCGCCTGGACCGTCACCTTCATCGCGCTGTTCTTCGTCGCGGACGCGGCGCTGAACGCCGGACACGCCTACGCGATCGGCCGGGCCGGCGAGAACATCGTCTTCGACGCCCGGCGCGTCCTGGGCGGCCGGCTGCTGCGCAGCCAGTTCCCCGCCTTCTCCCGCCTGGAGCACGGGGATGTCTTCGCGCGCACCGTGTCCGACACCTCCATCGCCTGTCTGGTCATCGCGCAGGCGCTGGCGCAGGTGGTCACCTCGGTCTTCATGGTGGCCGGCGGCATCGTGCTGATGGCCCTGCTCGACTGGAAGCTGCTGCTGGCCACGGTCGGCTGTCTCGGGCTGGCCAGCGGTGGTGCGCTGCTGCTGGCCCGCCAGGTGCGCATCGCCGCCCTGAAGAACCGGGAGAACATCGGCGCGTTCGGCTCGGGGCTGCAGCGCGTGCTCGGCGCCATCACCACCGTCAAGGCGTCCCGCGCCGAGGAGCGCGAGACCGAGGAGCTGGCGCGGCTGGCCGACCGGGTGCGGCACAGCGGGATCCGGGTCACCGGGTTCAGCTCGCTGCTCACCCCGGCGATGAACGTCGGCACGCAGCTCTCGCTCGCCGTCGTCATCTCCTGGGGCATGGCCCGGGTCGCCACCGGGTCGCTGTCGCCCGCCGACCTCACCTCGTTCGTGATGTACCTCTTCTACGTGGTGTCGCCGCTGGTGATGCTCTTCATGTCGATCGGCCAGATCCAGCAGGGCCGGGCCGCCATCCAGCGGGTGACGGAGCTGGGGGCCATCCCGCAGGAGGAAGAAGAGGAGAAGGCCGGGGAGCCGCGGGAGCGCGCGGCCGCCTCGGAGTCGGCCCCCGCGGTCCGCTTCGAGGGCGTCGGCTTCTCCTACCAGGAGGACGTCCCGGTGCTGCGGGACGTCTCGTTCAGCCTGCCGCGTCGCGGCCTGACCGCGATCGTCGGCCCCTCCGGTGCCGGCAAGACGACGACGTTCCAGCTCATCGAGCGTTTCCACCGGCCGGACTCCGGCACGATCCATGTGGCGGGCCATGACACCGCCACCCTGAAGCTCGCCGAACTGCGGTCGCTGGTCGGCTACGTCGAGCAGGACGCGCCGCTGCTGCGCGGCACGATCCGCCAGAATCTGACGTATGCGAACCCCGGGGCCGGTGCCGAGGAGATCGCCCGCGCGCTGCGGCTCGCCAGCCTGGAGGACTTCGTCGCCGCTCTGCCCGACGGGCTCGACACGGTGCTCGGTGAGCGCGGCGCCGGGCTCTCGGGCGGCCAGCGGCAACGGCTCGCCATCGCCCGCACGTTGTTGCAGCGGCCGGAGGTGATCCTGCTGGACGAGGTCACCGCGCATCTGGACAGCGACACCGAGGCAGCGCTGCGCGACACGATGGCGGAAGCCGCCGGCGAGTGCGCCGTGCTGGCCATCGCGCACCGGCTGTCCACCGTCGTACAGGCCGACCGCATCATCGTGATGGAGGAGGGACGCGTGCGGACGATCGGCACCCACCGGGAACTCATCGCGTCCGACGAGGTGTACCGGCGGCTCGCCACCCAGCAGTTCGCGGCCGAGGACGCGCTCACATGACGCGCCCCGATGTCGCCGTCGTCGGCAGCGGCCCGAACGGGCTGGCCGCCGCCGTCACCCTGGCCCGCGCCGGGCTGACCGTGCACGTCCACGAGCAGGCCGCCACGGTCGGCGGCGGCCTGCGCGGCGAGGCGCTGTTCGACTCCGAGGTGTGGCACGACATCTGCGCCGCCGTGCACCCGATGGCGGCCGCGTCCGCGTTCTTCCGCGAGTTCGACCTCGCGGCCCGCGGGGTCCGCCTGCTCCAGCCGCCGATCAGCTACGCGCACCCGCTGGACGGCGGCGACGCCGCGTTCGCCTACCGCGACCTCGCGCGGACCTGCGCCCGGCTCGGCCCGGACGGGGGGCGCTGGCGGCGGCTGATGGAGCCGCTGGTGCGGCACAGCACGGGGGTGACCGACTTCCTGCTGTCCGGCCAGCGGTCCCTGCCCTCCGGCCCGGCGGCCCCGCTGCTGCTCGGCCCGCGCGTGCTCGACCACCTCCTGCGGGGCGGCGGACTACGCACCGAGGGGGCCCGCGCGCTGCTCACCGGGGTCGCGGCACACGCGGTGGGCCGGCTGCCCAGCCTTCCCTCGGGGGCCATCTCGCTGCTGCTCGGGCACCTGGCGCACGCCACCGGCTGGCCGCTGCCGCAGGGCGGCAGCGTCCGCATGGCCGAAGCGCTGGCCGACGACCTGCGGGCGCACGGCGGCGTGCTGCACACCGGCCACCGGGTCACCGACCTCGCGGAGCTGGACGCCCGGGTGGTCATGCTGGACACCACGCCGCGCGGCCTGCTGGCCCTGGCCGGCGACCGGTTGCCGCCGCGCTACCGCCGGGCGCTGGAGCGCTTCCGCTACGGGCCGGGCGCGGCGAAGGCCGACTTCCTCGTCAGCGAGCCCATCCCCTGGGCCCACCCCGAGGTGGGCCGGGCCGGGACCGTGCACCTGGGCGGCACCCGCGCCGAGACGCTCAGGGCGGAGAACGCGGCCGCCCGGGGCGAGGCCGACGAGGAGCCGTACGTGCTGCTCGTCGACCCGGCCGTGACCGACCCGGGCCGTACCGTGGGGGGCCGCCGCCCGGTGTGGGCCTACGCGCACGTGCCCAACGGCGACACCCGGGACCCGGTGCCGCTGATCACCCGCCGCATCGAGCGGTACGCGCCGGGTTTCGCCGACACGGTCCTCGCGGCGCGCGGCATACCGGCGGCCGACTACGAGCGGTACAACCCGAACTACCCCGGCGGCGACATCGGCGCGGGAGCCATCACCCTCACCCAGTCGCTCCTGCGACCGACGCCCGCCTGGAACCCGTACCGCACCCCCCTGCCCGGGGTGTACCTGTGCTCCGCGTCGACACCGCCCGGCCCCAGCGTGCACGGCATGTGCGGCCACTTCGCCGCCCGGGCCGCCCTCCGCCGCGAATTCCGCATCACCACCGCACCGCCCCTGGGGCCCGAGGGCGGTGCCATCCCCATCGAGAACACCAGGAGAGCACCATGAGCAGCACGCACCGCCCCACCGCCGCGGAGGACTTCGCCGGATACCTCCGCGCCTACCACGCCGACGCCTTCGACGGACAGGACCCGGTCGAGGAGGTCTGGGACCGCTACCACCTGCCCGACGGCACCCACCGGGTCAACGGCCGGGAGTGGGACCGGAAGAAGACCCTGCGGGGCGTCCGCTCCCGGCGCTCCCTCGGCGCGCCCTACGAGCTGTACATCCACGAGGTGACCGTGGAGGGGAACCGGGCCGCCGCCCGGTACACCATCGGCACGCCCATGCTGTGGAAGGTCCAGAGCGCCACCGACACGGCCGTCTTCGCCGAGCTGGCCGAGGACGGGCGGGTGGCCCGTACCGACATCTTCTCCGCCGGCCGCGCCGGCTGGTCGGGGCCGGGCAAGGACGACCCGTTCGACGCGGCGGCCCGCCCCGCGCCGGGCACCGCCCCGGCGCCGCCCCCCGCCGCCGGCGCCGAGCCGACACCGGCCCAGGACCCGGCGCACTACCTGCGGGCCTTCTACGCCGCCGGCTACGACCCGGCCGTCCCGGCCGCCGAGGCCCACGACCGCTTCCACACCCCCGACGCGCTGCACCAGGTCGGCGGGAAGGTGATGCAGCGCTCCGGCATCCTGAAGGCCCTGGAGGAGGGCCGGAAGCTGGGCCACACCTACCCGGTGGAGGTGCACGAGACATTGCGTGAGGGCAATCGCTTCGCGGCCCGCTACACCACGAGCCACGACGGGAAGCCGGCGCGGCGCCAAGAGGTCTTCGCCTTCGGCGAGTTCGCCCCCGACGGCCGCGTCCGTCTGGTCCGCTTCGTACTGCAACCCGGCTACGGGGCGTAGGGGTCCGGCCGTCCGGTCGTGGCGGTCCGGGCGGGGCTGAAGCAGGTGTTGTCGGCGGGCACGCCGTCGTGCTCCTGGCCGTCGTCGTCCTGGTAGCGCCAGCTGAAGCGCAGGCCGTGGGCGGAGGTGATGTCGGGTCCGTCCATGAGCTGGAAGTGCAGATGGGGCTCCGTGGAGTTCCCCGAGTTGCCGCACTCGGCCAGCACCTGCCCGGCCGTGACCCGGTCGCCCACGGCCACCTTCAGCGAGCGGCGCCGCAGATGCGCGAAGACCGCGTACGCCCCGTCCCCGAGGTCGAGGACGAGGTGGTTGCCCAGCAGATGCCGGGGCGAGCCGAGGGAGCGCACGAATCCTTCCGGGACCACGTAGAGCACTCCGAGCAGCGAGGAGCGCGACAGGTGGTCCCGCTGCCCGTCCCCGACGGCCACCACCCGGCCGTCCGCCGGGGCGAGCAGCGGCTCCCCGAACGCCGGATAGGCCTCGGGCCGCCGCGCCACCGGCCAGAACCACACGGGATCCGGCGCCGGGCGGCGGGCCAGGTCGATGGCGTAGGTCTGCGCGAGGTTGTGAGTATGGCTGGGCACCTTGGTGGCCGGCCCGTTGCGCGCCATCCAACGACCGTTCACCGGCCCGCCGAGCGCCAGCGGCGGGGCCTCATCGCGCGGTGGGCGCTGCGCGAGGGACATCGCCCGGCGCATCAGCAGACCGATGATGATCAGGCCGAGCCCGGTGAACCATAACGGCCCGATGCCCTGGGCGTTGACGACGATGCACACGGTGCCCGCGGCCACGACGAGGCCGTGACGCTTCCAGACGTTCTGCAACATGGGGGCCTTCCATAAGGCGAACCGGCAGAGGGGGCCCAGCCTCGCAGATACGGAAGGGGCGGAGGTGGCCCCGGATCAAGAACCTGCTGTCTCATCCGTGGTCACTCGTTCTCGGCACCACTGATCGCCTCGTCCTACGGGCGACGACCGGCCAGTGGCACCGAGCCGGGAGAGGGCTTCAGCCGGGGCTGTTGACCTGGCGGTCCAGGTCGAGGGTGAGCTGGAGCGCGTCCAGCACACTCGCAGGCGCGATCTGATTGTCCGCTTCGCCGCGCACCACCTCCAGGACGTGACCGATCATGGCGGTGTACTGGTCGGCGGCCGGCAGTTGGAGCTCCTGCGCGCCGTCGGCGGTGTAGGCGGTGACGGTACCGGAGGGTTTGCCGTCGAAGCCCATCGTGGACGTGGCGTCCAGTACGCCGTGCTCGAAGGTGGCGGTGTAGCCGCCGCGGGCTCCCCATGCCTGGGGCATCAGCGAGGAGACGGAGCTGCGGGCCGCCGCGCCGTCGAAGCGGAAGGCAGCCTCGATGGCACCGGAGTCCTCGCCGCGCGCCACGGTGGTGACGGTGGTGGCCCGGGGCAGGCCGAGGGTGCGGGTGATGATGTCCATGTCGCTGTGCAGTGCTTCCAGCGGCAGGACCTTCAGCCCCAGCGAGACGCCCGGCCACAGGTGCGCGGTCAGGTTCCACAGCGTCAGCTGCTCCAGGCGCCCGTAGGTGCCCTGGTTCACCGCGTCGAAGAGGGCCTGGTTCGCCGGGATGAACCGCTCGAACATGTCGACGAACACGTGCTTGTCGCTGTGCGCGGCGGACTCGGCCACCCGCTTCGCGTCCTCGATGTCATCGGCCAGCGGCAGCTCGACCAGCGCGTGCTTGCCCGCCTGAAGGGCGCGCAGCACGAACTCGGCGTGCAGCGGGAGCGGCAGGCAGATGTCCACCAGGTCGAAGGAGCCGTCCTCGAACGCGGCGTCCATGTCGGTCGAGGAGGCGAACCCGAACTGGCCCGCCACCTTCGCGGTCTTGGCCGCGTCCCGGCCGAACATCACCACTTCCACATCGTCACGAGCGGCGTAGACGGCGGCGTGCGCCTGCCCGAAGCCGGTTCCCAGCAGTGCGATCTTCATCTCTTGTCTCCTTTGCGGTGGGTGGGGCCCCGGCCGGTCCTGCCGGTAGCACGGCGGAGTGGTCGGGGAGCGGGCTCAGCGGGTTGCGGGCGGGGTGGGCTGGGAGAGAAGGCCGAAGCGGTTCCCGCGGGGGTCGCGGATACGGGCGCGGGCCGGGCCGGCAGGCGCGGAGCGCGGCTGCTGCTCCACTCGCGCGCCGTCCTCCCGCACCGCTGCGGCGGTGGCGGCGACGTCGGCGACCAGGAAGGTGGGCATGACGTAATCCGCCGCGTAATCCGCCGCACTGTCGTTTTCGCCACTGTGATCCCACAAGAGGCCGGAGGGGTACTCGGCGCCGGGCCCGAAGACGGCCAGGCTGGGCACGTCACCGATGGTGTCGCCCTGCTCGAACCGCCAGCCGAAGCCCCGGGTGTAGAAGTCGGTGGTGGCCCGGACGTCGGTGGTGCCGATCTCGAAGCCGGCCATCGACCCGGGCTTCGGGGTGAAAGCGGCCTGCTGCATGTACTCCTCTGTTCCGGCGATGCGCTCCTCGAAGCGTTCGGAGGTGGTCCGGGAGAAGAGGGAGAACAGGTTGCCGCGCGGGTCCTTCAGCCGGGCGAAGACGGTCACGTCCCCCACCGGTGTGGCCGGCACGACGGTCGTGGCGCCCAGCCCGGTGAGCGTGTCGACGTCGGCGTGGACGTCGGCGGACAGGAGGGAGAGGTTGATCGCCTCGTCACCGGTGTCGCCCTGCTGGATCGCACCCATCGGCCACGGCGCGCCGGGGGCGAGGATGCGGGTGTAGGTGCGGCCGTCGATGGAGGAATCCGCATCGGCCTCGAACGTCCAGCCGAGGAGGGACCCGTAGAAGTCGGTGACGGCCCGGGGATCGGTGGTGCCGATCTCGAACCAGACGACCTGGCCGGGAGACATGAAGCTCATGAGGATTGTTCCTTTCGTGCGACCGCGAACGTGGCATGGGTCGCGGGGTCGGGTTCTTTCGTGCCGAGCCTGGCTCGCCCTCAGGGGCGGGCTCGCGTACAGAGCCGGAGGATTGACCCCCGCGCGGGCCCGCGGCAGGTCAGGCCACCGGAACCGTGCTGTCCTGCTGCTCGGACCGCCTGGCCGGGCCGGCAGCCGGCTTCTTGGTACCGGCCGTGCGGGGCAGGGCGGACAGCAGGGCGAACGCGGCAACGAACGCGGCCGCCACGTACCACAGGGAGCCGGTGAAGGCGTGCGGCATCCGCGCGGCTTGGGCGGCGGGGTCGCCGTGGCCCAGGCGGGCGAAGAAGATCACCGAGGACAGGGCGACACCGACGGCCTGGCCGAGCTGGACGGTGGTGTTGGTCAGCCCGGACGCGGAGCCGGCGTGCTCGTGGGGAACCTCGGAGAGGATCACGTCGGTCAGCGGAGCGATGATCAGGCCCATGCCCAGGCCCATCGGGATCAGCGGAACGATGGCCTGCCACATCGCGATGTCGCTGCCGTAGTGCTGGACCAGACAGGCGAACAGCGCCATCCCCGCAGCCGCCAGCAAAGCGCCGGCCTGCAGGACCACGCGACCGAAGCGGGGCACCAGGACCTGCATGGACATCCCGGCACCGGCCATCATCGCCGCCGACAGCGGCAGCCCCGACAGTCCGGCCTTCAGCGGCGACCAGCCCAGCCCCAGCTGGAGGTAGAGGGTCCAGGCCAGAAAGAACACCCCCGAGGCCAGGCCGAACATCAGCTGCACGCCCTGCCCGCCGGCGAAACTGCGCCGGGCAAACAGCGACAGCTCCACCAGCGGTGAGCCACCTCGCCGCAGCAGACGCCGCTCCCAGGCAACGAAGAGCGCCAGTACCGGCACGGACGCGGCCATCGATACACAGGTCCAGGCAGGCCAGCCCAGCTCACGGCCCTGGGTCAGCGGCAGCACCAGCGCCAGCAGCCCGGCGGTGGCCAGCACCACCCCGACCAGGTCCAGGCGGGCCGCGCGCTCGGCCTTCGACTCGCTGATCACCAAGCTGCCGGCGATCAGCCCCGCGATGCCCAGCGGCAGATTGACCAGGAAGATCGGCCGCCAGCCCAGCCCGAACAGATCACCCTGCACGAGCAGCGCGCTGACCAGCGGGCCGGCGATCGTTCCGAGCGCCATCACCGCGCCGTAGATGCCGAAGACCTTGCTGCGCTCCCGCTCGGGAAATGTGACGTGGATGATCGACAGCACCTGCGGCACCATCAGGGCCGCCATCGCGCCCTGCGCGACGCGCCCGGCCAGCAGCATCTCCGCGTTGCCGGCGATGCCGCAGACCAGCGAGGTGACGGTGAAGCCGACGACGCCGAGCAGGAAGACGCGCTTGCGGCCGAACAGGTCGCCCAGGCGGCCACCGGTGATGAGCCCGAGCGCGAACGCCAGCGCGTACCCGCCGGTGATCCATTGCACCTGTGCCGACGAGGCTCCGATGTCCTGCTGGATGTGCGGAATGGCCATGTGGACGACGGTGACGTCGACCGCGTCCATGAACGAGGCGATCAGCACCACGGTCAGCGCCGCCCACCTGCGCGGATCAACCGTGTTCAGGGCGTTTCGGGGATGTTTGTTCTCGGACATGCCGTCCAAGCTAGGGGTCTTTTAGGACATCTCACGTCCGTAAAGAGAGGCAATCTGGAAGGCATGACGACCGACCTGCCCGCCCGGATGCTCCGCTTGCTGTCCCTGCTGCAGACCCGCCGCGAATGGTCCGGCACCGAACTCGCCGAACGCCTCGGCGTCACCGGCCGCACCATCCGCCGTGACATCGACCGCCTGCGCGACCTCGGCTACCCCGTCGAAGGCACCACCGGCCACGCCGGCGGCTACCGCCTCGCCTCCGGCGCCGCCATGCCCCCGCTGATCCTCGACGACGACGAAGCCATCGCCACCGCCGTCGCCCTGCGCACCGCCGCCGGCCACCTCACCGGCATGGAGGAAACCGCACTGCGCGCCCTGGCCAAACTCGAGCAGGTCCTGCCCGCCCGACTGCGCACCCAGGTCGCGGCCGTGCAGGAGACGACAGCCACCATCGGCTGGGAAACCCGCGGCCCGCGCGTCGACCCCGAGCTGCTGGGCAGCCTGGCCGCCGCCTGCCGCGACCACGAGAGCGTCACCTTCGACTACACCACCCGCCACGGCGGCTGCGCCGCCCGCCGCGTCGAGCCCCACCACCTCATCGCCTCCGGCGGCCTGTGGTATCTCCTCGCCCACGACACCGACAAGAACGACTGGCGTATCTACCGTCTCGACCGCATCACCAACCCAGCACCCACCCGCCGCCGCTTCACCCCCCGGCCCGTCCCAGGCGACGACCCGGCCGCCTACGTGGCCGACAAGATCGCCACCGCGCCGACCCGCTACCGCGCCATCGCCACCGTCCACGCTCCCGCCCACACCGTCCGCCACCGCACCTGGGCCCTGGCCGCCCGCATCCACCCCCGCGACGAGGCCACCTGCACCGTCGACTGCTCCAGCAACCACCTCCCCGGCATCGCCCAGACCCTCGCCGCCCTCGACGCCGACTACACCCTCGATGCCGACCCCGAGGTGACCGCCTACCTCCACCGGACCGCCGCACGCATGCGACACGCCACCAACTCATGACTGCCACGAACAGCCGGGCCGGCTGAGCCACCGAAGGCGGCAACACCCGCCCAGTGCCGCCACGCCTCACCGGCCGATGAGCCGGTACACGAAGCCGTCACGCGGAGAGACGTGCTTCCCGCTGTCGCTGGCGAGGGCTTCGCGCCTCCGGGGCGGGGCGCTCCGCCGCAGGTCGGCTCACCCCAGTGGCACGCGCGCGAACCGCTCCCACTCGTACATCCGGTGGTCGCGGTTCAGGACGATCAGTTCCACACTCGCCAGCCGCGCCGTCGCAGGCTCCGCCTCCACCCGGGCCAGGGCATCCGCCGCCGACGATCGCCTTGACGTCCTGCTCGGACACCTCGTCCACGAAGCCGAGCCCCTGCATCGTCAGGTGCAGCCAACGGTCCGGGACGAGGTCCAGCCCGGCGACCGTGGCCAGGCTCTGCCGGTACTCCCCCGCGAGACGATGGACGTCGGAGGACTCCTGGAAGGTGAAGTGCCAGGTATAGAACCTCCGGCCGGGCCGCCAACCGGGCCGCCACCACCAGTGATCCGCCATGCGCGCTGGTTGAGTCTGCCCTGGCGAGAGGGCGAGGTGCCGCGGGGCGGAGGGCCGTCCGCGCGGGCATGACCGGGCGCCGACTGTTTCCGCCACCGCTTCCCGCGTGTCGGGCAGCCGCCCTACGCTGAGCCAGTCCGGATACGAAAGGCTGGCACATGGCTGACCACATCGGCGCGCACATCCGCGAGTTCCGCAAGATCCGACAGATGACCGTGCGGCAACTCGTCGGCAAGGTCAACATCAGCCCGAGCACGCTCGAGAAGTACGAGTCCGGCGATCGCAACCCTCCGCCTGGGGTCGTTGCCGAGCTGGCCCGCGCCCTGTGTGTCGGCCCGGACAAACTGACTGGCCAGCCGTACATGAACGGCGTGGAGACAGAGGAGCAGATCCAAGCCGTCATCCCTGACCTGCGGAAGATGCTGCTCACCTACGACAATCCCGACGACCTCCTCGTGGCACCCCGCCCGCTCCCCGTGCTCGCGGCGGAGATGGATCACGTGGCCCAGATGCGGCAGAACGGTCAGTACGTGCCCATGGGCCCGCTGCTCCCCGGCCTGCTGGCCGAGCTGACCCATGTCGCCCTTGGCAGCTCGGGCCGCGAACAGGAACGGGCGTTCTGGTGGCTGGCCCGCGGCTACCGCGCGACCAACTCCCTTGCCCACAAGCTCGGCTATCACGACCTCAGCCTGACCGCGATCGAACGCGTCCGCTGGGCCGCTGGTCGTTCCGGCGACAGTCTCATGCAGGTCACTGCCGCGTACCTCAAGGCCGGCGCGATGGTCCGCATGGGCACGTACGCTTCCGCCCGCCGGGTTCTGGAGGGGCTGGCGGAGGAGGTGGAGCGGATTGCCCCGGAGCAGAGCATGGATGACCGGCACATGGCCGTGCACGGCGCGATTCTCCTGAAGTTGGCCGTCCTCGAAGCTCGGGACGGGAATTTCGGTCAGGCCGCCCAGCGACTCGCCGAGGCGCGTACCGCTGCGGCCATTCTGCGCAGCGACACCACTCACTACGAGATGTCGTTCGGGCCGACGAATGTCCGTATCCACGAGGTGGCGACCCTCATCGACTGCGGCGACACCGAGCAGGCTCTCGCTCGGTTGAGTGAGTGGGGTGAGGAGCAGGACCGGGACGAATGGGAGCTGCCTGACACCATCGCGGCCGAGCGGGCGAGTCATCATCACATCGACGTCGCAGCGGCTCGGCTTGTCGAGGGCGATCGGGTGGGTGCGCACCAGGACCTCAAGGAGGCGCGGCGGATCTCGCCGAATCACGCGCGCTTCCACCCCACGCTTCGCTCCACCGCTGCGACTCTGGTGCGTCTGGACCGAGGACAGGACGATTCCATTGCGGGGCTGGCCCGTTGGGCCGGAATGTGAACCGCCGTCAAGCGGATCCACAGAAAATCATCCGCACAAACTGTACGTAGCCAAGCCGTTCCGCCGCGACACGATCCCCTCACTACTCGCAATGAGGGGATCGAGTCATGTCCATCGCCAACAGCCCGGCCAACCTCTCCTCCGCTCCAGCCACCGAGCCCATCGACATCACTCAGATCGAAAGCGACGTCGATCGCGCTTTGTCGTGGCGCACGGTGACCCCGCCCTTCCCCGGCATGGCAGGCCTTGAGCCCGTACTTTTGCGCCATGTCGGCCAACTGCTGCGCTTCGTGGAGCAGCGCGCTGACGAGCTGCCGCGTCACTCCGTCGGGCGCGCCTTGTGCGACTCAGCAGTGAATCGGACCCACGAGGTTCTCGCCGCAGGGCCCTGCGGCACTACGGACCAGGCGCGCGCCGACTACGTGTACGACCTCGGCCGCGTATGCTCGCGCCTCCTCGGCAATGTCCCCGGAGCCCGGCCGTGAGCACCGCCGGGCAGGCGCCCCTGCCTCAGCGCCGGTCGGGAAGAAGCACGCCCCCGGCTCACCTGAACTCCGCGGTCAAGAGCGCGCTCGCCACGGTCAGGCCGTGGCAAGCCGCACGCTGGCTCGTCTCCCCGGCCGACCCCAGCTCCGAGGCACACACCGAATGGGCCCGTGACCGTCCCGCTCTCCTCCGGGTCGGCAGACGCTTCGATGCGGTCCGGCTGCGGGCGAACACGGTCCATGCGTACGCCGGTCGAGCCGACGGCGAGGCCCCGCCCCGGGCGGACGTCGAGCGGGCCCTCGCCGGTGCGGGGATCACCACCGCGGTCATCGCCGACCCGGCCCGCCACTGGTACTACGCCCTCGTGCCCCCTGGCACCGCCGCAGGCTGGACCGTGCGGGGCACCGAGTGCCTGGGGCGTCACCACTTCCTCGGAGTGCCGGCCCCGCACCGTGTCGACCCTCCCGCCAGCTACTGGCTGCTCGCCGCGCCCGACAGCAACAGCACCCTGTGCGATCCGGGCGCGGTGCACGAGCTGATCCGGGCTCAGCGGACAGCGGCGAAGACGGGCTGGTGACGAGCGCGGGAGGAGGTGGACGCCACTGCTGGACTCGGGATTCACCCGCCTCCGGCGGTCCACGTGCGCCCCTCCGGCCCACCCGGTAGCGTCCGAATCGCATAACCACCTGAACCACCCAAACTGCTACGGCGTTGTCCGGCTGGGCAGCCGTGGATGCCTGCAGAGGAACGGGGTCACATGACCAAGCACGGCATCCTCGCGGTGACTGTGGCTGCCACCGCGGCCCTCGCGTTCGGACCGACGGCCAGCAGTACCGCATCACCCCACAGCCACACCGTCGCCCCCTCGCGGTTCGTGCCCGGTCCCTGCCCGAGGACGCCCGAGCCGATCGCCGCGCTGAGCACCGCGCGGTGCGGTTTCCTGGAAGTCCCCGAGAACCGCGCCCGCCCTCGCAGCCGGACGATCCGGCTGGCTGTGGCGGTCATTCCGGCCACCTCGGCGAAGTCCGCCGCGGACCCGGTGGTGTTCATGTCGGGCGGCCCGGGCGGCGAGACGTTCGACGACATCCCGTTCCTGGTCGACTCCGGCCTGAACCGGGATCGGCCGCTGATCATCATGGCCCAGCGGGGCAACCTCTACGATCAGCCGAATCTCGCCTGCCCGGAGATGGACCGGTTCAACGCGCGGTACGTGGGGCTCGGCTACGACTCGCCGCAGGCGAAACGGCTCCTGCTGGACGCGGTGAAGAAGTGCCGGAATCGCCTGGCAGCCGACGGGATCGATCTGAGCGCTTACAACACCAAGGAAAACGCCGCGGACTTCGCCGCCCTGCGCACGGCACTGGGCATCCCCCGGTGGAACGTCTACGGGCACTCCTACGGCACCAACCTCGCCCTTACCTACCTGCGCAAGCACCCTCAGGGGATTCGCGCGGTGGCACTCGACTCGGCCACGGCTCCGCAGATCGTCACTCTGCCGTGGGGCTGGAGCAGCGCCCGGGAGGGCATCGAGAACGTCTTCAAGGCGTGCGCGGCCGAGCCCCGCTGCAAGAGCCGCCACCCGGACCTCCGTCGGACCCTCACCGAGCAGGTGCGCAAGCTGGAAGCGCACCCCTTGACGCTCAAGGCCCGGCCGCCACGCGGCGGAGACCCGGTGAAGGTCGTCCTCGACGGGGGCTCGCTGCTGAACATCCTGGTCGCCAATGCCATCCCGTTCCCCGACGTCCCCGCGGCGATCGAGGAGCTCGCCCACGGGCGTCCGGAGCGCTTCGCGCGGGCCCGCGCGGCCGATTCGGCTGCCGTCGTCGGCATGACCGCGCACGGCCTGACGGAGTCGGTGGTGTGCAGCGAGTGGGTGCCGGGGCACTCGAAAGCCGACGTGCTGAAGGCGGGGCGCCGGGCCTTCCCCGGGTGGCCGGACTCGGTCCTGGCCCAGGCACCGCAGCTTCCCTTCCAGCACGAGGTGTGCCGTATCTGGCACGTTCCCAGCCGCGCCGCCTCCCACCGGGTGGCCACCAGGAGCCCGGTGCCGGCACTCCTGGTCGCCGGGACGTTCGACGCGAAGGTCGGGGCGAGCTGGTCCCGGGCCGCGGCCCGTACGCTCTCCCGCTCGACTTCCGTGCAGGTCCCCGGGATCGGGCACTGGGTGGTCCCGCAATCGCCTTGCGCGCAGCGGGTACTGGCCTCGTTCCTCGCCCGTCCGACCGCGGCGCCCGACACCCGTTGCGTGGCCGGGCTCACCCCGAAACCGTTCACGATCATCCCGAAGTGACCTGGAGAGGCAGATGGCACTCACCCCCATGCCCCGCCGTCGTCGCACCGTGCGCCGGCTGCACGCCGCGCCGGCCGCGGCGGTGACCGGCATCCTCGTCACCGGGCTGCTCGCCACACCCGCGGGCGCGGAGCACGGCACCGGCACCGGCACCAGCACCAGCACCAGCACCAGCACGGCGATCGGCACAGCCGCCCGGACGGTGGGCGGTGCCCGCTTCGAGCCGGGCCCCTGCCCGAAGACACCGGCGCCGATCACCGAGCTCAAGAAGGCCCGCTGCGGGACGCTCACCGTGCCCGAGAACCGCACCAGGCGCAACGGCAGGAAGATCACCCTCGGGGTCGCCGTCGTGCCGGCGGCGGCCGCCAGACCGAGACCCGACCCCGTCGTGTGGCTCGCCGGCGGGCCCGGCGACGACGCCGTCGGGGAGGCGAAGATGGCGATCGACGGCGGGCTGAACCGCGACCGGGACGTGGTCCTCATGTCCCAGCGGGGTACGTACTCCGCCGACCCGGCGCTCCTGTGCCCCAATATCGACCGGTTCAACGGACGCGCGGTCGGCCTCGTCCACCACGCTCCGTCCACCGAGCGCCTGCACGTCAAGGCCACGAAGGCCTGCCGCGACCGGCTGGCGGGCCTCGGCACCGACCTCGGCGCCTACAACGACACCGAGAGCGCCGCCGACTACGCGGACCTGCGCGTGGCGCTGGGCATCAAGCAGTGGAACGTGTTCGGCATCTCCTACGGCACCCACCTGGCGCTCGTCTACATGCGTCAACACCCCCGGGGAATCCGGTCGGTCGGCATCGACGGCATCCTGCCGCCGTCCAAGGCGGGGTCGGCCCTGGCCTGGAGCAGCGCCCGGGAGGGCTTCGACGGCCTGTTCAAGGCCTGCGCGCAGCAGTCGGCGTGCAACAAGCGCTATCCGAACCTGTCCGCCACCTTCAACCGCCTCGTCCGTGAACTCGAGGCCCACCCGGTCACCACCACCGTCAAGGTCTCCGGCCGGCCGAAGCCGGTGAAGGTCGTCCTGGACGGCGGAGCCCTGGTGAACTGGATGACCACCGCCACCCACGTCGCGGAGGGCGTACCCCGCTCCCTCGACGAGCTGGCCCACGGCAGACCGCAGCGGATCGCGCGGCAGTGGGCGGGCTGGAAGCTCAACCCCCAGGGCATCGGAGTGGTTTCGCACGGCCTCGCCTACGGCATCTTCTGCAGCGAGTGGACGCCGTACGAGAGCCGGGCCAAGGCCCTCCGGGGCGGGCAGAACGCGTTCCCGTCGTTCCCCCGCTCGGTCCTGGCCCAGGCTCCGCAGCTCACCTTCCTCCGTCACGACTGCGACGTCTGGAACGTCCCACCGGCGCCGCGCTCGATCCGGAACGTCACGCGGAGCAATATCCCCACCCTCGCCCTGTCGGGCGGCTTCGACTCCCAGACGGGGGCGGCCAACGGGCCGTACGTGGCCCGTACGCTGAGCCGCGCGACCGTCGTCAAGGTCCCCTACGAGCCCCACGTGGTGTTCGCGACGTCACGGTGCGCCCAGAAGATCACCGCTTCGTTCCTCGACAGGCCGACCGCGCCGAGGACCGGCTGTCTCACCGGCCTCAAGCCGCCCCGCTTCGAGATCGGCCCGTGAAGCGGCGAGTGGAACGACGTTCATGAAACAGGCCCCCGGTCCGCATGGACCGGGGGCCTGAAACAGGCTTTCACCTGCTGTTTCATCTGTGGGCACAGACGGATTTGAACCGCCGACATCTGCTTTGTAAGAGCAGCGCTCTACCGCTGAGCTATGCGCCCCGAACGAGGTGACAGCCTACATGGCCCGGCCCGTATCCCCGCAAACCCGGGTCGGGGTGGGGATAACCCCACCCCGAAGCAGGGAGTGGGCTACATGCCGCCCACCGGCCGCCGGTGCTTAGAGTCGGGGAGCACCCCGCAGTCCCGATGCCGAACCCACGGAGTCCCACGTGCTTCCCCGCTCTCGTCGCCGCGCCGCCGTCCGTCTGTCCCTCGTCGTCGGTACGGTGCTGGCCGCCGGGGTCACACTGACCGGGTGCGGCGGGGCCAACGCCGAGGACGCGGAGCCGGAGCGGCGGACGTTCTCGCTGGAGGGGCGGGAGCTGACCGTGGACGCGGACAACTCCGAGCTCGAGCTGGTGACCGTCGACGCGAAGACCAAGGACCTCAAGGTCACCCGGTGGTTCGACGGGTGGACCGTGGGCGGGGAGTCGAAGGCGACCTGGGCGATGAAGGGCGGCACGCTCAAGCTGCGGGAGCACTGCGACGGGCTGGTGAACAACTGCGCGTCGAAGCACCGCATCGAGGTGCCGCGCGGGGTGAAGGTCACCGTGCGGGACGACAACGGCAAGGTGCGGGCGCGCGGCTTCGAGACCGACCTGAAGGTCCACACCGACAACGGGAAGATCGACATCGCGGACTCCAAGGGGAACCTCGATCTGTCGTCCTCCAACGGCGATGTCGTCACCGCCCGCGTCGCTCCCCAGCAGGTGAAGGCGGTCTCCTCCAACGGCACCGTCCGCCTCTCGCTGACCCGTGTCCCCGACCGGGTGGAGGTCTCCAGCGACAACGGCGCGACGAAGGTCGAACTGCCCCGCGCCACGTACGACGTCATCGCGGAGAGCCAGAACGGCAAGGTCGACGTGGACGTCCCCCGCGACAGCGCCAGCCCCCGCAAGGTGACCGCGCGCACCCAGAACGGCGAAGTCACGGTGCGATCCGCGAACTAACCGGCCCGTGTGTTCGTCCTTAACGGGTGGGAGAATGGCATCCGGGCCTGGGGCGATCCATCGGGAGAGGGCAAGTGACGGCGACCTTCGCGCAGTCCGTACGACCGGCACGTCGCCGTTTCAGCGCTGTGGCGGCCGTGGCCCGGGAGACGGTGGCGCTCGCGCTGCTGCCGCTCCCCCTGCTGGTCGCCATGGCGCCCGCCGCCTTCGCCGGCGGGGGCACCCGCCGCTGGGGCTGGGGCCGCGGCGAGGAGCAGCGGGCGGACGCGCAGGCGGCCAAGGACGCGGCCGCCGCGGCGTTCTACGAGCTGGACACCGCGCAGCGCGATCTGCGGATCTCCATCGAGACGATCACCGCGGTCGACTCCTCCCCCGCCGCCCGCAAGGCGGCGGGCGACTTCGCCGACCTCGGGCGGCGCATCGACCAGGTCTCCCACGCCTACATCACCGCCGTCGACGCGCACGACCTGGACCGCGAGGGCCTCGACGGCGCGGCCGCCGCCCGCGCGCGGGGCGATCTGACCAAGGCCAAGGACGAGCTGGACCGGGTCAAGGCCGAGCTGGAGCGGTTCGGGCAGAGCCTCGGTCCCCTGCTGGGCACGGCGGAGACGCAGCTGGCACGGCTCGCGCCCGCCGTCGAGCGGGCCCGGCAGGGGCTGCTCGCCGCCAGTAACGCGCTGGACGCCGTCCGGGCCGCCGGGATCAAGGCCGACGACCTGGCCGCGCGGCTCGCCGCGCTCTCCCCCGAGCTGACCAGGCTCAACCAGGGCGCCGGGCAGCACGGCGTGCAGGAGACCATCCAGCGCGCGGACCGGGTGCTGCGGGAGGCCGAGGCCATCCGCGGCGAGGCCGACCACCTGCCGCAGAAGGCCGCTGACCTCGACAAACGCCTCGTCTCGCTGCGTACGCGCGCCCAGGCGATCACCACGCGCGCCTCAGGCGTCGCCCCCGTCCTCAGCGAGCTGCGCCGCCGCTACAGCGCTGCCTGCTGGCAGGACCTCCAGCAGGTGCCGGGGGAGGCCGAGCGCGCCGTCCGGCAGGCCGAGGAGAAGCTGGCCGAGGCCCGGACCGCGCGGGACGAGCAGCGCTGGCCGGACGCCACGGCGAGACTCGCGACCGTACGGGCCCTGCTGAACACCACCGAGGAGGCCGTCTCGGCGGCGGGCGACCGGCTGCGCCGGCTGGACGAGGTGTCCTTCGACCACCAGAAGGAGGTCGACCGGACCCGCTTCGCGATCCGCGACGCGCAGCGGCTCGCGATGGCCGGGCGCAGCACCCCGGACCCGCGGCACGCCCGCCCCCTGGACGACGCGGTGGCCCGGCTGGACCGGGCGGTCGCGGGCCTGGAGGGCCGCCACCCCGACTGGTGGCACTTCCTCACCGAGACCGAGGCGGTACGGGCATCCGTCGCCCGTGTGGTCCAGGAGATCCGCGAGGAGCGGGGCCGCTGAGGCCTGTCCGGCGGAAGGGCCGGCACCGTGGCCATCGGCCGCCGCCCCGGCCCACCGGCTGGTTATGCTGCCCGCATGCCTCGCTACGAATACCGCTGCAAAGCCTGTGGTGACACCTTCGAACTCAACCGGCCCATGGCCGAGTCCGGCGCCCCCGCGAGCTGCCCCGAAGGGCACACGGACACCGTGAAGCTGCTGTCCACCGTCGCCGTGACCGGCGGCGCCGCGCCGTCCGCTCCGCCGTCGGGCGGGGGCGGAGGCGGCGGTTGCTGCGGGGGCGGCTGCTGCGGCTGACAGCGCCGGACGGGCGGCGTTCGGCGGATCCTCGGCTGCCGGCCCGTCTTTGCCGCCTGCGGCGGCGAGCGCCCTGCGGGCGCGTCCTCAAACGCCGGACGGGCTTGAACGACTACACCCGGCGCGCCAGGGTCAGCCCGTCCGCGACGGTGAGCATGACCGACTCCATCCGCGCGTCGGCCGCCGCGTGCTCGTTGAACGCGTCGACCGACGCGGCCATGCTCCCGGCGGCCGGTGCGACGACCTCCCCGGCGAAGAGGACGTTGTCGACCACGACAAGACCGCCGGGGCGCAGCCGGGGCACGATCTCCTCCCAGTAGTCGATGTAGCCGTCCTTGTTCGCGTCGATGAACGCGAGGTCGATGTGCGGCTCGGCGGGCATCGCGCGCAGGGAGTCCAGGGCGGGCGCGATGCGCAGGTCGATCCGGTCGGCCACCCCGGCCTTGTCCCACGCCTCCCGCGCGTACGCCGTCCACTCCTCCGAGATGTCGAGGGTGATCAGCGTGCCGTCGGCGGGCAGCGCCTGGGCCATGGACAGCGCCGACAGACCGGTGAAGGTACCGACCTCCACGACGTGCTCGGCGCGGGTGAGCCGTACGAGGAAGGCCAGCAACGGGCCCTGTTCCTCGGCGATCTGCTTGACGGCGACGCCGGGCAGCGCGCTGTGCGTGATGTCGACCAGGGCACGCTGCGCCTGGTCGAGCGCGGGATTGTGGGCGAGTACGTAGGTGTAGAGCTCGGGGGTGAGCGGTGGCCTCTTGATCTCCATCGGACGATCTCCTCGCCTTGCCGGTAGAAGAAGGTACGCATCAGCGGGGCCCCGGCCGGACAACACCGGCCGAGCCCTTGCGCGAGCCTAGCCGTACCCCCGCTCCCCTACGGGCGGAATCCCGGACCGGCTGCCACCGCGCCGAACGCCCGGAGGATCTCCTCGCCCGCCGCCACGCCCTTCGTCTCCAGCGCGGTGACGTGCGGCGCGGTCCAGCCGGCCTCCGCCAGCTCGCCGTGGCCGGGCCGCCAGCCGCGGTCGGCGACCAGCAGCAGGTCGGCGTCGAGCAGCGAGTCACCGGCGGCGAGCACCTCACGGGCGCCCGTCCGGCGCGCGACCTCGGCGACGGCGGCGCTCTTGGTCAGCGGCTTCGGCACGGCGTAGACCTTGCGCCCCTGGAGGGAGACGGACCAGCCGCGCTCCTCGGCCCACACCGAGAGCTCCTTGACCCATTCGTCCGGCAACAGCGGCCGGTCCACGACGAGGTAGGCGAAGAGGTCCTCGGCGGTGCGCTCCTTGAGCAGCCACGCCGGGTCGGCGGTCCGCACCAGATGCGCGCGGACCTCGTCGAGCGTCGCGCACTCGTGGGCGAGCCGCCGCTCCACCCCCGCCCGCCAGTCGCGGTCGGACTCGCCCCGGACGAGCAGCTCCCCGCCGTTGGCGCAGATCGCGAACTCGGGCACGGGCCCGGGCAGCCGGATCCGCCCGTACTGCTCGCGGGTACGGGTGGTGGTGGGCACGAACGTGGTCGTACGGGCGAGTTCGTCCAGCAGGATGGCCGCGGTCTCCGTCAGATACGACAGCGGCTTGTGCTGGTACGTCTCGACGCACAGCAGGCGCGGCGCCTGCGCGTCCGGCATGCTCAGGGCGAGGGCCGCGGCGGAGTAGATGAGGGTCCGGTCGAGGTCGCTGGCGATGAGAACAGTCACTTGGCCGCCACCGCCTTGCCGTCCGCACCGGTCGCGCCCCGGGTGTAGCGGGGGTGGATCAGACCGACGCAGCTGTACGGCAGACCGTCGACCTCCTCCACCGGCACCCCGCGCTGCGCGGCCAGCAGCCGCACATGGTCGAGGTCCGCGCCGACGCCGCGCTGGGCGAGGATCTTCCACGGGACCCGGCGCAGCAGGACGCGCGTGGTCTCGCCGACACCGGGCTTGACGAGGTTGATGTCGTGGATGCCGTAGGCCTCGCTGATGCGCTCGACGGCCGCCCAGCCCTCCCAGGTGGGCGTGCGGTCGGTGGCGGCCAGCTCCTTGACGTCGGCGGTGACGTCCTCGGCGACCTCGTCGAAGCGGGCGGAGACGGTGTCGAGGAAGGCGCCCGACACATCGGTGCCGGCCAGCTCGCGGTAGAACTTGGCGCCGTGGAAGTCGTGCGGGCCGACGAGGTCGGCGCGCAGGACGGTCCGGGATATCAGCCCCGAGACGGTGGAGTTGAGGCACGCGGACGGGATGAGGAAGTCATCGCGGGTGCCGTAGGTCTCGACGCAGTGGCCGGGGTCGGCGAGCACGGCGATCCGGGGGTCGAAGCCCTCGAACTCCTCGAGGGCGTCGGCCAGTTCGCGGGTGATCGCGCCCTTGCCGGTCCAGCCGTCGACGAAGACGACGTCGGCCGGGTCGTGGTGGGCGGCGAGCCAGCGCAGCGCGGTGGTGTCGATGCCGCGCCCCCGGACGATGGAGACGGCGTAGTGCGGCAGGTCGAGGCCGTGGGCGTGCCGCGCCCAGCGGCGCATCAGCACACCCACGGGCGTACCGGCACGGGCCAGCGAGACCAGCACGGGGCGGGGTGACCGCTCGGCGAGCACGGTCTCGGTGACCACACCGACCGCCCGCGCCATCCGGGACGCGGAGGCGTCGAGCGCGGAGTGGAAGAGCGCCTGGTAGTCGGCGCTCGGCTGGTACTCGACCGGCAGGGACTCCGCGTAGTGCGCGCCGCCGCTCTGGATCGCCTCCTCGCGCTCCTCGGTGGGCGCTTCGAGCGATACGCCGGACAGGTCCTGGAGGAGCCAGCCGACCTCGTCGGGGGCGTACGAGGAGAAGGCGGGGCCGCGGAGGGGCTCGGGCATGGACGGCACCTGTCGGTGGACGGGAACGTAAGAGGGAAGAACAACCAACAGAACACACGGAACGAACTCACCGAGGGCATCCAACAACCCACCAGGAGCAGCCAGTTCAGCAGAATCACCAACGGAGTCGACGACCACCACCACGGCGTCGAAACGAGCACCGGCGACGTTGTAGGCGTACCGCTCGCCGGGGCCGTCGGCGGGGTTGTCGTGCGCGGGGAAGCGGATACGGGTGCGGATCGCGTAGCCGGGGTCGTCGACGGCGAGGACGGGTGAGCGGGTGGTGGTGGAGTAGCTCACGGAGATGTCGGACGACAGGCTCTCCAGGGAGTCGGCGAGCCGCAGAGGGGCGTACATCAACTCCTCGTTGCCGAGGACGAGCACCCGCGAGGCATCGGCCGGCAGGGCCTGAGCCAACCGACCGGCCATCTCGGGCAGCGCCGCCTCCAACAACTCCCGATGGACGGGCGTGAACCCGTGCCGACCGCCGTCCGGCAACCCTCCGGGCCAGCCGAGATCGACACGCACGGGGGCGGCCGGAGAACGACGGGAGGCGGCGGGGTCGGAGGGGTGGGGGTCCGGGGCGCTGACGTGTATTTGCGGGCCCGATGTGGGGGCGCCTTCGCGCTCGGGGGTGCCGGGCCCGTAAATATACGGCCCCGGACCCCCACCCCGGAGGCCGCGTCGCCGCACCTCGCTCGCCTCGGCCTCCGAAGACGCGGCAGCCGCCTCGTACTCCGCAACCAGCTCCTGCCCCCGTGCCAGCACATCCTGGGGAAGCCGCACCGACCCCGACGCATGGGCCACGAGATCCACCCGCGCCCCCAGCCCGGCCGCGAACTCCGCCAGCCCCGCCCGGTCGTCGTCCGACCGCATGTCGACCAGGGCCACGACCACGTACCGCTCACGGGGGAAGCGCGCGTGCAGGGCGGCGATGGTGTTCAGGACCGTGCGGCCGGTGGAGAACTCGTCGTCCACCAGGACCAGCGGGCCGTCGCCCGACAGCAGCTCCGGGTCCTCGGGCAGCAGCAGGTGCGAGGTCGCGTGGCTGTGCTCCTCCTCGAAGCCGCCGACGGGCGGGACGCCCGGCACGGGACGCCGGGTGGAGTGCAGATACGGGGCGAGCCCGATGCCGTCCGCCACGGAGTGGCCCAGCCCGGTGGCGGTCTCGGCGTAACCCAGCACGACCGCCCGGGCGGCAGCCGCGTCGCCCAGCAGCTCCCGCACCCGCCGGCCGAGAGCGAGCCCGGGCCCGTACACGGCACGGGGACTCGTGGGGACGTGCTTGCCCAGCACGTTGGAGACGAGCAGATGCGCCCGCTTGGGGTTGCGCCGCAGCGCGAGCCCCAGCAGTTCCGGCAGTGCCGCGTCACCCTCCAGCCCGACCCCGAGCCGGTCCGCGACCCACTGCCCCGACCACACCACGCCGTCGTTCCCCATACCGTCCTTACGCTCGTGCTTCGTATTCATCCGGCTCATCCGGTCTGCACACCCGCTGCCAGCAGCTCCACGAAGCTCACGTCCTCCCGCGCGACACCGAACACCTCGGCGCGCAGCAGGGTCCGCTCGGCCCAGGCCCGGTGCGGCTTCACTTCGTTCATTTTGTTCGTATAGGCGGAGCGCAGCACTCCACCACCGTCGCGTTCCGGCCGCAGGATGTCCTGGGCGTCGCTGAACTCCTCGTGGCTGACGACCGACAGCGCGTGGACGGGCGCGACGTGCGAGGGGTGGATGCAGGTCTTGCCCTGGAGGCCGTTGGCCCGGTCGAGCTGGATCTCGCGGAGGAGGCCGTCCATGTCGTGCCGGATCAGGGCGGTGCGCAGCGCCTCGGCCGGGCCGGCGAAGGGGCTGCGGCGCAGCTGCGGCTTGAACATCCGCTCGGGGACCCGGAAGTACTCCCAGACCGGGCCGGTGACGGTGAAGCCGCTGCCGTCCGCGCGGCCGAGGACATTGACGACGTCGGCTATGACGGAGGCGACGAGCTGGACGTCGTAGGCGGTCATGTCGGGCGCTCTGCGCAGCCCGTACGCGGAGCAGAAGTCCGTCACGCCGAGGCGCAGCGCCAGCACCCGGTCCCGGTACTTCTCGACGGTTCGGGCGATCCCGGCCAGCGTCTCGGTCCGTGTCTCCAGGTGGAGCAGCTCGGGCGACTCGAGGACGGGCATGGCGAAGAGCCGTCGGCCGCAGGCGTTCTCGGCTTCCGTCAGCGCTTCGAGGAAAGGCACCCCGCGCTCTTCGGTGAACTTCGGCAGTACGAACCCGGACAGCAGCCGCCCGGCGGGGCCGAGCCGTCGCACGAGGTCGGTGATCTGCCGGGGCTCACGGACCCGGACGAACAGCAGCGGCACACAGCCGCCCTCCGGTCCGGCCGCACCGGCGGCAGCACCGGCAGCGGCCAGCTCGGCGAACTGCCGGACGAGGTTCTCCTCCGCGCCGGCCACCTCGTCGTCACCGATGGAGTCCTCCAGGCACAGCACCATGGACACGACACCGCGCTCGGCCTGCTTGAGGATGTCCCGGGCGAGCGCGGGCCGGGTCGCGGGACTGTAGAGCGTGGCGCCGAGGGCGACGGCGAGCGTACGCGCCGGGGAGTCCGCACCGAATTCCGCGGGCTCCTGGTGGAACAATCCATTCCGCACCACAGGCGCAAGATGTCCGAAGTGCCTCATCGCTCTCCCCGTGGCTGCGGCTCCACCGGCCGTCCAGCCGGAAGCATGGCCGATTATGGTACGTCCGGCATTGGGTCAAGAGTTCCCCAAGTCCATGACGATCTCATGACTCACGTGGGTCCTTCCGGTGTCCAGTGTTACCGAGACGGCGGCGTAACCGCCCCCTACGTTGTCCGCGGCCCATGCGGGAGGGCAGGATTGCGGGCATGACGCACGCGATGCTGAAGGGGTCGAACATCCCGGTGGAGGCCCGGACCGTACGGGCCGTACTGCGCTGGACTCCCGGCCCGGGCGTCCCGGACGTGGACGCCTCGGCGCTGCTCCTGGGCGACGAGGGGCGTGTGCGATCGGACGAGGACTTCGTCTTCTACAACCAGCCACGGCACCCGTCCGGACTGGTCCGCCATCTGCCGAAAAAGCGGCTGGTCGAGGGCTTGACGGACTCGATCGAGGCCGATCTGGCGATGCTGGACGACTCGGTGCACCGGGTCGTCCTGGCCGCGTCGGCGGACGGCGGCTCCTTCGGCCAGGTCCGGGACCTGCGGGTGCTGCTGTACGACACGGCGGGCGGCACCCAGCCGTCACCGCCGTCCGGGGACCCCGTGGCGGTCTTCGAGGTGCAGCCGGAGACGGGCGACGAGACCGCGATGCTCTGCGGAGAGCTGTACCGCCGCGGGGAGGGTTGGAAGTTCCGGGCGCTGGGCCAGGGCTACGCGTCCGGGCTGGTCGGCCTGGCCACCGAGTACGGGATCTCCGTGGAGGAGCCCGAGGGCGCCGAGGACACAGCCGCACCCGAGGCCGTACCTGGGCCCGCAGCCGAGCCCGAGGCCGTCCCGGCCCCCGCACGGGCCACGGACGCCCCCGAGAGCGCACAGGGCGCACAGAGCGCCACCACGGACGACACGACCCAGGCGGTCGTCCCGGCGCCCGCCTCCGAGCCGCTGAGCGTTCCGCAGCCGGCGGCCCCGCAGCCCCCCGCCACACCGCCCGCGTCCACGTCGGCGCCCGGCTACGGCTACCCGCCGCCGCCCGCGGCACCGCCGCCCGTGCCGCCGTCGGTGCCCGCCGCCCAGCCCGCCTACGGCTACCCCCAGCACCCGCCGGCCCACGCGCCCGCCGCGACGGGGGCGCCCGCGTACGGCTACCCGCAGCAGCCCCCGCCGCCCGTGACCCCGCCCCCGGCGCAGCCGCCGGGGCGGGGTGCATACGGCTACCCGCAGCAGCAGCCGCACCAGCCGTCCTACGGATATCCGCAGGCGCGCCCCGTCCCCGACCCGGCCTTCAGGCTGCCGCCGCAGGGCCCGCAGTTCCAGCAGAACCGATGAGGGCCGGCTGAACGGCCGGGCCAGGCATGAGCGGGACCACGAGCCGGGGGGACCAAAACCCCCCGCTCACACCTTCGTCTTGTACCCCCTGCCCCACTGCAGCCCCCACCCGTACAGCCGGTCCAGCTCCGCCTGGAAGCCGTAGACGTACTTCATCTCGCGCCGCAGGATGATCTCGCCCTTGATGTTCTCCAGCATCACGACGGCGCAGGAGCGGGCCTCGGGGGCGCGTTCGTTGAGCGCGATCTCGATCTGGGGCCCGTTGCCGGGGAAGAGCGTCACCAGGGCGTGCGTACGGTCGAACGCCGGGGTGCCGTCATAGATATAGACGAAGATCAGCAGACGCTTGATCTTGTCGCGGTGGTCCATGTTGACGTAGATCGTCTCGCCGGACCCCGAGCCGAACCGGTCGTCCCCGCTGAGCTGGACGTACGGCGCGCTGTTGAGACTGCCCAGTATGTTGCCGAGCGGTTGCACCACGCCTTTCGCGCCGTCCTGGAGTTCATACATACAGGCGAGGTCCAGGTCCACATTGACCATGGCGGGACCCTGCGCCTGCACCATCTCCGGTCGGAACTTACGGAACGGATGACGCAGCCCGGTGCCGAAGGCGGGCCGGTCGCCGAAGTCCGAGGTCCGCATCCGCCAGGAGAGATTGACCCGCAGATTGCCCGAAAGGGCGCCCTGCTTGGTCAGCGAAAAGGTGGGATTGCGCTTGGTCAGCTCCACCGATCCGTTTGTGCCACTGGTGTCGAACTGGCGTGCGCTCGCCCGCCCCCAGTTGCCGAAAAGCCTGTCCCGGAACTCCATTCCTCAACCCCCACCCTGTTTCGCCCCGAATCACACCCCGAAACCGCGAGCGGGGCGGCCACGAGGACTCGCCTCATGACCGCCCCGCTTAGAGCGTTCCTCGTTTATGCCCCGGTCACACGCCGGACGGCACCTCGGCCTTGCCGCCGGAGCCCGGGTCGCCGTTCCGCGCGAGGGCGCGGTTGCGACGCACGGAGGACCAGAACGACAGGGCGATGAGCGCCACGCCGATGCCTCCGGTGACGACCTCGGGGATCTCGTACCGGATGCTGACCATCAGGATGAGGGCCAGCGCACCGATCGCGTAGTGCGCGCCGTGCTCCAGGTAGACGTAGTCGTCCAGGGTGCCCTGGCGGACCAGGTAGACGGTGAGGGACCGGACGTACATGGCGCCGACACCGAGGCCGAGCGCCATCAGCACGATGTCGTTGGTGACGGCGAAGGCACCGATGACACCGTCGAAGGAGAAGGACGCGTCCAGCACCTCGAGGTAGAGGAACATGAAGAACGCGGCCTTGCCGGCGAGCACGATGGCCGGGGCCTTCTTGCCGCTCTTCTTGGCCTCTTCCTCGAGCTCGTGCTCGCGCTCCTCCTCTTCCTCGAGCTTGTCCTCGAAGTAGCCGGAGAGGCCGCCCACGATCAGGTAGGTGATCAGACCGGCGACACCGGCCAGCAGCACCGTGGCCGCCTTGTCGACGTGCGTGCCGCCGTGCTGGTGCGCCTGCGTCGCGAAGGTCATCGCCGTGATCATCAGGACGATCAGCGAGATGCAGACCGACAGCATGTCGATCTTGCCGAGCTTCGCCAGCGGGCGCTCCAGCCAGCCCAGCCACTTGATGTCGCGGTCCTCGAAGATGAAGTCAAGGAAGATCATCAGCAGGAACATCCCGCCGAAGGCCGCGATCGCCGGGTGGGCGTCCGTCACCAGCTGCTGGTACTGGTCCTTGTCGTTCAGCGCGAGGTCGACCGCCTCGACGGGGCCGACCTTGGCGCTGATCGCCACGATGACGACGGGGAAGACCAGCCGCATGCCGAAGACGGCGATCAGAACACCGATGGTCAGGAAGATCTTCTGCCAGAAGGCGTTCATCTTCTGCAGGATTCCGGCGTTGACCACGGCGTTGTCGAACGACAGCGAAATCTCGAGGACGGACAGGATCGCGACGATCCCGAACGCTTCCCACCCGCCGTAGAACCACGCTGCGACCAGTCCCAGGGCGGTGATGCCGAAGGACCAACCGAAGGTTTTCAGAACCACTGGCTACCCAATCGTGTAAGTACGAGGTCCCCCGCGCCGTGGCGCGGCTTTACGAAACGTTGACCCCGAAGTCTAGAGCGATGCCCCGCAGCCCCGACGCGTACCCCTGTCCGACCGCGCGGAACTTCCACTCTCCGCCGTAGCGATAGACCTCACCGAAGATCATTGCCGTCTCGCTGGAGGCGTCCTCGCTCAGGTCGTAACGCGCCAGCTCGGCGCCGTCGGCCTGGTTGACCACGCGGATGAAGGCGTTGCTGACCTGGCCGAAGCTCTGGCCCCGCGCGTCGGCGTCATGAATGGAGACCGGAAAGACGATCTTGTCGCAGGACGCCGGCACCTGGGTGAGGTCGATCATGATCGACTCGTCGTCGCCGTCGCCGTCACCCGTGAGGTTGTCGCCCGTGTGTTCGACGGAGCCCTCGGGGCTCTTGAGGTTGTTGTAGAAGACGAAGTACTCGTCGCCGAGCACCCGGCCGCTCGCGCAGAGCAGCGCGCTGGCGTCGAGATCGAAGGGGGCTCCGGTGGTGGAGCGCGCGTCCCAGCCGAGGCCGATGGTCACGTTGGTGAGGTTCGGTGCGGCCTTGGAGAGGGAGACATTGCCTCCCTTGGCGAGCGTTACGCCCATGATCTTGATTCCTCCCCGGGATGAAACGAGATGGGTGTCCATGCGCGTCCGGCGCCGCACTCCCGGCCCATGGCGAAGACCTGGGGCGGGTGTGCGGCGCCGGGCGCGAACAGGATCGGCCGTGTGCGACCGACCGGGTCAGACGTTGACGCCGAAGTCCTGGGCGATGCCGCGCAGACCGGAGGCGTAGCCCTGGCCGATGGCCCGGAACTTCCACTCGGCGCCGTTGCGGTACAGCTCGCCGAAGACCATGGCGGTCTCCGTCGAGGCGTCCTCGCTCAGGTCGTAGCGCGCCAGCTCGTTGTTGTCGGCGGCGTTCACCACGCGGATGTACGCGTTGCGCACCTGGCCGAAGCTCTGCGTGCGCGACTCGGCCTCGTAGATGGAGACCGGGAACACGATCTTCTGCACGTCGGCCGGGACGCCGGCCAGGTTGACCTTGATGACCTCGTCGTCACCCTCGCCCTCACCGGTGAGGTTGTCACCGGTGTGCTCGACGGAGCCGTCGGGGCTCTTGAGGTTGTTGAAGAAGACGAAGTTCTGGTCGTTGGTGACCTTCCCCTGGTCGTTCGCCAGCAGGGCGCTGGCGTCCAGGTCGAAGTCCGTACCGGTGGTGGTACGGGCGTCCCAGCCGAGACCGACGATGACCGCGGTCAGGTTCGGGGCCGCCTTGGTCAGCGAGACGTTGCCGCCCTTGCTGAGACTGACTCCCACGAGTCCTCCATTGGTTGAGGGGGCCGGAACCACTCGGCGAGACCTGCGCCCCCGTTGTGCGATGGCATCCGATCAACGTTTTGATCCTAGTGACCGGTTCCCACCGATTACAGGGTCTTGCACTCAAGGGCGCGCGGAGAGCGCTCGGATCACCCTCGGAGTGACTCAAACTACAGCGAAACGGACGGCGGGCGCATACCAGTCGCCCGCCGGACGTATCACCGGCCGGGTCAGAGGGCGGCGAGCGCCTTGGTGTACTCGTTCAGGTCGCGCGCGTCCGGCAGGCCGTTGACGATCGTCCAGCGGACGACGCCCTCCTTGTCGATGATGAAGGTGCCGCGGACCGAGCAGCCCTTCTCCTCGTCGAAGACGCCGTAGGCGCGGCCGGCCTCGCCGTGCGGCCAGAAGTCGGACAGCAGCGGGTACTCCAGGCCCTCCTGCTCGGCGAAGACGCGCAGCGAGAAGGGGGAGTCGCTGGAGACGGCGAGCAGCTGCACGTCGTCGTTGGCGAACTGCGGGAGCTCGTCGCGCAGGGCGCACAGCTCACCGGTGCACACACCGGTGAACGCGAAGGGGTAGAAGAGCAGTACGACGTTCTTGTGACCACGGAAGTCGGAGAGCCGGACGGTCTCGCCGTGCTGGTTCTTCAGCTCGAAGTCCGGGGCCTTGGTGCCGACCTCAATCGCCATGGGTTCGCATCCCTCGTCTCGACAAAATGCCGGCCACGGTTCGGTCGATCACGGCCTCACCCGCCGGCGGGTTGCGGCCAGTGTGTCACTGCGCCCCCCGCGCGATACAGCGCGCCCCCCGGCAGCGGTGCTGCCGGGGGGCGCGGTGGTCGTGCTCGGCGGTGAGAAGGCCGGCCCGGAAGGGGCTAGCGCTTCGGGGCGACCAGGCGGGCGCCGGACCAGTCCTTGGCCACGCTGACGGTCTTGGTCTGGCTCAGACCCGCGGTCTGGGCCGCCTCGCTGGTGTCGCTCGGCTCGATGTAGCCCTCGCGGCCGGTCTTGGGCGTCATCAGCCAGATGATCCCACCGTCCTCGAGCAGGCCGATGGCGTCCACGAGCGCGTCCGTCAGGTCGCCGTCCTCGTCGCGGAACCACAGGACGACGGCGTCGGCCACGTCGTCGTAGTCCTCGTCGACGAGATCCTGGCCGGTGGTCTCCTCAATGGCCTCGCGGAGCTCCTGATCGACATCGTCGTCGTAGCCGATCTCCTGGACCACCTGTCCGGGCTGGAAACCCAGCCTGGCGGCAGGGTTGGTCCGCTCCTCCGCGTGGTCCGCGGTCGCGCTCACGGATTGCCTCCTGTCTTGTTTCGAGAAAATGTCTTGTGTTCCTCGCTTTACGCGAGGCATTGGCGGTAGTCCACACGTGACGGGCGGTTCGCGCAAGTACCCGGCCCTCCACCCCGCCCAAACGTTGACGTCTCGCCTCAACTCCAACCATGGAAGAGCACGGGCGAGTGATTCATGACACAGCGTTCTGTCGGTTTTGTGAAGTTGCACCGCACGATTACGGCAATCGGGTCCGAACGGCCGTACGCGGACGACCCCCATAGGGGGCGTATGGTTGCGATTTGGCTGCCGCGCGTCGGTCGGCCTTCGGCGCTTCATCTCGCGAGCGGTGGTTACCGATCGGTAGAGATGACGTTTGCGCCGCCGCGGTCCACGATGGGACGGCGCGACATAAGCAAAGACCGTATGTGACCGCGTGCGCAGCATCGTTTGCGTGCAGGGCACAACGACCCGAACAGCGAAGGAACAGCGTGGCTCCCGGATCCGATCGCAACCCGATCATCATTGGCGGCCTTCCCAGCCAGGTCCCGGACTTCGATCCCGAAGAGACCCAGGAATGGCTCGACTCGCTCGACGCAGCCGTCGATGAGCGAGGCCGGGAACGTGCCCGCTACCTCATGCTTCGCCTGATCGAGCGCGCGCGTGAGAAGCGTGTGGCCGTGCCCGAGATGCGCAGCACGGACTACGTCAACACCATCGCCACCAAGGACGAGCCGTTCTTCCCCGGCAACGAGGAGATCGAGCGCAAGATCCTCAACGCGACCCGGTGGAACGCGGCCGTGATGGTGTCGCGCGCCCAGCGCCCGGGCATCGGCGTCGGCGGCCACATCGCCACCTTCGCCTCCTCCGCGTCGCTGTACGACGTCGGCTTCAACCACTTCTTCCGTGGCAAGGACGAAGGCGACGGCGGCGACCAGATCTTCTTCCAGGGCCACGCCTCCCCCGGCGTCTACGCCCGTGCCTTCCTGCTGGACCGACTGTCCGAGCAGCAGCTCGACGCGTTCCGCCAGGAGAAGTCCAAGGCCCCCTACGGCCTGTCCAGCTACCCGCACCCGCGGCTCATGCCGGACTTCTGGGAGTTCCCGACCGTCTCGATGGGCCTCGGCCCCCTCGGCGCGATCTACCAGGCCCGCATGAACCGCTACATGGAGGCGCGCGGCATCGCCGACACCTCCAAGTCCCACGTGTGGGCGTACCTGGGCGACGGCGAGATGGACGAGCCGGAGTCGCTCGGCCAGCTGTCGATCGCCGCCCGTGAGGGTCTGGACAACCTGACCTTCGTCGTCAACTGCAACCTGCAGCGTCTCGACGGTCCGGTCCGCGGCAACGGCAAGATCATGCAGGAGCTGGAGTCGCAGTTCCGCGGCGCCGGCTGGAACGTCATCAAGCTCGTCTGGGACCGCTCCTGGGACCCGCTGCTCGCGCAGGACCGCGACGGCATCCTGGTGAACAAGCTCAACAGCACCCCGGACGGCCAGTTCCAGACGTACGCGACCGAGACCGGTGCGTACATCCGTGAGCACTTCTTCGGCGACGACCAGCGTCTGCGGAAGATGGTCGAGGGCATGTCCGACGACCAGATCCTGCACCTGGGCCGTGGCGGTCACGACCACAAGAAGATCTACGCGGCGTACGCGGCGGCCAAGGCGCACAAGGGCCAGCCGACCGTGATCCTCGCCCAGACGGTCAAGGGCTGGACGCTCGGTCCGAACTTCGAGGGCCGCAACGCGACCCACCAGATGAAGAAGCTGACGGTCGACGACCTCAAGCGCTTCCGGGACCGTCTCCACATCCCGATCGCCGACAAGGAGCTGGAGTCCGGCCTGCCGCCGTACTACCACCCGGGTCGCGACTCGGAGGAGATCCAGTACATGCACGACCGCCGCAACTCGCTGGGCGGCTATGTGCCGACCCGCGTCGTGCGCGCGAAGCCGCTGGCCCTCCCGGACGACAAGGCCTACGCGACCGCGAAGAAGGGCTCGGGACAGCAGTCGATCGCCACCACCATGGCCTTCGTCCGCATCCTGAAGGACCTCATGCGGGACAAGGAGATCGGCAAGCGCTTCGTGCTGATCGCCCCCGACGAGTACCGCACCTTCGGCATGGACGCGTTCTTCCCGTCCGCGAAGATCTACAACCCGCTCGGTCAGCAGTACGAGGCCGTGGACCGCGAGCTGCTGCTCGCGTACAAGGAGTCCCCGACCGGTCAGATGCTGCACGACGGCATCTCCGAGGCGGGCTGCACGGCCTCCCTGATCGCGGCGGGCTCGGCCTACGCGACGCACGGCGAGCCGCTCATCCCGGTCTACGTCTTCTACTCCATGTTCGGTTTCCAGCGCACCGGTGACCAGTTCTGGCAGATGGCGGACCAGCTCTCGCGCGGCTTCGTGCTGGGCGCGACCGCCGGTCGTACGACGCTGACCGGTGAGGGTCTGCAGCACGCGGACGGTCACTCGCAGCTGCTGGCGTCCACGAACCCGGCCGTCGTCTCCTACGACCCGGCGTACGGCTTCGAGATGGCGCACATCATGAAGGACGGCCTGCGCCGGATGTACGGCGAGAACGCCGAGGACGTCTTCTACTACCTGACCGTCTACAACGAGCCGATCCAGCACCCGGCCGAGCCGGCGGACGTGGACGTCGAGGGCATCCTCAAGGGCCTCTACCGCTTCAGGACGGGCGAGCAGGGCGCCATCCCGGCGCAGATCCTCGCCTCCGGTGTGGCGGTTCCGTGGGCGCTCGAGGCCCAGCGGATCCTGGCCGAGGAGTGGAACGTCAAGGCGGACGTCTGGTCGGCGACCTCCTGGAACGAGCTGCGCAAGGACGCCATCGAGGTGGAGGAGCACAACCTCCTGCACCCGGAGGAGGAACTGCGCGTCCCGTACGTGACGAGCAAGCTCCAGGGCGCCGAGGGCCCGAAGGTGGCCGTGTCCGACTGGATGCGGGCGGTTCCGGACCAGATCTCGCGCTGGGTGCCGGGCACGTACACCTCGCTGGGCGCGGACGGCTTCGGCTTCGCGGACACGCGTGGCGCGGCCCGTCGCTTCTTCCACATCGACCCGCAGTCGATCGTCCTCAGCGTGCTCACCGAGCTCGCCAAGGAAGGCAAGATCGACCGCTCGGCGCTGAAGCAGGCGATCGACCGCTACCAGCTCCTCGACGTCGCGGCGGCCGACCCGGGCGCCGCGGGCGGCGACGCGTAGTCGCTCGCGCGACGGCGGGAACCGACAGCTACGGCCCGTGCCCCCGACCAGCGTTCGCTGGTCGGGGGCACGGGCCGTTGTGGCGCGTGGTGGCCGCTTCGGCGTTCAGCTCTCCCAGACCTTGTACGCCCTCACCTGATAGGGCGACTCCGGCACCCAGCTCCCGGAGGGATACGTGGCGAACTCGCCCGTTTCCCCGCAGGTCGCGCTCTGGTACGTGGTGACGGGGCGTCCCGTGCGGTTGACGAGGGAGGCCGCGCTGCTGCCCGCCGGTAAGGTCACGCAGCTCTCGATGTCGATGTCCGCGAGCTCGCTCGTGGCCCGGCCGCCGCGGAAGCCGGTCTTCTGCCACAGGCACAGCTGCCCGGCGGCGCAGTCGCCGGTCGCGACGCGGGCCGTGCGGGCCGGGGACGGCGCGGGCGCGGCCTGCGCGCTCGTGGCGGTCCATGTCCCGGCGAGGGCAGCGAAGCTCATGGCGAGGGCCGCGGTGCGGATCGTCCGCATATGGATCACTCCCCTGAATCGGAAGAACCTGAATCGGATGAATCGGAATGACGCACGCCGATCCTCCTCGCCGGTGATCACCGCTGCCAAGAGCGAAAAGCGGGCAGGGCCCTGATAGGGGAAACGGGTCGCGCGGACGGAGGAGTCGTGCGCCGCGTCGCCGGTCCGGGTGATGCCGGTCACCCGAAGGTGCGGCCCGGGGACATCGCCACAGCCGCCGACGCCCCCGCATCTCGTCCGGATCGGACCCGTGTTGGCGGAAAATTGGCGTAACTGAGCGGGGTGGGCACGAGTGTGCGTAATTGCCCTTCATCAAACGTGAGATAGCTCACCGGCTTCCCGGATGGCCACAGGTTTCTCCTAGGGTGTCTCGCGGTGACTTCTTTCCCGGAGCTCGGCTCTCCCTCCTCCCTGCCCTGGACGAACTCGACCACGGCCATGCGCGCGCTGCTCGCCCTGGCCGTGGTGTTCGTCATGCTCGCCACGACCGGCTGGACGGCGGTCAGAGGTCATCAGGGGAACTCCGACCCGAGAGCGGCCTCGCTGAGCGCCTGGCTGCACGACTCCATAGCGGGTCGTCCGCTGCCCGCCCCCCAGGCGGGGTCCGCCGTCGTGGCCCGCTTCCTCGGCTCACTCTCCGGCGGTCAGCGGACCCGGCTCGCGGAGCGCTATCCCCTGGTCGTCGGCAATCTCGACGGCGCCCCGGTCGAGCTGCGCTACCGCGCCAACCGGATCGCCCTCGCCAAGGCCCGTGCCGTCGAGGAGCGCCGTCGGCACGCGAGCGGGCTGACCCCCTCCGGCCGCCACGAGGCGGGGCGCCGCATGCACCGCTTCACCTCGCTGATGGCCGACGGCCGGCAGATCCTCGCCTTCGACCCCAGCGGCTCCGGCCGGGTCGCCGAGGTCTTCGGCGACCTCGACCGGGCCGACCGGGTCTCGGTCGTGGTGCCCGGCGTCGACACCAATGTGCTGACCTTCGAGAAGACCCAGCGCGCCCACACCGCGCCCGTGGGCATGGCCCGCTCGCTGTACGCGGCCGAGCGCAAGGCGGCCCCCGGCACCAGGACCGCCGTCATAGCCTGGGCCGACTACACCTCGCCCAACGGCGTCGGCATGGACGCCGCGACGGGCAAGCTCGCCGCCGAGGGGGCGCTGCGGCTGCGGGCGATGGTGCGGGCGCTGCCCGGCACCTCCCGGGCCTCGCTGTTCTGTCACAGCTACGGCTCGGTCGTCTGCGGTGTCGCCGCCCGCGAGCTGCCCTCCCGGGTCACGGACGTCGCGGTGGCCGGCAGCCCCGGCATGCGGGCCGAGCGGGTCTCCGAGCTGGGCACCAGCGCCCGGATCTGGGCGATGCGCGATGCGGACGACTGGATTCAGGACGTTCCGCACCTGGCCGTCGGGGGCCTCGGCCACGGTGCCGACCCGGTTTCCGCGGCCTTCGGGGCCCGGCTGCTGTCGGCCCGGGACGCGAAGGGTCACGCCGGTTACTTCGAACCCGGCACCGTCAGTCTCGCCAACTTCGCCGGCATCGGCGTCGGCGCCGTCACCTCCGTCATCTGCGCGAAGGACGACGCCGACTGCTCCGCGGCCTGAGCCGGAACCGGCCGGGTCCGGCCGGTCACCGGCCCCTTCAGGCCATCGGTTTGACGCGCGTAGCGCCGGGAGGGGGGACGGGCGGGCGACCGCCGCATACGATGAAGCGCATGGGTGATGTGCTGGCCGGTTTCCATGCCGCCTGGGAGTTCGACACCGACTCCGTGCTCATCCGCTTCGAACGGGGGATCCGCACGCCGAAGCTGCTCCAGGCGCTCGGCGAGCGACGTATCCCCTACGAGGCGCTCGCGGCCGTCGAGCCGGCCTCGGGGAAGCGCGGCACGGTGGTCCTGCGTGCTGTGCCCAGACCGGGCGCGGATCCGCTGATCGACGCGGCGGACGGGCAGCTCAAGGAGAGCTGCGACCCGTACCGGCTGGTGCTGCCCGCCGAGCGCGAGCTGCTCGCGGAGTACTACGCCGACGAGATACGGGCCAGGCTCGGCCCGCGTGCCGCCGAGCCCGCCGAGCGGCATCTGGTCGCCGCGCCCGTCCCCCCGCTGTCCTTCAAGGCCTACGACGGCAAGGCGTCCTTCGACGGCAGGGCCGTCTCCTTCCGCTGGTTCTGGACCGGCGCCTCCTCCGCCAAGTGGAAGGCCGGCGACCAGCGGTTCCCCGTCGAGGAGTTGGCGGGCGTCGAGTGGCGCTCCCCGGATGTCCTCGGCGGTCATCTGCGGCTCGTCCCGCGCGGCACCGAGGACAGCCGGCCGGGCGATACCGACCAGGACCCGGCGGCCGTCGTCTTCGGTATGGGGTACGGCCTCGTCCACGAGTCGCTGCCCTTCGCGGCGGCGGTCCTTCAGGCCGTGCGGGACCGGTCCGGCCGCAGCGCCCCCGTTCCCGCCCCGCGCCGCGTGCCCGCCTACCGCCCCGACCCGGGCGGTATCGCCGACCGCATCCGCCACTTGGGCGCGCTGCACGAGGCGGGGCTGCTGACCGATGACGAGTTCAGCGCGAAAAAGGCGCAGTTGCTGGCCGAGCTCTGACGGCACCCGGCCGGGGCGGGTGATACCCGGGTATGACACCGGGGTCGGCACCTCGGTGTGATGTCCGGCCGGTCCCGGCCGCCTAGGCTGAGCAGGCCATGTCCAAGTCACGTAACACCACACCACCGGCGCCCCTGTTCGGCCGTTCCCGGCGCCGCTGGGTGCGGCGGCTGCCGTACGGCGTCGCGATCCTCTTCATCGCCGTCCTGCTGCCGGTCACCGGCATGGTCCTCTCGCAGGACTACGGGCTGCACCCGGACCTCGCCGTCGCGCTCGCCGTGCTGCAGACCCTGCCCCTGCTGATGGCCGTCCGCCGTCCGCTGCGGGCCTGGGCGATCGTCTTCACCGCCGACGTGGGGTGCGCGGTGGCGCTGCTGACCGTCCCCGCGCAGGACGGCCGGCCCTGGCCGTGGACGCCGATGTCGATCATCGACATGCTGCTGCTGACCCTCGCCGTCGGCCTGCGCGAGCGGCGCCGCACGCTCCTGGCGGTCTGGCTGCTGCTCCTCTCGGCGAGCGTCGTCCTCCGGAGCGTCTCCCCCGAGCGGGACAACGGCACCTGGGGGGCGTTGGTCGTCCTGAGCGGCGTGCTGCTCGTGGTGGGCGGCGCGCTGCGCGAACGGGGCGACGCCCAGCGGGCGCTGGCCGAACAGGAGACCATCAGCGAGGCCGAACGGGCCCGCCGCACCCTCCTGGAGGAGCGCACCCGCATCGCCCGCGAGCTGCACGATGTCGTGGCCCACCACATGTCGGTGATCACCGTGCAGGCCGACAGCGCCCCCTACCGTCTCGACGGCCTGCCGCCGGAAGCCCGGGAGGAGTTCGCCTCGATCGCCGCGACGGCCCGCGAGTCGCTGACCGAGATGCGCCGGCTGCTGGGCGTGCTGCGCAGCGAGGACGCCTCCGGCGAGGGCGGCGGGTCGGAGCGTGCGCCGCAGCCGGGTGTGGAGCGGATCCCGCAGTTGGTCGAGGCGACCGTACGGGCCGGGCTGCCGGTGGAGTTGTCGATGCCGGACCCGCTGCCCACCGGGCTGCCGCAGACCGTGGACCTGTCCGCCTACCGCATCACGCAGGAGGCCCTGGCCAATGTCGTCCGGCACGCCCCGGGCGCGAGGACGCGGGTGTCGGTCACCGTCGACGCGGACGGCAGCGGTCTGATGGTCCTGGTCGTCAACGCCACCGCCCCGGACGCGGACGCGCCGCCCCTGGAGACCAGCGGCACGGGCCACGGCCTGGTCGGCATGCGCGAACGCGTCCGCCTGGTCGGGGGCACCCTCGACACCGGCCCGCTGCCGGGCGGCGGCTTCCGGGTGGCTGCCCGGCTCCCGTTCACCACGAACTCAGCAGAGGAACTCTTCACCGCATGACCATCAAGGTGATCATCGTCGACGACCAAGCCATGGTGCGGGCGGGCTTCGCCGCCCTGCTCGCCGCCCAGTCCGACATCGACGTCGTCGGCGACGCCCCGGACGGGCGGCAGGGCGTGGAGGTGAGCCGCCGCACGCACCCGGACGTGGTGCTGATGGACGTCCGCATGCCGGAGATGGACGGCCTGGAGGCCGCCCGGCAGCTCCTCGACCCGCCGACGGGGGTGACGCACCGTCCGAAGGTGCTGATGCTCACCACGTTCGACGTCGACGACTACGTCTACGAGGCGCTGCGCGCGGGCGCTTCCGGCTTCCTCCTCAAGGACGCCCCGCCGGCCGACCTGATCTCGGCCGTCCGCGTCGTCGCCGCCGGCGAGGCCCTGCTGGCCCCCTCGGTCACGCGCCGCCTCATCGCGGACTTCGCCAGGCAACGCCCCGCGCCGCGCAAGAACCCCGCCCTGCGCCTGGGCGGCCTGACACCCCGTGAGACCGAGGTCCTCGAACTGATCGCCCGGGGCCTGTCCAACCAGGAGATCGCGGGCTCGCTGATCCTGGCCGAACAGACCGTGAAGACCCACATCGGCCGCGTCCTCGCCAAGCTCGGCCTGCGCGACCGGGCCCAAGCGGTGATCTACGCCTACGAGTCGGGCCTGGTAGCCCCGGGCACATCAAGCCCGTCCGGCGATTGAGGACGCGCCCGAAGGGCGCCCCCGCCGCAGGCGGCAGGACGGCCCGCGGCCGAAAGACCCCGCCGGGGCGAACCGCTACTCCCGACCGACCGCCGTAAAGGACATGTCCGTGTAGCGGTTCCCCGCGACCTTGGTCGCGATCGGCTCCAGCTGTGCCAACTCCGCCGCGTCCAGCGCGATGCGCGTCGCCGCGAGGTTCTCCTCCAGGCGGGTGCGCTTGCGCGTTCCCGGGATCGGGATCACGGCCAGGCCGTGGACCTCCGCGCGCTGCTGCACCCAGGCCAGCGCGATCTGCGCCAGGGAGACGCCGCGCGCCTCGGCGATCTTCCGCACCGGCTCCAGCAGGGCCGCGTTCGCCGCCGCGTTGTCGCCCGTGAAACGGGGCTGCGTACGCCGCCAGTCCTTGCTGTCCAGCTCCTTGTCCGCGCTCACGAACGAGCCGGTCAGGAAGCCGCGGCCGAGCGGCGAGTAGGGCACGAAGGCGACGCCCAGCTCCTTGGCCGTCTCCACGATGCCCTCTTCCACGTCCCGGCTGAACAGGGACCACTCCGACTGCACCGCCGCGATGGGGTGCACGGCGTGGGCGGCGCGCAGTTCGCCCGGGGAGACCTCGCTGAGGCCGAGGTGGCGGACCTTGCCCTCCGCGACCAGCTCGGCCATCGCACCGACGCTCTCCTCCATCGGCACGTCCACGTTGCGGCGGTGCATGTAGTAGAGGTCGATGTGGTCGACGCCCAGGCGGCGCAGGCTGCCCTCGACGGACGCGCGGATGTAGGCGCGGTCGTTGCGTATCGCCTGGAACGACGGGTCGTCCTCACGGCGCTCGATGGCGAACTTCGTGGCGAGGGTGAGGCGGTCCCGGTTGGCCCGGACGAAGGGCGCGATGAACTCCTCGTTGCGCCCGAAGCCGTAGATGTCGGCGGTGTCGAACAGCGTGACGCCCAGCTCCAGGGCGCGCTCCAGCGTCGCCCGGGCCTCGGTCTCGTCGGTCGGCCCGTAGGAGGCGCTCATGCCCATGCAGCCGAGCCCCTGCACGCCGACCAGCGGGCCGCCGGTGCCGAGACCTACGGTGTCGATCCTGTCATTGCTCATGTGCGTGAGGCTCCTTCGGACGCCCTGCGACGGGCGTCGGCATAGATATCGATCTTGTAGTCGAGGACGTCGAGCGTGCTCCGCAGCTCGGCGATGCGCCGCCGCACGTCCTCCCGGTGCGCGCACAGCAGCCGCTCGCGCTCGGCAACCGTCTCCTCGCCCTGGCGCACCAGTTCCGCGTAGCGGACCATGTCGGCCACCGGCATGCCGGTCAGCCGCAGCTTGCCCACCAGGTCCAGCCAGTCCAGGTCGCGGGGCCCGTAGCGGCGCTGCCCGGTGTGCGAGCGGTCCACCAGGGGCATCAGCCCGATCCGCTCGTACCAGCGCAGGGTGTGTGCGGACAGGCCGGTGTAGTCGGCCACTTCACTGATCGTGAAGCGGTCCCGCCCCTCCGGGCGCCGGTGCCGTTCGCGCTCCAGCGCGCCGCACGCCCGCACTCCCGTCGGCGCGTTCTCGGTCACGGTCATCGCAGTCCCCATCAGTACCCCTCCGCATGGCTGCACGGTCTGTGCCCTTGCGACGGACTCAACGCTAGAGAGTTGGAGTGCACTCCAGGCAAGCGGAGACTTGAGGCAATCCTGTCCTGGCGGGGCACCGGGTTAGGCTCGTCGCCATGGAGAGCCTGCGCAAGATCGAAAACTGGCCGGTGGAGCACGCCGCGGCCGCCGTGGTCCGTGCCGACGGCAGCTGGGCGGGGTCGCACGGGCCGACCGACCGCCGGTTCGCGCTGGCGTCCGTGACCAAGCCGCTGGCCGCGTACGCGGTGCTGGTCGCGGTCGAGGAAGGCGCGATCGAGCTGGACGAGCCGGCCGGTCCCGCCGGCTCCACGGTCCGTCATCTGCTCGCGCACACGTCCGGGCTGGCCTTCGACGAGCAGCGGACGATGGCCGAGCCGGGCACCCGGCGGCTGTACTCCAACGCCGGGTTCGAGACGCTCGGCGACCATCTCGCCAAGGCCGCGGACATCCCCTTCCCGGAGTATCTGCGGCAGGCGGTGCTGGAGCCGCTCGGCATGACGGCGACGGACCTGCCCGGCTCCCCCGCCAAGGACGGCGTCTCGACGGTGGCCGACCTGGCGCGCTTCGCCGCCGAACTCCAGGCGCCGCGGCTGCTGTCCCGGCAGACCGTGGACGAGGCCACGTCGGTGGTCTTCCCCGGGCTGCCCGGGGTGCTGCCGGGCTTCGGACACCAGCGGCCGAACGACTGGGGCCTGGGCTTCGAGATCCGCGACGGCAAGTCCCCGCACTGGACGGGCACTTCGTCCTCGCCCCGCACGTACGGTCACTTCGGCCAGTCGGGCACGTTCCTGTGGGTGGACCCGGACGCGAACGCCGCGTGCGTGGCCCTCGCGGACCGGCCCTTCGGCGACTGGGCGATCGAGGCCTGGCCCCCGCTCACCGACGCGGTCCTCGCGGAGCTGCGCGGGGCGTGACCCGTCCGGCCACGAACACGGGCCCCCGCGCCGGGGTCATCCGAAGTGCGGCTCGGCGTGCATCTCCCACACGAGCAGCTCGGCGGGGTCCACCGCCTCGGCGCGCAGCCGGCCCGCGTCCACGACGCGCGCCGCGTCGCCCGCCCGCAGCTCCTCCCCCGCGAGGCGGACGGCTCCGCGCACCACGTGCGCGTACAGCCACGGCGCGGCCGGCAGGTCGGCGCCGTGGCCCCGGCCGAGCCGCCACACGCGCAGGCTCGCGTCCGCCCGCGTCAGGGCGTAGGGCGTGCCGTCGGCGAGGCCGCGCACGACCTCGTACGAGGGATCCCCGCCGAACTCCGACGGGGTGAGCCACATCTGCAGGAACCGCAGCGGGGCGGCGCCCGCGTTGCGCTCCACGTGCCGCACGCCCGCGCCCGCGCTGAGGCGCTGGACGTCGCCGGGGCGCACCACCGAGACATGGCCGGTGGAGTCCTCGTGGGTGAGCTCGCCCTCGATGACCCAGGTGACGATCTCCGTGTCCCGGTGCGGGTGCTCCGCGAAGCCGGCGCCCGGTGCCAGGTGCTCCTCGTTGCAGGCGGAGAGCGGACCGAAGCGCACATTGTCCGGGTCGTAGAAGCCGGCGAACGAGAAGGCGTGCCACGTTTCGATACCGGCCGGTAGGTCCCCGCCGCGGAAGCGTTCCTCCGCCCGTTGGATGATCGGTCGTCCGTGCGTCATCGGGCTACGGTAGCCCGGCGACCCCGCTCCGCACCCGAATAAGGCAGGCTTGTCCCGTGCCTGAACCCGCCGCTAACACCCCGCATCCGCACAGCGCCACCCTCCGCCGCCTGGAGAAGTCTTCCGGCACTCTGGCCGCCGCCGCCATCGCCCGCATGGATGCCCAGCTGCCGTGGTACCGGGCCATGCCCCCGGAGAACCGGTCCTGGATCGGCCTGGTCGCCCAGGCCGGCATCGCGGCTTTCACGGAGTGGTTCCGGCATCCGGAGACTCCGCAGGCGATCAGCACGGATGTCTTCGGGACGGCTCCCCGGGAGCTGACCCGGGCGATCACGCTGCGCCAGACCGTGGAGATGGTCCGCACGACCATCGAGGTCATGGAGTCGGCCATCGACGAGGTGGCGGCCCCGGGCGACGAGTCGGTGCTGCGCGAGGCGCTGCTCGTCTACGCCCGCGAGATCGCCTTCGCCACGGCCCAGGTGTACGCGCAGGCCGCCGAGGCACGCGGCGCGTGGGACGCCCGGCTGGAATCGCTGGTGGTCAACGCCGTGCTCTCGGGCGAGGCCGACGAGGGGGCGCTCTCCCGCGCCGCCGCCCTGGGCTGGAATTCGCCCGCGCACGTCTGCGTGGTGCTGGGCACCGCCCCCAACGGTGACAGCGAGCTGACGGTCGAGGCGATCCGCCGGGCCTCGCGGCACGCGAAGCTCCAGGTGCTGACGGGGGTGCTCGGGGACCGGCTGGTGGTGATCGCGGGCGGCTCGGACAATCCGCTGCAGACGGCGAAGGCGCTGATCGGCCCCTTCGCGGCCGGGCCCGTGGTGGCCGGACCGGTGGTCTCCGACCTGCTGGCCGCGACGCGCTCCGCGCAGGCCGCGGCCGCCGGGCTCAAGGCGTGCGCGGCCTGGCCGGACGCGCCCCGGCCGGTACTGGCCGATGATCTTCTGCCGGAGCGGGCGATGGCCGGTGACGCGAACGCCCGTGAGCAGCTGGTGGAGGAGATCTACAGACCGTTGGAGGAAGCGGGCTCCGCGCTGCTGGAGACGCTGAGCGTGTACCTGGAGCAGGCGAGCAGCCTGGAGGGCGCGGCACGGATGTTGTTCGTCCACCCAAACACCGTGCGATACCGCCTTCGACGTGTGACGGACGTCACCGGATGGTCACCCTCCGATGTGCGCTCCGCCTTTACCCTGCGGGTGGCGCTGATCCTGGGGCGTCTGGCCGACGCGGAGTCGCAGTCTTAGTCTTTTGTCAGACGTCAACAATTCCCCTGACGGTTCTTCGTCCCTGTCCCCACGGGTGGCCGATGCCGTCCACGAGAGAGAGTGTGAGGGTGCTCGTACTCGTCGCTCCCGGCCAGGGCGCTCAGACGCCCGGCTTCCTGACCCCCTGGCTCGACCTCCCCGGCGCGGAAGACCGCCTCCGGGAGTGGTCGGCTGCCATCGACCTGGACCTGGTCCACTACGGCACGAACGCCGACGCGGACGAGATCCGCGACACCGCGGTGGCCCAGCCGCTGCTGGTCGCGGCGGCCCTGGTCTCCGCGGGTCAGCTGTTCCCGGCGCCCGGGGACTTCACGCGCCTCGTCGGCGCCGCCGCCGGCCACAGCGTCGGCGAGCTGGCCGCCGCGGCGCTCACCGGCGTGCTGTCCGAGCACGCCGCCATGACGCTCGTACGACGCCGCGGCCTGGCCATGGCCGAGGCGGCGACGGCCGCCGAGACCGGCATGTCCGCCCTGCTGGGCGGTGAGCCCGAGGTGGTCCTGCCGCATCTGGAGAAGCTCGGCCTGATCCCCGCGAACGTCAACGGCGCGGGTCAGATCGTGGCCGCCGGCACCCTGGAGCAGCTGGCGGCACTGGCCGAGGACAAGCCCGAGGGCACCCGGCGGGTCGTCCCGCTGAAGGTGGCCGGCGCGTTCCACACGCCGCACATGGCCCCGGCCGTCACCGCGCTGGAGTCGGCGGTCTCGGAGCTGACCGTCACCGATCCGCACACGGTCTACGTCTCCAACAAGGACGGCCGGACCGTGGCCACCGGCCAGGAGGTCGTCTCCCGGCTCGTCGGCCAGGTGGCCAACCCGGTCCGCTGGGACCTGTGCATGGATACCTTCAAGGAGCTGGGCGTCACGGCGATCATCGAGGTTGCCCCGGGCGGCACCCTCGTGGGCCTCGCCAAGCGCGCCCTGCCCGGTGTGAAGACTCTCGCTCTCAAGACCCCGGACGACCTCGACGCCGCCCGTGCGCTGATCGCCGAGCACACCGCCGCCGCCGAGACCCCGGCCGAATAAGGAGCCCGAGAGTATGACCGCGAAGATCAAGCCCGCCAAGGGCACCCCGTACGCGCGCATCCTCGGCGTCGGCGGCTACCGTCCGGTCCGGGTGGTGCCCAATGAGGAGATCCTCAAGCACATCGACTCGTCCGACGAGTGGATCCGCTCGCGCTCCGGCATCGCCACCCGTCACTGGGCCGGCCCGGAGGAGACCGTGGCCGCGATGTCGGTCGAGGCCGCGGGCAAGGCCATCGCCAACTCCGGCATCACCCCCGAGCAGATCGGCGGCGTGATCGTCTCGACGGTGTCGCACTTCAAGCAGACCCCGGCGATCGCGACCGAGATCGCGCACAAGATCGGGGCGGGCAAGCCCGCCGCATTCGACATCTCCGCCGGCTGCGCGGGCTTCGGCTACGGCCTGACCCTCGCCAAGGGCATGGTCACCGACGGCAGCGCCGAATACGTGCTGGTCATCGGTGTCGAGCGACTTTCGGACCTGACCGACCTGGAGGACCGTTCCACGGCCTTCCTGTTCGGTGACGGCGCGGGCGCCGTCGTCGTCGGCCCCTCGAAGGAGCCGGCGATCGGCCCGACCGTGTGGGGCTCCGAGGGCGACAAGGCCGACACCATCAAGCAGACCATCGCCTGGGACGCCTACCGCGAGGAGACCGAGGTACGCTTCCCGGCTCTCACCCAGGAGGGCCAGGCGGTCTTCCGCTGGGCCGTCTTCGAGATGGCGAAGGTCGCCCAGCAGGCGCTGGACGACGCCGGCGTCAGCCCGGAGGACCTGGACGTCTTCATCCCGCACCAGGCCAACATGCGGATCATCGACTCGATGGTCAAGACGCTGAAGCTGCCGGACACCGTCACGGTCGCCCGCGACGTGGAGACCACGGGCAACACCTCCGCGGCCTCCATTCCGCTGGCCATGGAGCGGCTCCTGGCGACAGGAGCGGCGAAGAGCGGGGACACCGCGCTCGTCATCGGATTCGGGGCGGGTCTCGTGTACGCCGCGACGGTCGTTACCCTCCCCTAGGCGAGTTCCGCGCCGGACCGGCTTCCACCGGCCGCCGCGGTCCCTCACCACATACGCAGTTCTCACATCGCAGTTCCACCGCAATATCGAAGGAGCGCCACCATGGCCGCCACTCAGGAAGAGATCCTCAAGGGTCTCGCGGAGATCGTCAACGAGATCGCCGGCATCCCCGTCGAGGACGTCCAGCTGGACAAGTCCTTCACCGACGACCTGGACGTCGACTCGCTGTCCATGGTCGAGGTCGTCGTTGCCGCCGAGGAGCGCTTCGACGTGAAGATCCCCGACGAGGACGTCAAGCACCTCAAGACCGTCGGTGACGCTGCCGACTACATCCTGAAGCACCAGGACTGATCCAAGCGTTCGTCGCCACCCCGGCGGTGGCGGTTCCAGCACCTCTACACGTGGAGACAGAATTCCTGTGAACTCGACCAATCGCACCGTGGTCGTCACCGGTATCGGCGCAACCACACCGCTGGGTGGCGACAGCGCATCGACCTGGGAAGGGCTGCTCGCCGGGCGTTCCGGCGTCAAGCCCCTGGTGGGTGAGCGCTTCGCCGACCTCCCGGTCCGTATCGCCGCCCGGGTGGCCGTCGACCCCGAGGACGTCCTGCCCCGCCCGCTCACCCGCAAGCTGGACCGGTCGGCGCAGTTCGCGCTGATCGCCGCGCGTGAGGCGTGGGCCGACGCGGGCTTCACCGCCAAGGCCGGTGACGACGCCTCCATCGCCCCCGAGCGGCTCGGCACGGTCATCGCCTCCGGCATCGGCGGCGTGACCACCCTGCTCGACCAGTACGACGTGCTCAAGGAGAAGGGCGTCCGCCGCGTCTCCCCGCACACCGTGCCGATGCTGATGCCCAACAGCCCGTCCGCCAACGTCGGCCTGGAGGTGGGCGCCCAGGCGGGTGTGCACACCCCGGTCAGCGCCTGCGCGTCCGGCGCCGAGGCGATCGGCTACGCCGTCGAGATGATCCGCACCGGCCGTGCCGACGTGGTCGTCGCCGGCGGCACCGAGGCGGCCATCCACCCCCTCCCCATCGTGGCGTTCGCCAACATGATGGCAATGTCGAAGAACAACGACGAGCCCGAGAAGGCTTCCCGCCCGTACGACAAGGGCCGGGACGGCTTCGTCCTCGGCGAGGGCGCGGGCGTCGTCATCCTGGAGTCGGCCGAGCACGCCGCGAAGCGCGGCGCCCGGGTCTACTGCGAGGTGCTGGGCCAGGGTCTGTCCGCGGACAGCCACCACATCGCGCAGCCCGAGCCGACGGGCCGCGGCATCGCCGCCGCCCTGCAGAACCTGCTGGACTCCACCGACCTCAAGCCGTCGGAGGTCGTCCACCTCAACGCGCACGCCACGTCCACCCCGCAGGGTGACGCGGCCGAGGTCAAGGCGCTCCGCAAGATCCTCGGTGACGACCTCGACCACGTCGCGATCTCCGCGACCAAGTCGATGACCGGTCACCTGCTCGGTGGCGCCGGCGGCATCGAGACGGTCGCGACCGTCCTCGCCCTGTACCACCGGATGGCGCCGCCGACCATCAACATCGAGGAGATGGACGAGGACATCGACGCGGACGTCGTCCGTGGCGAGCCCCGCCCGCTCCCCGAGGGCTCCATCGCGGCGATCAACAACTCCTTCGGTTTCGGCGGCCACAACGTGGTCCTCGCGCTCCGCTCGGTCTGATCACCGCACGTCAACGCATGACGAAGGCCCGCCCGGTCGTCCCGACCGGGCGGGCCTTCGCATTCCCTCGATCCGGTGGCCCGGTGGCCCGAGTGGCTCAGCGCGAGGCGCCCCAGGCGGGCGGGGCGTCGTCGGTGCCGTCCTGGTTGACGACGACGTAGCCCCGGTCGGCGTCGGGCAGCAGCTCCGCCCCGCCCCTTCCCACCAGGTCGTCCCGTCCGCTGACCGGCTCGATGTCCCCGGCCTGGCGTCCGGTACGGGGGTCGAGGGGGCGGATGGTGCCGTCGGTGAAGGTCTTCGTCAGGACGGCCAGCCGTCCGCGGGGCCGCACCGCGAGCGCCTCGACCTCGTCCCTGTACCCCTTGCCCGAGCCGTACTTCTTGCTCCACAGCGGGCGGCCGTCGGCGAGGGAGTAGCCACTGACCCGCCGCACGTAGACGTTGTCACCCCGGTCCTTCGCCGCCGTGACGAGGGTGTCGCCGACGACGAGGGCGGTCAGCGCGGGCCTGGCCTTGAAACCGCCGTTGCCGATGGCCAGGGTCTCCGTCCGGCCGGAGAACGGGACGGTCGCCCGGGCACGGCCGGTGTCGTCGAAGGACAGCACGGCGGCGGTGCCGCGCTCGTCCCTCTCCTTGAGCGCGATGACGGGCGGCTCGACCGACAGCGTGTACAGCGACGAGTAGCCCGACTTCACGGGCAGCGGGCTGCTCCACCGCTGCTTGCCCGTAGCGGCGTCCAGCGAGGTCAGCCGCATGGTGATGTCGCCGACGCGGCCCTTGCGGCACTGCTCGACGAGCAGCAGCCGGGCCGCGGAGGCTTCGACGGTCACGGCCTGGCAGTCGCGCGGCACCGGGCGCTTCCACCGCTGCTTGCCGTTCTCCGCGTCGAGGCCGCGCACGGCTTCCTCCTCCAGGACGACGGCCGTGCCGTCGGCGAGGGCGACCCGCCCGTCCGTCGCGGTCGGGAACGACTCGTCACCCTTGGTCTTCTGCTGCCACACGCTCTTGCCGGTGGAGAGGTTCACGAGCGTGAGGGTCGTGCACGGCTTGAGGTACCCGCTGAAGGCGACCAGGCCGGTGCCCTTGCTGGTGCGGGCGCTCATGGCGCAGACGGACTCCCGGACGGGGGCGGTCAGCTCCCACCGCACCTGGCCGTCCCGCCCGGCGTACGCGGTGAGGCCGTCGGTACGGGCCCGGACGACGGTGCTGCCGACGCTCCAATTGCCGACGCCGCGCACGGCTTCGGGGCGGTCGGTCGGCGCGTGCCAGTCGAGCCGCACCCGCTGGCCGATGAGCGAGTCGTGCCAGAGCCAGCCGGGCAGCAGGCCCACGACCAGCCCGGTCGTGGCGAAGGCGAACCGGCTCCGCTTGCGCCACGACTCGGTGTTCGCCGCGACGGCGAGCGCGGTGATCAGGGCGATGAGGCCGACGATGAGGAACGTGATGGTGAGGCCGAGCGCGGCGTCCTTGCCCGTCGCGCAGGCGCCGCCGGGGCAGTAGGAGCGGCCGCCCATGTTGAGGAAGATGAACAGGACGCCCCAGCCGAGCAGCAATCCTCCCAGGCCGATCGCGACCGCCTTGGCCACGCTGACGAAACTCACCACTACCCCCCGCGAATGGCTTGGATCCTGTGTGGATCACGGGGGAAATGTAGCCGGGTTCACTCGGCCAGTGGCAGACGGACGTTCGATCGTGTGGCTCAGACCACCTGGTGCAGCCACCGGACGGGAGCGCCCTCGCCCGCGTAGCGGAAAGGTTCCAGCTCGTCGTCCCAGGGCTTGCCGAGCAGCTTCGCCACCTCGGCCTCCAGCGCGGTCTCACCCCGTCCCGCGCGGGCGAGCGCCGCCCGCAACCGGTCCTCGGGGATCAGGATGTCGCCGTGGATGCCGGTGACGGCGTGGAAGATGCCCAGGTCGGGGGTGGAGCTGTAGCGCTCGCCCTCCGCCGCGGCGCAGGGCTCGGCGGTCACCTCGAAGCGCAGCAGGTGCCAGCCGCGCAGCGCGGAGGCGAGCTTGGAGGCGGTGCCGGGCTGACCCTGCCAGGAGAACTCGGCGCGCCAGGTGCCGGGCGCGGCGGGTTGTCGGATCCAGTCGAGGGTGACGCGCACGCCGAGCACGCCCCCGACGGCCCATTCGACGTGCGGGCACAGCGCGCGGGGCGCGGAGTGGACGTACAGAACTCCACGTGTCGTCACCGGGACCTCCAGTGCGGTTCGAGGTTCGCCTTCCCCAGCGGCCTCGCGCACATATCGGTCCCACCCGGGACAGCTTGGGGCTTTTCGCCCCAATGACCACTCCCGTACCAGCCCACGAGGTTACCAACAGTAAACACCATCGGGAGCAATTCTCCTGAAAAGGGACAGGACGTGACGTGTTGCCAATCGTTGGCACCGGAGTGCGAAAATCGCCGGACTGTGCCCGGCGCGCCTCCTCACTCCCGGGAAAAGCTACCGTGCGTGGGCACCCACGGGGTGACGTACCGTCGGACCAGGACAGATATCACCCGGCCGGATGGGGGAAACACGATGCGCAGCAGCACGGGGCGGCGGCCCCGGATGGTACGGGCCGCGGTGGCGGCGCTCTCGGCCGCGCTCCTCGTCGCGGGCTGCGACGACGGTACGAACAGTGGCTCGGCCAAGGCGGCCGCGAAGCCCAGCGCCGCACCCGAGCCCGCCTGGAACGCCCGCCCCGCGTCGATGGCCTCGCTCGGCGACTCCATCACCCGGGGCTTCGACGCCTGTGGCGTGCTCGCCGACTGCCCCGAGGCCTCCTGGGCCACTGGCAGCACCGTGAACAGCCTGGCCCAACGGCTGCTGCCGTATCCGCAGACGAGCAGCTGGAACTACGCGAGGACGGGCGCGCGGATGGCGGACCTGCCGGCGCAGATGCGGTCGGCGATAGCGCGGAAGCCGCAGCTTGTGACGGTGCTGCTGGGGGCCAATGACGCCTGCCGCAAGAATGTGGCCGACATGACACCGGTGGAGCAGTTCCGGGAGGACTTCGAGTCCTCGCTCAAGGAGCTCCGCCGTTCCCTGCCCAAGGCCCAGGTGTACGTGGCGGGCGTGCCGGACCTCAAGCGGCTGTGGTCGCAGGGGCGGACGAACGGCTACGCGAAGACGGTCTGGAAGCTGGGGATCTGCCCGTCGATGCTCGGCGACTCCGAGGCGGTGGACGCGGCCGCCGTGGCCCGCCGCGACCAGGTCGCCCAGCGGGTCGCCGCGTACAACCACGTGCTCAAGAGCGCGTGCGCGCGGGACAAGCTGTGCCGCTACGACACCGCGGTCAGCGGCTACGCCTTCACCGGCCAGGAGCTGAGCCAGTGGGACTGGTTCCACCCCAACAAGAGGGGACAGCGGACGCTGGCCGACATGGCGTACCGCACGATCACCGCGCGGTGAGGAGGGGCGGGGCCTGTCAGGTGGCCCCGCCCCGGTCTGTTGGGCCGACCGCTCCCTCATGCCACTTCGACCGGTGCGGTCAGCCGGCGGTCGGCGATGCTGCGGCCGGCCTCGGCGGTGTAGGTGCCGGGGATCCGACGCCAGCCGGCCGCCTCGTCGTCCCAGACCTCGAAGGCCCGGGGGTCCAGCGCGACGACCGCCTCGACCGTCTCGCCGGGCCCCGCCTCGACGGAGGCGAAGCCGGCCAGCCGCCGGACCGGACGCCCGGCCCTGTCACCGGGCGGGACGGCCAGATAGACCTGGACGACCTCGCGGCCGGGGCGGCTGCCGGTGTTGCGTACGCGAACACGCGCTGTTCCTGTGCCGCCCATGTCGAGGGTCTCGTACGACCAGTCGGTGTAACCGAGGCCGTGGCCGAAGGCGTACGCGGGGGTCGCCCGCACCTTCTCCCACGCACGGTAGCCGATGAACAGCCCTTCCGCATAAGCGAGTTCGCCGCCCACCGGGGCGACCCGCGTCACGGGCGCGTCCGCGAGCCGTACCGGCCAGGTGGTGGGAAGACGGCCGCCGGGCTCGCGCCCGCCCAGGAGCACGTCCGCCAGGGCCCCGCCCGCCTCCTGCCCGGGGAACCATCCGAGCAGCACGGCGGCGACGTCGTCGCGCCACGGCAGCTCCACGGGTGAGCCGGAGTTGACGACCACGACGGTGCGGGGGTTGACGGCGGCCACCCGGGCGACGAGCTCGTCCTGGCGGCCGGGGAGGGCGAGGGTGGTGCGGTCGAAGCCTTCGCTCTCGACGCGCTCGGTGGTGGCGACCACGACGACGGCGGCGTCCGCCGAGGCCGCGACGGCGACCGCCTCGGCCAGCAGTTCCTCCGCGTCGCGCTCGGGTTCGCGGTGCAGCAGGCAGAAGCCGACGGCCTCGATGGGTGCGCCGTCCGGTTCGGCGACGACGCAGGTGAGGGAGACCTCGACGGCCGTGCCTGCTGCGAGTACGACCCGGCCGCGTTCCACGGGCGAGCCGAGGAAGGCCTCGAAGGGATCGGCGTGGTCGGCGCCCTGCTCCCCGTCGAAGAGCGTCCGCCCGCCGACAACGAGCCGGAAGGCACCGACCCCCTTCGTGCCGAAGACGTGCGGACCGCTCTCGCGCGGGGTGAACGTGCCGGTCAGCTCGACGGTGCGCAGGGCCTCGTAACCGACCCCGGCGGGCAGATCACCGAGCCACTGCACCATGCCACTGGGCATGCGCTCCTCCCCCAGCATCCGCCCGGCGGCATCCCGGCACACGGCCCGCAGCGTGAACCCCGCACCTGCGGGAAGGAGTTCGTCGCCGGGTTCGGCGCCGACGGCGTAGGTGACCGCGCCCTCGGGAAGCGCGGCACGCAGCCCGTCCAGCGGCGAGACGACCCGTGCGGGGAAGACCTGCGCGGAGCCGCCGCCGAGGATGCGGGCATCACGGGCGGCGCCGCCGAGAAGCGCGACCCGGAGGCCCGGCGCGGGATCGAGGGGCAGGGCGGGGGCGCCGCGGACGGGCGCGTTGCGTACGAGCACGAAGGAGCGGGCGGCGACTTCGCGGGCGAGGGCGCGGCCGTCCGGGGCGGACGGGCGCGCCCGGGTCGCCTCGCCCAGGGCGCCGACCCGGTCGGCGAGCCGCAGCACGCGGCGCACGGCGTCGTCGACCACCGACTCGGGCACGTCCCCGGCCCGCACGGCGGCGGCGAGCGCCGGACCGTAGACCGTCACCGGCCCCGGCATCGCCACATCGAGCCCGCCGAGCGCGGCACGCACGGTGTCGCGGGCGGCGAGCCAGTCGGAGACGACGATGCCGTCGAAGCCCCACTCCCCGCGCAGGACGTCGTTCTGGAGGTGGCCGTGCTCGGTCATGGTCACGCCGTTGACCTGGTTGTACGCGGCCATGACGCCCCACGGCCGGGCGTCTTTGACGATGGCCTCGAAGGGGGCCAGATACAGCTCGCGCAGGGCGCGGGCGGAAACCTTGTTGTTCACGGTGAACCGCTCGGTCTCGGCGTCATTGGCCACGAAGTGCTTCACCACGGCGGCGACCCCGCCGTCCTGCACGCCCCGCACATAGCCGGTGCCGATGCGCGCCGTGAGGTAAGGATCCTCGCTGTACGCCTCGAAGTGCCGGCCCCCGAGCGGGGACCGGTGCAGATTGACGGTCGGCGCGAGCAGCACGTGCACGCCCTTGCGCCGCGCCTCCGCCGCGAGGAGTCGGCCCACGCGACGGGCGAGCGCCGGGTCCCAGGTGGCGGCGAGCGCGGTGGGGCTGGGCAGCGCGAGCGAAGGATCGTCGGCGGTCCAGCGGACGCCCCGCACGCCGACGGGCCCGTCGGACATGACGATCGAACGCAGCCCGATACGGGGGACGGCGGGCAGGGACCACATGTCCTGCCCGGACAGGAGCCGGGCCTTGGTGTCGAGGTCGAGTACGTCGACCGGGTCGTCGGGCATGGGCGGTTCCTCCCCTGGAGCCGGTGTGCGCGATCTCCCGGCGCCTGCCAACCGCCGTGACGAAGACGGTACTTCTCACGTCGCGTCCCCGTCCCGGTGACATTCGGACCGCGCGCGCCCGTTCCGCACTCGAACCGGTGGACTCCGCCACTCGTCCGAGCGAGATCACGTGACGGCCCCCGCGAACGGCGCAACGCTCTCCGTGCACCCGGGACACCACACCCCGGGCATCGCGTACCCATGAGGAGATACCTGTGAACGTTCGCCGCTCCCTGACCGCCGCCGTCGGCGCCGTGGCTCTCACCCTCGGCCTGGCCTCGGCGGCCTCCGCCACTCCCGCGGCTCTGAACCCCTGCGGGTTCTACGAGACGGGGAGTGACGCGTTCTACAACCACTGCACCGGTGACGGCTCGCGCGTCGTCATCAAGGTCGATGTGGCCTGGGGCCCCGACCACGAGCGCTGCGTCGCTCCCGGCACCGTCTGGCTGGGGTCCGCCGACAAGATCAACGGCGCGCACTACGTGGGGCGCACCTGCTGATCACCGTATGACGGCGGGCCCGGGACACCACTCGTCCCGGGCCCGCGGCCGATGTGCGGTGCCCGTCAAGGGGTGTGCGCGCAGCGCATATATGAGGCGCGGCAACTGTCGCTAGTTTTACTGGCGGAGCCGGCTCACCGGATGCGCTACGGGGGGACGCATCCCCGTGAGCCGAGTCCCCGCTCCGTGCCCGGCCACCGCCGGGTACGGAGCGGCCGTACCGGGCTCGGCCGTCAGCCCGCGAGGGCGGCCTGACGGTATTCGCGTGGCGTCATTCCCATGTAGGCGCGGAAGGCGCGCGAGAAGTCGGAGGGGTGGGCGAAACCCCAGCGGCTGCCGATGGCGCTGATCGCCGTCCCGGCCAGGTCCGGATCGGCCAGATCGTGTCGGCACCGGTCCAAACGGTGTTGCTTGATGAAGGTCGTGACGGTGCTGCCTTCTTCTTGGAATACGCGTTGCAGGTAGCGGACGGATATGTGGTGGGCCCGGGCGATGCTGTCGGGTGACAGGTCCGGGTCGTCCAGGTTCTCGATGATGAAGCAGCTGAGGGACCGGAACAGCAGGTGCCGGCGGGATTCCGGGGACAGGGGCGCCTTGGCGTCCGTGTACTGCGCCAGCATGGCGGTCACCATGTCCAGGGTGGTGTTTCTCAGCCGCAGCCGGTCGTGGGGTGTGCAGTGCCGGTATTCCTCGGACAGCCCCAGCAGGAATTGCCGCAGCAGGCGACCGACACCTCGTGTGCCGGGCAGCGTCGCGGCGCAGAGCTTCGCGATCTGCGGCTCGGGCACGGGCAGCAGATGCCGGGGGAACTGGAGCATCACCGACGAGCCGCCGTCCTCCCCCGGGGCGAGACAGCCCTCGAACGGTCGTGAACTGTCGAACAGCACCATGTCGCCCGGGGAGATCAGGACGTTGTTCCTGTTCTGCTCGATACCTTGCCGCCCCGACAGCATGAGAGCGACCTGGAGCAGCTCCGGGTCCGAGCGTCTGATGAGATCCGGGGTTCTCTGCGAGACCAACGCCGAGTAGCGCATGAACGAGAGCCGCACCCCCGCGAAGGGCATCACGTCGATATGCGCCCGGAAGGCCATGGGATCGGCGAACCTGAACTTCGCGGGCCCCACGGCAAGGGCGGTGGTTTCGGCCCACGCCTCGGCATTCAGCGTCACCGAAGGGGCCACGGGCTCACTCTGCTGCGCGGACACGTCCCCACCCCCCGCCGAACCACCACGGGGACGACCCTGCCGAAGCGGAGGGACCAACGACAACCGTGTTGTCGGTCAACCTCCCCGCGCCGGTGCGGGGAGGTCGACCGGCCGCGCTCCGCCCGCGCTCACATCTCGCTCGGCTTGAGCACCACGAAGTCTGCGCCGTTGGGGTCGACGCAGACGGCCAGGCGGCCCACGCCCTCCGCGTCCTCCGGGCCCATCTGGACGCTGCCGCCGTTCTCGGTGACCTTGGCGACCGTGGCGTCGCAGTCCGCCGTGGCGAAGACGGGGTGCCAGTAGGGGCGGCCGCCGTTCAGGGACAGGTCCGTGGCCGGGAGCTGCATGAGGCCTCCGTGCATGCGTTCCTCGGGCTGGTCCGCCGGGGTGATGAGGGAGTACGTGCCGTCCCCGTCGCCGGGCAGGGGCATGTCCTGCGTGGTCCAGCCGAAGACGCTGCCGTAGAAGGCCTTCGCCGCGGCCGCGTCGGTGGTGTAGAGCTCGGTCCAGCACAGGGCGCCCGGCCGGTCGGCGGCCTCCAGGCCGCCCAGGGCCTTCTCCCCCGCCTGCCAGACGGCGAACTGCCCGCCCTGGGGGTCGGTGAGCTGGGCCATCCGCCCCCACTCGTCCGCGTCGGACGGTGCCACTCGCACGGTGCCGCCCTGCTGCTCCGCGGCCCGGGCCGTGGCATCGGCGTCGTCGGTCCTGAAGTAGATCATCCAGGCCGAGCGGGCCCCCTGCTCGGTGAGCGGCCCGATGCCTCCGACGCCCTTGCCGTCCAGCTGGAAGACACCGTATTCGCCGACTTCCGGGTCCGAACCCATGGACTGGAAGTCCCAGCCGAAGACCGAACGGTAGAAGCGGGACGTGGCGGGGACGTCCGGAGCGCCGATATCGAGCCAGCAGGGTGAGCCGTGGACGAAGTCTGTGGTGATCATGGAAGTTCCCTTCGCGGATGCCTTCCCAGCCAGCCTGACACCCGTCACCGGCACCCGCCTCCCGACAACGCCGCCGGGGCGCCCCGCGCCGCCGTCACTCCGTGCTGTCGCGATGCGCGCTCAGGCCCACGCAGCGGATGCCGTCCCAGTCCGTCAGCTCCTCCACGAGAGGGTGGGCGGATCCCTTGCCCTCCAGGCTCAGCACCAGGCCCGCCTCCTTGTGTCTGCCCTTCTCACGGCTGCCGTCCCCGCACGGGGCGGTATCGGCGTCGATCTGTACGTCCGTGACCCGGAAGCCTCGCTTCGTGCACAGCTCCAGCACCCGTCCCAGCAGCCCGCTGCGCGTGCGGTAGGACAGTCTCAGCTCCACCTGTTCCGCCACGGGCGTCACCGTCATCCGCCGCGTCATCATCGGGAAGCCGCGGACGACCAGGAAGTGCACCACGGTGGCCGCCGCACCGAGCAGCGGCAGGCCGCCGCCGCACGCCATGCCGACGGCGCAGGTCAGCCAGATCGTGGCCGCGGTCGTCAGGCCGCGCACCGCGTCGCGGCGGACGAAGATGAGGCCGCCGCCGATGAAGCCGATGCCGGAGACGATCTGTGCGGCCACCCGTGACGGGTCCTGGCGTACACCCGCCAGCTCGACCACGCCGAAGCCGTGGGCCGACACCTCCATGAACAGCGCGCTGCCCACACCGACGAGGGTGTGCGTGCGCAGGCCGGCGCTCTTCTGCTGTAACTCGCGTTCGAGGCCGATGAGCGACGCGAGCAGGAGCGCGATGCCCAACTCGGCGAACTGACGGGTCCCTTGACCGCTCCCGGGTGAGAACAGCGGGGCGGCGTACTCGGCTATTCGCATCCCGCCATTGTGGCCTGAACTCGACTGTACGTAACGGGTGTTGAGTGCTTCCCTTCCGCCTATGCACGCACAATGATTTCCTTCCGGCTCATGAGACCCATTGAGAAGGCCCGGATGTCGTTCGGCATCGCATTGCTCGCGTGCGCCGCCCTGTTGCCCACCCCTGCCGTCGCGGCTCCCGCCGCGTCATCGGAGCCATCGGCCACGTCGCCCACTGCCGAGGAGGAGCGGCTCACCGGCCCCGTGCCGCAGGAGGTCCTGCGCCGCTCGGGGTTCGACGGGGTGGCGCCCGGCTTCGCCCGCGCCCTGGCCCGTACGCGCACCGCGGCGGAGGCCGAGCGGCTCGCGACCGCCGAGGGGCGGCGGCTGTGGCAGCGGGCCGTGGACCGCGCGCAGGGGCGCGCGGCCGGCCGCTCCGGGGACCTCAGCCAGGACGACGACCGTCCGCTGTACTGGGCGCGCCTCGGGATGACTCGGGCGCTGCGCGACTGGAAGCCGGCGTTCGCGATGACGGACGCGCGGCGGACGGCCCTGGTGGGGAAGCTGGTCGCGAAGGTCGAGCGCGGCTCGCGCGGGCAGGACTCCATCGAGCTGCCCCGGGGCGACCGGGGCATCAAGCGCGTCGTGATCACCGGCTTCGACCCCTTCCAGCTGGACTCCGACATCCGCCGCTCCAACCCCTCGGGCGCTGCCGCGCTCGCCCTGGACGGCACGACCGTGAACACGCCGACCGGTCCGGCACGGATCGAGGCGGCGCTCTTCCCGGTGCGCTGGGCGGACTTCACGGCCGGTGACGTCGAGCGCACATTGCTGCCGCACTTCGAGTCCGGGCAGCGGGAGGCGGACCTGTTCACGACGATCAGCCAGGGGCGGGACGGCCGCTTCGACCTGGAGCACACCAACGGCGCCTGGCGCGGCGGCTACCCGGACAACGTGGGCGCGTCCCGCACCGGGACCGTCCCCGTGCCGCCGGGCGTGCCGACCGTCCACCCGCAGCCGCAGTGGACGTCGACGACCCTGCCCTACGACGCGATCCTGGCCGCGAAGACCGGCCCGTACCCGGTGTACGACAACACGGCCGTCACGGAGATCCCGGCGGGCGGCACCGGGCCCGTGCACCGGCCCGCCGGGCCGACGCCGGGCTCGACGGCCCGCGAGGGCGGCGGGGGCGACTACCTCTCCAACGAGATCGCCTACCGGGCGACGCTGCTGCGCGACGCGCTGCGCCCGTACCTCCCGGGCGGCCATCTGCACACGCCGGTGCTGCGGTTCGGCGCGGGCAACACCGATCCCGCCACCGGGCGGATCACGGACCCCTCTTTCGTCCGGGACCGGCAGGCGATCACCGCGCAGATCCGGGCCTTGATCACCGTGGCGGCGGGTGGCGCCCCTCGGTCATGATGAACGCATGATCATCGCAGCGGCGCAGTTCACCGCCCGGCCGTGCGACGTCGACGCCAATGTCGCGCGCATGGCCGGGTTCGTCACCGAGTCGGCGGAGCGGGGTGCGGCGCTCGTCGTCTTCCCCGAGCTGGCCGTCACCGGCTACGAGCTGCCGGAGATCGTCGCCGATCCGGACCGGCTCGCCTTCGCCCCCGACGATCCCCGGCTGGACCCGGTGCGGCAGGCCTGCGCGGCGGCGGGGGTCGCCGCGGTGGTCAACTGCGCGGGGCGCACGGCGGCGGGGCCGACGATCACCTCGTACGTGTACGGGCCGGACGGCGCGCTGCTCACGCGCTACGACAAGCGGCACGTGACGGATACGGAGCGGGCCGCGGGCTTCGTCCCCGGCACGGCGGACGGCCGGTTCACGCTGGGCGGTGTCGCGTTCGGGCTGGCCATCTGCTTCGACACGCACTTCCCCGAGCTCGCGGCCCGCGCGGCGGCCGACGGCTGCCGGGTGCTGCTGGCGAGTTCGCTGTACTCCAAGGGCGTCGGCGCCGAGGAACGCGTGGCGGTCTTCCCGGCGCTGGCGAGGGACCACGGCCTGCACGTCCTGCTCGCCAACCACACGGGCCCCGCGGGCCCGTACGACGCCTGCGGCCTCAGTGCGGTGTGGTCCCCGGACGGCGGCGTACTGGCCGAGGCCCCGGCCACCGCGCCGGGGCTGGTGTCGGCGGACGTGCTCAGCTGACGGCGCGGTCCGAGACCCGACGGTCGTCGTCCCCGTCATTCCCGTCCTCCGGGGCCGCCTCGCCCGTGAGGTCGCGGGCGAGCAGCGTCGCGCCGGCGACCGCGCCGGGCATGACGAACACCGCGACGAACGGCACCAGGAAGAGCAGGGTGAGGGGCACACCGAAGCCGAGGGCGAGGAGCTTGCGGGAGCGCAGCAACCGCAGGCGCTCCCGCAGGGGGACGCGACGGCGCTGGAGGGCGACGGCGGTGAGTTCCTCGGTGAGGAAGAACCCGGAGACGCAGAAGCCGATCGCCGGAATGACCGTCTGCCCGATGACGGGCACGAAGCCGAGGGCGAAGAGCAGCACGCCCCAGACGGCCACCCTGAGGAGCACGGCGAGGCTCTCGCGGGCGGAGATCCACAGCTCGCGCCAGAGCGGCAGCCCGGATTCGTGGACGGTGCCGTCCTCGGACAGGTCGACCTTCTCGGAGAGCGACTCGTAGAAGGGCTGGCCGACGAGCAGCGTGACGGCGGTGAAGGAGATCAGCGCGAGCAGCAGGCTGCCGCCGAAGAACAGGACGGTCAGGCCGCCCCGGAAGAGGCCGAGCCAGGGCGAGCCCCAGCCGTCGGCGAAGGGCGTGGCCCAGCCGACGACGTCGTCCGCGTAGAGGACGAGCGCGACCATCGCGCCCGCGTATCCCACGAGCGTGATCAGCCCGGGCAGCAGTCCGAACCCCCACTGCTTCCGGTTCCGCCCCACCCAGCGCTGGCCCTTGGCCAGGTAGGTCATGCCCGCTACAAGATCTCGCATGGCGGCAAAGCGTAGCGCTTGCCGCGAGCGCCCTGACCTGTGCCGCCTGCGGCAGCGGGCGCCCTGCGGGCGCGTCCTCAAGCGCCGGACGGGCCACAAGCAGCCCGTCCGGCGCTTGAGGATGCCGCCTCAGCCCTCGAAGCTGACGATCATCTTGCCGGTGTTCTCGCCGCGGAGCATGCCGAGGAAGGCGTCCACGGCGTGGTCGATGCCCTTGACGACCGTCTCGTTGTACTTGATCTCGCCGGAGCGCACCCAGGCCGAGACCTCCTCGATGAACCGCGGGCGCAGCGCCTGGTGGTCCGAGACGAGCAGGCCGTTCAGGCGCAGCCGCTTGCCGATGACGAGGGCGAGGTTGCTCGGGCCGGGCGTCGGCTCGGTGGCGTTGTACTGGGCGATCGCACCGCACAGCGCGGCGCGGCCGTGCACGTTCAGGGAGGAGATGGCCGCTTCGAGGTGGTCGCCGCCGACGTTGTCGAAGTAGACGTCGATGCCGTCGGGGGCGGCTTCCTTGAGCTGCTCGGCGACGGGGCCGTTCTTGTAATTGAAGGCGGCGGTGAAGCCGTACTCCTCCGTGAGGATCCGGACCTTCTCGTCCGAGCCCGCGCTGCCGATGACGCGCGAGGCGCCCTTGAGCCTGGCGATCTGGCCGACGAGGCTGCCGACCGCGCCCGCCGCGCCGGAGACGAAGACCGCGTCGCCCTCCTTGAAGGAGGCGACCTCCAGCAGACCCGCGTAGGCGGTCAGGCCCGGCATGCCGAGCACGCCGAGGTAGGTGGAGAGCGGGGCCAGCTCCGGGTCGACCTTGGCGGTGTGCCGGGCGTCGACCACCGCGTACTCGCGCCAGCCGAGGCCGTGCAGCACGTGGTCGCCGACCTCGAAGCCCTCGGCGCGGGAGGCGATGACCTCACCGATCGCGCCGCCGTCCATGGGCTGGTCGAGCTGGAAGGGGGGTACGTACGACTTGACGTCGTTCATCCGGCCGCGCATGTACGGGTCCACGGACATGTGGACGTTGCGGACGAGGATCTGGCCCTCGCCGGGCTCGGGGACCGCGACCTCACGGAGCGCGAAGTCCTCGGGCTTCGGCCAGCCCTGCGGGCGGGCGACGAGGTGCCATTCACGGCCGGTGGTGGGCGTTGCGGACATGAAACGAAGCCTCCTAATGGTTCACCAACTAAAACAACCATGCGCCTCGATATTTCATGTTGTCAAGCAACCGGGTAGCCTGAGCCGTATGGTCCACCGAACGGATGCCCTGACCCTCGAAGTCGTCGAACTCATCGCGACCGTCGTGGCGCGCTACCACGAGGAGTACGAGGAGGCGGCGGCCAAGCACTCCCTGACCGGCGCCCAGGCGCGGGTGCTGGCGCTGCTGGCCGGCGAGCCGCAGCCCATGCGCCGCATCGCGCAGCAGCTGAAGTGCGAGCCGTCCAACGTGACCGGCATCATCGACCGTCTGGAGGCCCGTGACCTGGTCGAACGCCGGCCGGACCCCGCTGACCGCCGGGTGAAGCTCGCCGCGGCCACCGAAACGGGCCGGGAGGTCTCCGGCCGGCTGCGCGAGTCGCTGAACTTCGCACGCGAACCGCTGGCGGGGCTGTCGACCCAGGAGCGCGCGGTGCTGCGCGACCTGCTCAAGCGGATGCTCGGCGAGGACCCCGACGACCCGTACACCCGCCTCTGAGCGGTCACCGCGGCCCGCCGGGTGCCGCTCTGTGCCCGCGTCTATGCCCGCTCAGCCGGTCAGGCGCAGATCGCGGGCCGTGACGACGGTGCCCAGCCGGGGCATGTCGAGCGTCACCGACGCCCGGTGCTCCGCCTCGGTCAGGGCGCTCATCGCGTCCTCCACGAACACCAGCTCATAGCCGTGATCGGCGGCGGCGCGGGCGGTGGACTCCACGCCGAGGTTGGTGGCGATCCCGGTGAGGACGAGCGTCCGCACCCCGCGCTCCCGCAGCCGCGCGTCCAGCCCGGTGCCGTGGAACGCGCCGACGGCCCCCTTGACGACCTCGATGTCACCCGGTTCGGCGACACCCTCGAGCAGCGCGCTGCCCGGCGGCTGCTCCACCACCCCCGGCCGCTCCACCCGTACGACCGCGACCGGCGCCCCCGCCTTGCGGAACGCCCGCGCCAACTCCACGGATCTCTCCGCCACTTCGTCGCCGGAGCGCGGCGCGAGCGGAAGCGCCACGATGCGCTCCATGAGGTCGACGATCACCAAGGCGGTTCGCTGCGGGTCGATTTCGGTCATGTCCAGACCGTACCGGCCGGGCCGGTGACGCAGGCGGCCCACGGGCCAGCTCCGGGGTGACGGCGGGTAAAGCTTCGACGACATCCGCGGACGGGCTGCCCGGCCCCGGTCCTGATCACCCGTCAGCGTGGCTGGTTCCCGGCGGTCGGTGTCGCGATACCGCCGCGCTCGGCGACGAAGACCGTCGACCGGCGCCGGGATCCGGACGGGGTGCGCGACCATGCCTCCATGAGCTCAGCGCCCGGCCCCTCCGCCACCCCCGCCTTCGACCCGCTCGCGTTCCAGCTCGTGCTGCTGCGCCGGATGGCCGACCACCAGCCGGGCCTGGTCGAGGACGCCCTGCGCGAACTGGGCGTCGACCGCGCGCAGATGCGCGAGGCCAACCGCCGCTGGCAGGCCATGGCGCACTCCCCGCGCCGCCGCGCGGCGGGCGCCCGCTACCGTTCCGCGCTCGGCCCGCCCGAGACGGTCTCCGAGCGCCGCGTGGGCGACCTGACCTTCGATGCCCTGACGTGGCGCGTGCCGCTCTGGCCCGATCTGAGGTTCGAGGTGCTGACCGCGCCCGGCGGCGCGGTCTGGAACGAATGGCTGATCCGGGCCCCCGGCCTGCCCGGCCCGGCGCTGCGTACGGTCCGTGACCTGCGGCCCTGGGCGTGCACCGTGGACGAGGTGGCGCGTGCCTTCCCGCCCGCACGCCCCATGGAGGGCACGGCGCCCACCCGCTGGCGGCTGTCGTTCACGGCACCGGACGCCGCCGGGAAGCGCGCGGAGTACGTGGCGGAATTCAGCTGGGGACTGTTGCAGCGCGTCACACCCAGCGACCCGCCCGCCGTCTGAGGACACCGCCGCGAAGCGGTGGGGCGCGCGACACGGCCCCGCCCGTGCGAGGGCCCGCGTCTCGTCCTTTAGGGGGATGGCGAAGTGGCCATTCATCCGAGGCACGGGCGCGGAGCCACTGCCTAGCGTGGGCGGTGCTTCCTCACCCCGGATGGATACCCATGCCCCGCACCCGCCTGTCCGCCCTCGTCCTCGCCCTGCTGATGCCGGCGGTCGCGCTGCTGACCGCCTGCTCCCTGGGCGGAACCGCCGACGACAAGGCCAGCGGCACCCCCGCCTCGGCCGAGGAACCGGCCGGTGTCTCCATCCCCGCCATCGGCGTGCGGAGCCCGCTGATCCGCCTGGGGATGGACAAGGACGGGACCGTGCGGGTCCCGCCGCGGGAGAAGGGCATGACCGCGGGCTGGTACACGGGCGGCGCCCGGCCCGGCGAGTCCGGGGCGGCCGTCATCGTCGGCCACAACGACGCCCGCGACGGAAAAGCCGTCTTCCACGACCTGGACAAGGTCGGCAAGGGCACGGTCATCGACATCGAGCGCGGCGACGGCAAGGTGCTCCACTTCGCGGTGACCGGCACCGAGAAGGTCGGCAAAAAGGCGTTCCCGGTGAAGAAGGTCTACGGCAAGACCTCCGAGCGGGCCTTGCGCCTGGTCACCTGCGCGGACGACCGCGCCCCCGACGGACACCCCGTGCAGAACCTGATCGTCTACGCGTCCCTGCGGTCGTGAGACGGCCGGGGTGGACCAACCGCTCCCGGCCGCCGTGCGGCGGCCGGGAGCGGTTGGTCCGCAGTCGCTCGGCGGTCAGGCCAGCTCGGCCGAGAGCGTGATCGTCGTACCGGTGAGCGCCTGGCTGACCGGGCAGTTCTTCTTGGCGTCCTCGGCGGCCGCGACGAAGCCCTCCTCGTCCAGGCCCGGCACCTCGCCGCGCACGGTGAGGTGGATGCCGGTGATGCCCTCACCCGGCTGGAAGGTGACCTCGGCCTTGGTCTCCAGGCGGGTCGGCGGGGTGCCGGCGCCGGTCAGCCCGTGCGAGAGGGCCATGGAGAAGCAGCTGGAGTGAGCGCCCGCGATCAGCTCCTCGGGGCTCGTCTTGCCATTGGCCTGCTCGGCGCGGGACGGCCAGGAGACCGGGTAGTCGCCGATGCCGGACGAGTCGAAAGTGACGGTGCCACTGCCCTTGAGCAGTTCGCCTTCCCAGACCGTGTGCGCGGTGCGGTTCGTGGCCATACTGGCTTCCTCCTGCAAGAACGGTTCAAACGAGTCATATGAAGATCGGGACCCAACGTCCCGATCATCGTGCCGACGCGGCCCCCGCCCCGGTTCCGACACGCCCGGGAGACGCATCGGACGCGGTTTCGGGAGCGCCGTCGGGTATAGCGACGGCGGAGGCTCCGCTCCCGGACGCCCCGGAGCTCCCGGACGTCCCAGACGTTCCCGCCTTCCCGGACGTCCCGGCGGACGGCGTGTTCCAGGCCACGAGCGCCGGGCGCCCGTGCTCGGTGCCGATCCGGCTGACCGTCGCCGTGTCCAGCCGGAACAGCGCGCCGGCCGCGGGCGGCAGCCCGAGCCTACGAGCGGTCAGCACCCGGAGGAAGTGCCCGTGCGCGACCAGCACCACATCGCCGTCGTCCGCCGGCTCCAACCGCGACGCGATCCGTGCCAGCACGCGGTCGGCCCGTGCGCCCACCTCTTCGAGCGTCTCCCCGGGATGCCCGGCGGGCCCGGGGATCACCCCGTCGTCCCACAGATACCAGTCGGGCCGGGTGCGCTGAATCTCCGGGGTCGTCACGCCCTCGTAGCCGCCGTAGTCCCATTCCCGCAGGTCGGGGTCGGTGTGGATGTCCGTGAGCCCGGCCAGTTCGGCGGTCCGCACGGCCCGCCCCAGCGGGCTCGCCAGCACCAGGGACACCGTGCGCTCCGCGAGCAACGGCCGTAGGGCCGTCGCCTGCCCCTCGCCGACCTCGGTCAGCGGCACATCGGTCAGCCCGGTGTGCCGCCCGGAACGGCTCCACTCGGTCTCGCCGTGCCGGACCAGCAGCAGCTCACTCACCGTCGCGCCGCTCGCCGCCCTGACCGGCCTCCGCGTCCGCCTGGGCCTGCGCGACCGAGGCCCGTACCTCGTCCATGTCGAGCGCGCGGGCCTGCTTGATGACGTCCTCCAGCGCGGCCTCCGGCAGCGCGCCGGGCTGGGCGAACACCGCGATGTTGTCGCGCACGATCATCAGCGTCGGGATCGACTGGATCTCGAAGGCGGCGGCCAGCTCCGGCTGCGCCTCGGTGTCGACCTTGGCGAAAACCAGATCGTCATGGCGCCCGGCCGCTCCTTCGTAGACGGGCGCGAACTTCCGGCACGGCCCGCACCACTCCGCCCAGAAGTCGATGAGCACGAATCCGCTGTCGGAGACGATCTCGTCGAAGTTGTCCTTGGTGAGCTCCACCGTGCTGCCGCTCATCGCGTGCCTGCCTCTTCCGCTCGTCGTCCAGGGCCCCCGGCAGCGGCAACAGGGCGATGCTGCGTCGTATTCCTGGGCCTTGGCCCGGCGGGTGCACCTCCGCTGCACGGCGGTGCCCTCGAGCTCCCCCGGCTACCGCTGGGAGATGCCCCCAGCGGGCTGGTTCTGGGCTGAGCCCAGCCACATCAAGCCCGTCCGGCGATTGAGGACGCGCCCGCAGGGCGCTCGCCGCCGCAGGCGGCAAGACGGGCCTGCAGTCGAACGATCCGCCGGCCAGGCGCAAGGTATCGTCGGCCGGGGCCGTCCGGGGAGAGCCACGGCCGACGCGATCGTCATGGGGAGGACGCGGTGCCGGTGCCGCCCGGGCAGACGCACCTCGCCGCGCCCGGCGGGCCGGAGCGCTGGCGCACGATCGGCACGACCCACCACGTCCTCGGCGTCATCCACAACGTCACCTCCGCGACCCGCCTGCTCGATCTCCTCTCCGTCTTCGAGGGCGATACCCGGATACAGGTGCATTTCACGTGCACGGGTTCGTCGGCGTTCGACGGGGGAATGCGGGAATTCATCGCCGCGAGGGAAATGCCGTGCATTCCTTGGGGCGAGGCGTGCGAGCTGAAATTCGACCTCGCGGTCAGCAGCAGCCGCGGCGGGGAGTTGCAGGATATTTCCGCACCACTCATATGCGCCCCGCACGGTGCCGGATACAATAAAACACTCAGCCGGGAGCCGGGAGCCGGGAGCCGGGAGCCGGGAGCCTTCGGCCTGACGGACGAATGGCTGGTCCATGACGGCCGGTTGATCCCCTCCGCCATCGTCCTGTCCCACGACGAACAACGCGAACGCCTGCGCGACGGCTGCCCCGACGCGGTGCCCTTCGCCACCGTCGTCGGCGATCCGTGCGCCGACCAGCTGCGGGCCTCCACGCCGTTCCGGGACGCCTACCGGACGGCCCTCGGCGTACGCCCCGGCCAGAAGCTCCTGGTCCTGACGTCGACTTGGGGCCGGCGTTCCCTCCTCGGACACGGCGGCGACACGGTACGCCGGGCGCTGGCCGAGCTGCCGCGGGACGAATACCGCGTGGTGGCCGCAGTACACCCCAATGCCTGGCACGGCCACGGCGGTTGGCAGGTGCACACGTGGCTCGCGCCGTTCGTCCGCGCCGGGCTCGTCCTGCCCGTCCCGGAGACGGATACCTGGAAGGCCGCCCTGACCGCCGCCGACGCGTTCATCGGCGACCACGGCTCGGTCACCCTCTACGGCGTCGCGCTGGGCCTTCCCGGCCTTCTGGGCGCCTTCGACGAGGGCGTCGTGGCACCCGGCTCGCCGATGGCCCTCCTGGGCGGGCTGCTGCCGCGCGTCACGGCGGGACGTCCGCTGGCCCGGCAACTGGCCGACGCCGCGGCCACACAGCCCGGCGACGCACGGCTGGCCGAGGTGGGCGGCCTGGTGACGTCCCGTCCGATGCGGTCGATGGCCCTGCTGCGCGGCCTGTTCTACGAACACCTCGGGCTGCCCGAACCGGCCGATCCGGCAGTCGTCCGGCCCGTCGCCGTCCCCCGCCGCCCGCACGACCGGCGCCGGGACCCGGCCCCTCCCCCGGTGTTCGTGACGGCTCACTTCGAGGAGCACGGCGTGGGCGCGCCGACGGTCACGGTCCGCCGCTACCCCGCGGCGGTGCAGGGCGCCGAGGCCGGGCACCTTCCCGACCCCCACCTCGTGGCCGCCGAGGGAGAACCGGACGTCCGCTGGCTGCACACGGCGGATATCCTCCTGGCCCGCCCCGCCGCGACGGAACGGCCGACGAGGGAGGTCGCGGGGCCGCTGTTCGACCGGTATCCGGGGTGCGGGGTGGTCGCCGTCCCCGGACCGGACGGGCTGAACGGCGACTGCGGTCTCGCCCTGCGCGACGGCCCGGAGCTCACGGCCCGCTGGCGGGACGCGCAGTGGTGGACGACACCGCAGACGGCGGCAGCGGCCGCCCACGCCTGCCTGTCCCGGTTCGGCCCGGCCTGGGAGGGCGGGATCACCGTCCGCACGGGAGAACACCTGCCACCCGCCGTGCTGACGGTTGCCGCCGCGCACCGCAGCTGACGGGGCCGGGCCCGGCGGGGGCGGCGGCCTCTCCGGGGGAAGCGCCACCGGCCGGACTGCCGCGCGGAGGCGGCCGCCGGCAGGGCTGCCGGGTGCGGAAATGCCGTGACCACGTGGTCGGCGCGAAGCGGCCGCCCGGCAGGACTGCTGGGTGACGAAACGCCGAGCCCGCGTGGCCGAGGCGAAGCCGACGCCCGGCAGGGCTGCCGGGTGAGCAAACGCCGAGCCCGCGTGGCCGACGCGAAGGCGCCTCACCGCTCGAGGCGAGGCCCCGGTCGGCGCCGGCAGCACCCACGCCCTCTACGAACCGGCGTCAGTCGCGCCGCCGGCAGAGGCCCCATCAGCGGACGCTTTTCCGGCGGCCGCACCGCCGCCGGCTGTCCCGTCAGCGGCTGTCCCGTCGGCGCTCGCCTCACCAGTGGGCTCGTCACCAGCAGCCATCCCATCGCCGGCCGTGTCAGCGGCTGCCGGGTCAGCGGCAGTCGTCCCACCAGCAGCCGTCCCGTCGGCAGACGTCCCACCGGTGGGCGCCCCACCACCGGCAGACGCACCGCCGCCAGCCGCCCCACCATCGTCGTCCCGCGCGGCCAGTCGCAAACGCACTGCCGCCGCCTTCACGCTGCCGATCCCCCTGTACGTCTCCAGCGCCACGCGCCACTCCCAGCGGGCGCCCTCGGGGTCGCCGCTCGCGGCCAGGACGTCGCCCCGCAGCAGCACCGCGTCCGCCCGCTCCTTCGGGGCGACGCGGGGCGGGAACAGGGTCATCGCCTCGTCGAGGCCCGCCAGCGCCTCGTCGGGGCGGTCGGCCCGCAGGCGGGCTTCCGCGTAGCGGGTGAGGGCGCGCGCCTCGTTGTAGCGGTCCGGGCGGGGGACTGCGGGGTCGTGGCGGTCGGTCAGGGCGGCGAACAGGCGGCGGGCGTTCAGCAGCAGCCGCGCCGCCTCCGCGTGGTCGCGGGCGGCGCTGTGGGCGCGGCCCCGGTGGTACTCCAGCAGCGCGCGCCCCCGTGGGTGCTCGATGTCGCCGAGCGCGGTGGTCGCCTCCCGGAACAGGGCGATCGCGTCGTGGGGGCGGCCTTCCCGGAGCGCGAGCTGCCCCAGGCCCTCCAGCGCGGAGGACGCGGTGCGCGCGTGCCCGATGCCGGCCGCCAGGGCGCGCGCCCGCTCGTAGTGGTGCCGCGCGGCCGCGTTGTCGCCGTCGCCCGCGCGGTCGTACAGCGCGAAGGCGGTCTCGTAGTGCATCCGGGCCAGGACGAGGTCGTCGCGCAGCCGCCCGGCCGCTTCGAGGGCCTGCTCGCACACGCCGATCCAGCGCGTGTGGTACTTCCGGCGGAAGAAGAAGCCCCGCAGCGCCTCGGCGAGTTCGCAGGTGAGCCGGTCACGGCCGGTGCGGGCGGCGAGCGCGACCACGGCGGCCGCGTTCTCCCCGTCCGGCTCCAGCGCGTCCAGGGCCGCCCCCTCGTTCTCGAAGACCGCGGTCGGCAGGCCGCCCGGGGCGAAGCGGGAACCGAAGCGCCAACGGTCGGAGACGAGGGCCTCGGCCGCCGCGGCCCGCTCCAGGTACCAGTCGATGATCACGTCGGCGGCCGTGTCGGACGAGGGCGTGTCGGACGAGGGCGTGCCGGACGACGGTGTGCCGGACGGGGGCGTTTCCTCCAGCCGCCTGCGCGCGTAGGCGTGGACCAGGCCGTTCATGCGGTAGCGGCCGGCCGTGGAGGGCTCCAGCAGCCGTTCGTGGACGAGGGTCCGTAATGCCTTGGCCCCCTCGCGCCCGTCGCCTCCCAGCCGCTTCACCAGGTCGCCCGCGAACTCGCCGGTGGGGTGTGCGCCGAGCATCCGCCAGACCGCCGCTGCTCTCTCGTCCAGGCCGGAGTAGGCGACGTCGAGGACCTTGGGGTAGGGGATCTCGTCGGCCACGGACAGCGCCTCCCATACGGTCTGCGGATCAGTGAGCTCGTCGGCGAGCTCGCGCAGCGCCTCCGCCCCTTCCGCCGCGCGCACGCGCGCGATACGCACCGCCAGCGGCAGCCCGGCGCAGGCGCGGATCACTTCACGGAGCGCCTGCCCGCCGTCGTGCCCGCCCTCGTGGCCGCCGTCCGGGCCGTCCTCGGCGACGGGGCCGAACAGCTGCGCGCAGGCGTCGTCGTCCAGCGCGTCGAGCGTCACGTAGTCCGGGCCGGGCTGCGTGACGCTCAGGCCGGTGAGCCGGTTGCGGCTGGTGACGACCACGACACTGCCGGGCGCCCCGGGCAGCAGCGGGCGGACCTGGGCGGGGACGACGACGTTGTCGAGCAGCATCAGGCTCGGCTCGTCGGCCGTCAGGGACCGGAAGTACGCCGACAGTTCGGCCAGACCGGCGGGCCGCTCCTCGCGCGGGGTGCCCAGCTGCCCGACGAAGGTCTCGAGCACGCTCACCGGATCGACCGGGGAGCGCGGGCCCTGGGGGCTCATGTCCGCGTAGAACTGGCCGCCGGGGAAGTCGTCGCGCACGTCGTACAGCCAGCGCAGCGCGACGGCGGTCTTGCCGATGCCCGGGATGCCGGTGATGACGACGAGCCGCGGGGCTCTGCGGCCCTCCCGTCCGGCCAGCAGCGCGTCGAGCTTCGCGCGGGGAGCGGCGCGGTCGACGAATTCCTCCGGCTCGGGCAGCAGCATGCGGGGCGTGCGGACGGGAGCCGCCTGCCCCCAGTGCACGTTCTGCGCCTGGATGACCGTTCCCGTGAAGGTGCCACCGGAAATGTCGTTGCCGATGAAGTCCACGCACCCCGCCCGTCGTCGTTCCGGCCACGACCAGCCCGTGCCGGGCCCCCACGATGTCGTGATCTCGCGGACTCAGTGTGCCAAGCCGACGGCGGACGGTGGTGCGATGTGCGCCACACCGGCGCGAAAGGGCCCCGGAGAGGCCCGGAAATCACGTCACTTCGGCGGGCGGATGGAGAGGGCGTGCCGGAATTCGTCACGCGGGTCCCACCGCGCCTTGACGCGCTGCAGACGGGGGTAGTTGTCCTTGTAGTACAGGGTGTGCCATGCGGTGCCCGAGGTGTTGAGGGCGGGGTCGGCGAGGTCGGTGTCCGGGTAGTTGATGAAGGAACCGTCGCTCACCGTGCCCGGCACGGGTACGCCGCCGCTGTCGGCGTACACGGACCGGTAGAGGTCGCGCACCCACGCCAGGCACACCTCGGAGTTCCCTCGCCGGGCCTCCCAGCTGTTCATGTAGACCGCTTTGAGGATCGAGTCGCGCTGGGCGACGGCCGTCGCCCCGGCCGGAACCGTGTTGACCTTCCCGCCGTAGGAGATCAGCCACAGGGAGCCGTCCACATCACCTTCCGTCTCGCTCGAAAGATGGTCATGGACGGCGGCGATCTGCCGGTCCGTGAAGCGCCTGCGGAGATAGGCGGCCTTGGCTTTGAAGGAAGCCGGGGCCGTCTCCTGCACGCTGGCCTCGGACTGCAGCCACGACTCTTCCTCCTGCCCCCGGTCGGGCCGTGCCCCCACCCCGCGGCCGACCGCGGCGACGTAGTCGTCGATCAGCCGCCTCGCCCCCTCTCCGGTGGAGTCCAGGTGCCCCACGAGGCTGACGGTTCCCTTCCTGCGGCTGTTGAGCATCAGGACGCTGAACAGCCCCGCGTAGGGCGAGTGCGGCGCGCGGTCGTGCTCGTGCCAGGTGCCGTGATTGCGCACCAGTTCGCTGAACGAGCGCTGGTCGAGATCCTTCCAGGACCAGGTGGCGTAGAAGGTGGTGACCGCTTCCGGGGCCCTGGGCAGCAGGTGCGCGGGGTCCGAGCCCTTGGCCGCCGGGTCGCGGAACCAGTAGCGGGTGACGATGCCGAAGTTGCCGCCCCCGCCGCCGGTGTGCGCCCACCACAGGTCGTGGTGCGGATCGGAGGGCTCCCGTGTGGCCACCACGGCGGAGGCCTTCCCGGAGGCGTCCACGACCACGACCTCCACGGCGTGGAGGTGGTCCACGGACAGCCCGTACCGGCGCGACAGGGAGCCGTACCCGCCCCCCAGGACATGGCCGCCGACGCCGACCTCGGCGGTCGCGCCCGCCGGGATGGTCACGCCCCAGCCGAGGAACAGTGTGCGGTACACCTCGCCGAGTAACGCGCCGGGCTCGACCGCGAACGCCCGCCGCCGGGCGTCGTAGGAGACCGCCCTCATGGGGGAGACGTCGATGACGACACGGACCGAGGGATCGTCGACGAAGTTCTCGAAGCAGTGCCCGCCGCTGCGCACGGCGATGCGCTTGCCCTCCCGCACCGCCTGCTGCACCGCGCCCACGACCTGAGCGGTCGTGTTCACCACGCGCACGTAGTCGGGCTTTCCGACGAAGCGGGCGTTGGAGCCGCGATGGGTCAGGGAGCGGTAGCGCGGGTCCCCGGGGGCGACGGTGACCGGGGCCGGCGGGGGCGGGCCGTCGGTGGGCGGCGCGGCGAGGGCGGCCGGGGCGGTGACGCCCTGTGCGGCCGCCGCGGCGGCCGTTCCGCCGAGCACCGCCGCTCCTGCCAGTACGCCGCGTCGTGTCACTTCCGCCATGGCCCGCTCCCCTTGTCGCCTCGTTGCCGCTTGCTGCCGGAAAAGATCTCCTCCCACGATGGGCGCCGCGATCAGGGGGAACATCGTCCGTAATGACCAACTGCCCCTCCACCGAAGGGAGTAGGGGCTCCCCTAGGGGCCCGGAGGGGGTCACTCCGCGTCCGGGGCGTACGCTCCGTAGTCGTGGGCGATGCGAGCATGACATCGCCACCGTCGGGGCCGAATGTAGCCGTTACCCCCGGTTGGCGTAGTATGTCCGGCGTCGCTACTGCGTCCTCGGCCATCCCGTCGCCATCGAGCCCGAACAGCCGTCGATCTTGATTCACGGCCCACCGGACTCGTTCGCGCCATACCCGGTGTCCGCTCCCGGGGGCCGATTCGGCGGAGCCCATGGGGCCGGCACGCAGTGCGGGCGGCTGCTTTCCGCCCAGCCCGCAGACGGCGTCACCGGTCGGTGCGCGCCGACGGAGCAGGCCCGGCAACCGGATGGCCGAGAGGCGCGGAGGCGCTCCCTCGGGCTCCGGACAGAACGGAAATGCACGTCGTGGACATGAGCGCGGCCAATCGAAAAGGCCTCAGCCTCTTCGCCCTGATAATGATCGGACTGGGGTCGATCTTCGGCTCGGGCTGGCTCTTCGGAGCCGGTCAGGCGGCCCAGGTCGCCGGGCCCGCCGCGCTGGTCGCCTGGGTGATCGGCGCCGTCTTCATCGGCATGATCGCCATGACCTACGCCGAGGTCGGCGCCGCCTACCCGCTGCCCGGCGCCATGGCCCGGTTCGGCTCCATCTCGCACGGCCCGGTGCTGGGCTTCGTCACCGGCTGGGCGGTCTGGATCGCGACCGCCTCCCTGATCCCCATCGAGGCCATCGCCGGCACCCAGTACATGTCGTCCTGGAGCTTCGGCTGGGCCCGGGGCCTGGTCGCCGACGGCAGCCTCACCGGCACCGGCATGGTGACGGCGTTGCTCCTGACCGTAGCCCTGTGGCTGGCCTGCTACTGGTCGGTCGAGCTGCTGGCCCGCGCCAACAATCTCCTGACCCTGGTGAAGTTCGCCATTCCGGTCCTCGCGGTCGGCGCGCTCATCGCCTCCGGCTTCCACACGGACAACTTCACCGCGCACGGCGGCTTCGCCCCGAACGGCTGGTCCGCCGTCCTGACCGCCGTCACCGCCTCCGGCGTCGTCTTCGCCTTCAACGGCTTCCAGGCCGTCGTCAACCTCGGCGGCAACGCCAAGAACCCCGGCCGGGCCATCCCGCTCGCCCTCGTCGGCGCGCTCTCCCTCGGCCTGGTCATCTACCTCGCCCTCCAGATCGCCTTCCTCGGCGCCGTACCGCCGGAGCGGCTCGCCGAGGCGGGCGGCTGGAACGGGATCAACTTCGCGTCGCCCTTCGCCGACCTCGCCAAGCTCTTGATGCTGCACTGGGTCGTCACCATGCTCCAGTTCGGCGCCTTCATCTCACCGAACGGCGCCAACATCGGCAACGTCGCCTCGGCCGCGTACCTGGCCCAGAACCTCGCCGACACCGGCTTCTTCCCCAAGAAGATCGCCGAGGTGCACCCCCGCTACGGCGTCGCCCGCCCCGCCATGTGGCTGAACCTGGGCTTCTCCGTGCTGCTGCTCCTCACCGTCGGCCACAGCTGGGAGGCCCTGGCGAGCGTGGTCTCCGCCGCGATGGTCGTCTCCTACCTCATGGGCCCGATCGCGGTCGGCGTGTTCCGGCAGACCAAGCCCGATCTGCCCCGCCCCTTCCGCCTCCCCGCCGCCTCGGTGCTCTGCCCCGTCACCTTCGCGTTCGCGGCCTGCGCCCTGTACTGGTCGAAGTGGCCCAACACCGGCAAGGTCGCCGTGCTCACCCTGATCTCGGTGCCCATCGCCGCGGTGGTGCTGCGCAGGCGCGGCGGGACGAGTCTGCGCCGGCAGTTCGCACCGGCGTGGTGGATGGTCGCGTTCCTGCTGTGGCTGTCGCTGCTGTCCGCCCTCGGCAGTGCCGAGTTCGGCGGCCACGGCGTCATCCCGGGCGGCCTCGACATCACGCTGGTCGCCGTCTCGGCCGTGGGCTTCTACTTCTGGGCGGTGCGCGCCGGCGTCCAGGCCCACCGCGCGGGCCTGCCGGGCCCCGACCCCGTCCTCGGCGCCCCCGCCGCCGGGCCCGTGCCCGGACAGCGCCGGCCCGAGCCCGTCGGGACCGTCGCCTCCTGACCCCGACGGCCCGGCCCCACCCCGGCCTCACCAGCGCGGACGCGCCCATGACCAAGGGCCGCCACATCAAGATGTGGCGGCCCTTGGTTGTACAAGCACACAGGTCAAACGTTTCTTCGAAGTAACCGTGTGGTGGGGCGGGTGGGACTCGAACCCACGGCCGACGGATTATGAGTCCGCTGCTCTAACCGGCTGAGCTACCGCCCCATTCACGGCGCGTCGCGCACATCTGTGCGCGCCGTCTGCCGCAGCATAGCTGCTCATACGATCTGCTGCCCCTGAGGGTCCGCTTTGCGTGACCAGCCTGCCCATGAGGACTTCGATCACGCATGGATGGTTCCCTCCGGGCATGAAAAAAGGGCCCTCAAGGGGCCCTTCCTCCACTGCTCCCCCGACTGGACTCGAACCAGTAACCTGCCGATTAACAGTCGGCTGCTCTGCCAATTGAGCTACAGGGGACTGCGCTCCCCCGACTGGACTCGAACCAGTAACCTGCCGATTAACAGTCGGCTGCTCTGCCAATTGAGCTACAGGGGATTGCTGCGGTGCCTCGAATGCTCTGCCCTCCGGTCTCCCGGGCGGCGTGCGCTCGCTGCGACACATACATTAGCGCAAGCTGGGGGGTGCTCCGCCAATCGGTATCCCGTGAGTGACCTTCGGGTCCGCCGGGTAGGCGGTGCACAGCCCCGAACGGCCCCCGCCGACACGCGCGGGGACCGGCAGGGCTCAAGGGTCATGAGGGTCGTCACGGTCGTCAGGGTCTGCGGGATCCGAGGGAAGTCCGAGGGAAGGTGGAGCGCGATGCGCTACCGACTGACGTTCATCATGGGTGCGGCCGTCGGGTACGTACTCGGCGCGCGAGCCGGGCGTGAGCGCTACGAGCAGCTGCGCAAGGGCGCGCAGCGGGTCGCGCAGAACCCCGCGGTGCGCAATACGGCGGAGTCCGCCGCGCAGAACGGCCGGGCCATGACCGGCAAGGCCCTCCACAGCCTCGGCGAGCGGATGCCCGCCTCGGTCTCGGACCGGATCCGCGGCCTGCGCGAGAAGGGCCAGGGGGCCGAGGACGACTGGGGCACCAGCAACACCTGACCGATGACGGACACGCGCCGGGGATTTGGCATCATCCTCCGCATGGGCATAGTCGCGGGGCTGGACAGTTCCACCGAGAGCACGAGAATCGTCGTCTGCGACGCGGAGACGGGCACCGTGCTCAGGCAGGGCTACGCCCCGCATCCGACGACGGGCCCCGAGGGTGATCCGCAGGCGTGGCTGGTCTCGCTGGGCGAGGCCGCCGCGGGCGGACTGCTGGAAGGCGTGCAGGCCATCGGCGTGTCCGCGCAGCAGCACGGGCTGCTCGTCCTGGACGCCGGCGGGGTGCTCGTCCGGCCCGCGATGCTGGGCAACGACCGGCGCGTACAGGCGGCGGCCGCCGATCTGACCGACGCGCTCGGCGGCCGGGCCGCGTGGGCGGAGGCCGTCGGGTCGGTGCCGCAGGCCGGGCAGGCCGTGGCGAAGCTGCGGTGGCTGGCGCGCAACGAACCGGAGTCGGCGACGCGGGCGGCCGCGCTGATGCAGCCCCACGACTGGCTGGTGTGGCAGCTGCTCGGGCGCCCCGTACGGCGCACGACCGACCGCGGCGCCGCGTCCTCGACCGGCTACTGGTCGGCGGCGACCGGCAGCTGGCGGCCGGATCTCGTGGAGCTGGCACTGGGCCGCCAGGCGGCCCTGCCCGACGTGCTGCACCCCGCCGAGCCCGCCGGGCACACCCCCGAGGGCCTGCTGATCTCCGCCGGTACGGGCGAGACGATGGCGGCGGCCTTCGGGCTGGGCGTCGGCCCCGGCGACGCGGTGATCTCGCTCGGCGCGTCGGGCTCGGTCTTCGCCGTGCACCACGAGGCGCTGGTGGACCCCACGGGCACGATCACCTCCTTCGCGGACGCGACCGGGCGGCATCTGCCGGTGGTGCACACCCTCAACGCGGTACGGGTGCTGCGCGGCACGGCCGAGATCCTCGGTACGGATCTGAACGGGCTGTCCGAGCTGGCGCTGCGGTCCACGCCCGGCGCGTACGGGCTGGTGCTGCTGCCGTATCTGGAGGGCGAGCGCACCCCGCACCTGCCGCACACCGCCGGAACGCTGGCGGGGCTGCGCCGCGAGAGCATGAAGCCGGAGCATCTGGCGCGGGCCGCCTTCGAGGGCATGCTGTGCGGGCTCACGGACGCCCTGGACGTGCTGCGCGGGCGCGGCGTCGACGTGCGCCGGGTCTTCCTGCTGGGTGCGGCGGCCGAGCTGCCGGCCGTGCAGGCCGTGGCGCCGGCGCTGTTCGGCGCGCAGGTCGTCGTCCCGCAGGCGGCGGACTACGCGGCGCTGGGCGCGGCCCGGCAGGCCGCGTGGGCGCTGGGCGTCCAGCAGGGCGTGCTGTCGCACCTGGAGCCGCCGCGCTGGCCGGCCGCGGCCAGCCAGGTCTTCGAGCCGGGTGAGGATCTGGCGGTGGGGCAGGCCGTGCGGCAGCAGTACGTGACCGTGCGCGAGCAGACCCACCCCGGGGCCTTCCAGGGCGGCGCGTGAGGTCCGGCCGGCCGGGTCAGTCCAGGTAGCCCCGGAGCTGGTCGGCGAAGGCGTGGTCGCGAAGCTTGTTGAGGGTCTTGGACTCGATCTGGCGGATGCGTTCGCGGGTGACGCCGAAGATCCGGCCGATCTCCTCCAGGGTGCGGGGGCGGCCGTCCATCAGTCCGTAGCGCAGCTGCACGACCTTGCGCTCGCGCTCGCCCAGCGTGGAAAGGACGGCTTCCAGATGCTCGCGCAGCAGCAGGAACGCGGCCGATTCGACGGGTGAGGCGGCGTCGCCGTCCTCGATCAGATCGCCGAGCGCGACGTCGTCCTCCTCACCCACGGGGGCGTGCAGCGAGACGGGTTCCTGGGCGAGGCGCAGGACTTCGCTGACCCGCTCCTCGGAGAGGTCGAGATAGGCGGCGACCTCCTCGGCGGTGGGTTCGTAGCCGCGCTCCTGGAGCATCCGGCGCTGGACCCGCACCACGCGGTTGATCAACTCCACGACGTGGACGGGGACCCGGATCGTGCGGGCCTGGTCGGCCAGCGCCCGCGACATGGCCTGGCGGATCCACCAGGTCGCGTACGTCGAGAACTTGTAGCCCCGGGCGTAGTCGAACTTCTCAACGGCCCTGATCAGCCCGAGGTTTCCCTCCTGCACGAGATCGAGCATGGTCAGCCCGCGGCCGATGTAGCGCTTGGCCACGGAGACGACGAGGCGCAGGTTCGCCTCGATGAGCCGGCGCTTGGCCATCCGGCCGAGGACCACCAAGCGGTCGAGGTCGAGGGCTAGTTGGGAGTCGAGGTCGGGGGTGCTGCCGAGCTTCTCCTCGGCGAAGAGCCCGGCTTCGACACGGCGGGCCAGCTCCACCTCCTCGGCGGCGGAGAGCAGGGGGATGCGGCCGATCTCGCGGAGGTACTGGCGGAAGAGGTCGGAGGACGGGCCGCCGGTGTCGGCTGCCCGCACCGCCGGCTCCGGGGGCGGCTCGTCGGCGAAGCTCTCGGACACGGGTGGCTCGGACTGCCGTGGCACGGCCGGGGCCGTTTCGGCCGGGGCCTGGGGCAGGGTCGGGGTCCGGGTCTGCACGGGGGCGACCTCCAGGGTGATCGCTGCCGATTCGGGGGCGGCATGCGCAGGAGGGACGGAGACGGCCGGGCCGCCGTCCGTCCCGGGGATCAAGAGCGACTTCGCGAAGGGCTCCGGGTCCAGTCGCCCGGACCTGCCGCGCTCCGAGGACTCAGGCACCGCCCACCAGTGTGGGGTACGACACAGTCCCGCCACGAGGGGCGTGCGGGCATTTTCTGAGCCCGCACGGTGACCGGCCGATTACTGAACGAGTCCCTCGCCGTGTCCTCGCCGGGCGGGCCGGGGCGACGGGGTCCCTGCGGGACGGGCGGTTCCGTCGGCGGACGGACGGTTTCCTCGCCGGACGGGGCCGTGTTCCGGCCGGACCGGCCGGGGCAGGCGTCCCTGCGGGACGAGCGGGTGGCCTCGCCGGACCGGCCAGAACGGTCGGTGGCCCGGCGGGACGGGCCGTCTCACCCGCAGGGCAGCGCCCGGCCGGGGCGCGGTCCGGTGTCCGCACCGGTAGCGGCCCACCACCCCGCGGGGGCGGGTCAGCCGGCACCGCCGAGACTTCCACCGCCCGGCCAGGGCAAAGGCGGATGCCGCGCCAGCAGCGGCTCACGAGCTCGGCTCAGCGAAAGCCGTCACGCGGCGGACGCCGCAGTCGCGGCAGGAGCCTGGCCGAGCCACCGCCCGGCCAGGCCAAAGACACCGCGCTACAGCGCAGCCGCGCCGCGGTCCTTGAGGGAGCGGCCGTACTGCTCGAGGACCCACAGTTCGTTCTGCACGGCGGTCAGGTGCTCGGGGGCTGCCTGCGCGCCCAGGCGGACGAGGTTGCCCTGGACTTCCTCGATGCGGCGCTCGACCGCCCGCAGGCGGACCTGGACGAGCTGCACGCCCGCGTAGATCTCGTCCACGTTCTTGTTGTGGATGGCTTCCACGGCCAGCTCCGTGACCATGGCCCGGACCGTGTCGTCGGGGGCGACGTCGCGGACGCGGGCGAGGTAGTCCTCGGCGGCCTGGGTGACTCCCCCGGCCTGCTCGATGGCGCGGCGCACGGCGACGTACGGCGGGGCGGTGAATTCGTCCTCGCCGTAGGCGTCGAAGGCGGGGGCGACCAGCTCCGGGCGCTGGAGGGCGAGCTTCAGCAGCTCGCGCTCCGTGCGGTGGGCGGGGCTGCGGAGGTTCAGGGCGGGGCCGCCGCGCGCGGGGGCCTGCTGGGGGGCGGCGGACGCGGCACGGTGCTGCCGGGCCCCGCCCTGCCCCTCGCCGGGGCGGACACCACGCTCGCGGGCCCAGCGGGCGAGCTGGCCCACGCGGCGGACGACGAACTGCGTGTCGAGGATGCCGAGCATGCCCGCGAGCTGCACGGCGTACTCGTGCTGGATGGAGCCGTTCTTGATGTTCGCGACGATGGGCGCGGCGGCTTCCAGGGCCGCGGCCCGGCCCTCGGCGGTGTCCAGGTTGTGCCGGGCGACGACCTGCCGGATGGCGAACGCGAAGAGCGGGGTGCGGGTGTCCACCAGGGCCTGGACGGCCGCGTCGCCCTCGGCGAGCCGCAGCTCGCAGGGGTCCATGCCGCCGGGGGTGATCGCGATGGACGTCTCGGCGGCGAACTTCTGGTCGTCCTCGAAGGCGCGCAGGGCCGCCTTCTGCCCGGCCGCGTCGCCGTCGAAGGTGAAGACGACCTCCGCGCCGGAGTTGTCCATCAGCAGCCGGCGCAGGATCTTGATGTGGTCGCCCGCGAACGCGGTACCGCAGGTGGCGATGGCGGTGGTGACCCCGGCCAGGTGGCAGGCCATGACGTCGGTGTAGCCCTCGACGACGACGGCGCGGCTGGTCTTGGCGATGTCCTTCTTGGCGAGGTCGATGCCGTAGAGGACGTGGGACTTCTTGTAGAGCGGGGTCTCGGGGGTGTTGAGGTACTTCGGGCCGTTGTCGTCGTCGCGGAGCTTGCGGGCACCGAAGCCGATGACCTCGCCGGTGATGTCGCGGATGGGCCACATCAGCCGGCCGCGGAAGCGGTCGATGGGCCGGCCGTTGCGGCTGTCCTGGGCGAGGCCGGAGAGGATCAGCTCCTTGTCGCTGAAGCCCTTGCCGCGCAGGAAGCGGGTGAGGTGGTCCCAGCCGGCCGGGCTGTAGCCGACGCCGAAGTGCTGGGCGGCGGCCTGGTCGAAGCCGCGGCTCGCGAGGAACGCGCGGCCGATCTCGGCCTCGGGGCTGTCGAGCTGCTCGACGTAGAACTTCGCGGCGTGCTTGTGCGCCTCGACGAGGCGGATGCGCTCGCCCTGCTGGCGGCCGGGGGTGTAGCCGCCCTCCTCGTACCGCAGGGTGATGCCGGCGAGGCCCGCGAGCCGCTCGATGGTCTCGGCGAAGGAGAGGTGGTCGATCTTCATGACGAAGTCGACGGTGTCCCCGCCCTCCTGGCAGCCGAAGCAGTAGAAGAGTCCCTTGGCGGGGCTGACCTGGAACGACGGGGACTTCTCGTCGTGGAAGGGGCACAGGCCCTTCAGGTTTCCGCCGCCCGCGTTGCGCAACTGGAGGTACTCGGAAACGACGGCGTCGATCGGGACCGCGTCCCGGACCGCCTTCACGTCGTCATCGTTGATCCTGCCTGCCACGCCGTGAATTCTACGGCCGGGGTACGACAGTCCGGACCGCTCACCCCGGGAGCTTGATCGTGAAGAGGTAGTGCGGGCCGACCGACTCCACGACGAACTCCTCGCCGGTGACGGTGAAGCCCTGGTGCTCGTAGAAGCCCCGGGCGGAGGTGCGGCCGTTGCACCAGGCGAGCCCGGCGCCGCGGGCGGCGGCCTGGTCCAGCCCGGCCCGCAGGACGGCGACGCCGTAGCCGAGGCCCCGGACGGCCGGGTCGCTGGCCATGCCCCGGAAACGGTACGCGGCGTCCCCGGCCTCCCCGGGGAGCGCCTCCGGGAAGAAGCTGACACACGCCCGTACCGCCCCCCGCTCGTCGTACGCCGCGATGTGGAACGTGCCCGGGGCCGCGTCCTCCGCGAAGACGGCGGCCTCCGCGGGCAGGCCCGGCCGCAGCACCGACCGGCGCAGCTCGAAGATCTCCGCCACGGGTACCACGGCCGTACGGGCCGGTGAGGTCGTCATACGGATCACGCTACGTCCGGCGGGGCACCCCGTGGAAGCCCCGCCTACGGAAGCAGTGACTCCAGGGGGACGGCCGGGTCGGCGAGGGCGTTCGGGTCGAGCCGGTGGCCGGAGCGGATCAGCTTCTGGACGGTGTCCGTGACGTCCCACACATTGACGTTCATCCCGGCGAGCAGCCGGCCCTCCGCCAGCCAGAAGGCGATGAACTCGCGCTTGCCGACGTCACCGCGGCAGACGACCTGGTCGTACGAGCCGGGGGGCGCGTAGCCGGAGTACTCCAGGCCCACGTCGTACTGGTCGGAGAAGAAGTAGGGCACCCGGTCGTAGGACACCTCCTGGCCCAGCATGGCGCGGGCGGCGGCGGGGCCCTCGTTGAGGGCGTTGGCCCAGTGCTCGACGCGCAGCCGGGTGCCGAGCCACGGGTGCTCGGCGGCCGCGACGTCGCCCGCGGCGAAGATGTCGGGGTCGGAGGTGCGCAGCGAGGCGTCGACGGCGATGCCGCCGCCGTCGGCGCGGTCGACGAGGGCGAGGCCGGCGGCTTCGGCGAGGGCGGTGCGCGGGGCGGCGCCGATCGCGGCGAGGACGTCGTGGGCGGGGTGCTCCTCGCCGTCGTCGGTGCGGGCGGCCAGGACCATGCCGTCGTGGCCGGTGATCTCGGTGAGGCGGGCCCCGAAGTGGAAGCGGACGCCGTGCTCGGAGTGCAGATCGGTGAAGAGCTGGCCCAGCTCGGGGCCGAGGACGGTGTGCAGCGGGGTGGGCTCGGACTCCACGACGGTCACCTCGGCACCGTAACTGCGGGCCGCGGCGGCGACTTCGAGGCCGATCCAGCCCGCGCCGGCGATGACGAGGTGGCCGTTGTCGCGGCCGAGAGAGGCGAGGACGCCGCGCAGCAGCTCGGCGTGGGCGAGGCGGCGCAGGTGGTGCACGCCCGCGAGGCCGGTGCCGGGGATGTCGAGGCGGCGGGGTTCGGCACCGGTGGCCAACAGCAGCCGGTCGTAGTGGATCCGGGTGCCGTCGCCGAGGCGCACGGACTTGGCCTCGCGGTCGAGGTGGACGGCGGGCAGGCCGAGGTGCAGCTCGATGTCGGCCTGGGCGTACCAGCCGGGTTCGTGGACGAAGACGCTCTCGCGCTCGTCCTTGCCGATGAGGTAGCCCTTGGAGAGCGGCGGCCGCTCGTAGGGGTGGTCGCGCTCGTCACAGATGAGGATCACCCGCCCGGTGAAGCCCTCCGCCCGGAGGGTCTCGGCGGCCTTCGCGCCGGCCAGGCCCCCTCCGACGATGACGAACGTCTGGTGTGCGTCGACCACTTGCTGCCTCCTCGATGCCACGCAGAACGTCTGCGTTAACCGCCCCCGGTCGTAAAATCAGCAGTGCCGAGCGTCCCGCACGGAGCCTGCCGCCGGAAGAGGGACTACCCCGGACGGGTCAGACCGTCTCAGCCCGTCCGGCGTTCGAGGACCGGGGTCCGGGGCGGAGCCACGGCAGTGACCCGGCCCGGCCCCCGACGCCCGGCTCACCCCCCGGCCCTGGCCCCCGACCGCCCCGCCGCGAGGCGAGCCCGCAGGGAGCGGGCCGAGGCGTCGGTGAGCGCGGCGATCTGGTCGATGACGGCACGCAGCCGCCCCGCGTCGTCGTCGGCCTCGGCGAAGAGGGAGCGGAACTGCGGGTCGAGCCCGTCGGGCGCGCGGGCGATGAGCGCCTCGGCCAGCTCGGCGATGACGATCCGCTGGTCGGCGCGGAGCTTCTCCTGGTCCTCGCGCTGGATGACGTAGCGGTCGGCGACGGCCTTCAGCACGGCGCACTCCAGGCGGGTCTCGCGGGGGACGACCAGCTCCGCGTGGTAGCGGGTCAGCCGGCCCGGCCCGAAGGCGGCGCGGGTGGCGGACTCGGCGGCGAGGCAGAAACGGCCGATGAGCTGGCTGGTGGCGTCCTTGAGGCGGGCCTGGGCGACGGCCGAGCCGTCGTAGCCGTGCGGCCACCACTCCTGGTCGAGGAGGCGGTCGAGGGCCTCGGCCAGCGCGGCCTCCTCCGCCCCCGGGGCGTAGCGGCCGGCGGCCACGGCGAACACCTCGCGGCGCTCGGGGTCGGCCTGGAGCATGTTGGGGTCGAGGTGGCCGGCGTGCAGCCCGTCCTCCACGTCGTGCACGGAGTAGGCGACGTCGTCGGCCCAGTCCATGACCTGGGCCTCGAAGCTCTTGCGGTGCTCGGGGGCGCCCTGGCGGAACCACTCGAAGACGGGCACGTCGTCGGCGTAGACCCCGAACTTCCGGGAGCCCGGGTCGGTGGGGTGCCCGCCGCGCGGCCAGGGGTACTTGGTGGCGGCGTCGAGGGCGGCGCGGGTGAGGTTGAGGCCGACGCTCACCAGCCGCCCGGTCGGGGCGCCGTCGAGCTTCTCCGGCACGAAGCGCTTGGGCTCCAGACGGGCGAGGAGGCGCAGCGACTGGGCGTTGCCCTCGAAGCCGCCGCAGGCCTCGGCGACTTCGTTCAGCGCCTGCTCGCCGTTGTGCCCGAAGGGCGGGTGGCCGAGGTCGTGGGCCAGACAGGCGACCTCCACCAGGTCGGGGTCGCAGCCGAGGGCGGCTCCGAGCTCCCTGCCCACTTGGGCGCACTCCAGGGAGTGGGTGAGGCGCGTACGGGGGCTGGCGTCCCAGGCCTGGCCGCTGACGCCCGGCGTGACGACCTGGGTCTTGCCCGCGAGGCGGCGCAGCGCGGCGGAGTGCAGCACCCGCGCACGGTCCCGCTGGAAGGCGGTGCGACCAGGGCGTTTGTCGGGCTCGGTGGCCCATCGCTCCAGGTCCGGCGCGTCGTATCCGGCGATGCCGGGCTGTTCCGTTGCGGTCCGTGCTGTGCCGTTCATACTCCGACCGTAGCCGCCGGGTCTGACAGCTGCGCCCGCGTGCGGCCGTGCTGTCGGCCGACCGGTGCGGAACGAGCCGGGCGGGCGGGACGGCGGCGGGACGGCGGGCGGCTCAGCCGTAGGGGGCGGGGTCGTGGGGTACGGGGCCGGCCGGGGGCAGCCGGGCGAGCTGGGTGGCGAGCTGGGCGCTGATGAGCTTCAGCAGCTGCGCGGGGCCGGAGAAGTCCGCGAAACCGAAGTCGTCGCCCTGGCCCGCCGAGTCGCAGGCGCACGCCAAATCGCCGGCGCGCGCTAAATCACCCGGGCAGTCCGATGGGCCCGCGCCTGCGGATTCGGCGGTGCGGGGACCGGTCGGGCCGGTGGGGGCGGAAGCTGTAGGGGTGGTGGCTGTCGACGCCTTCATGGTGCCGAGTCTGACGACCCGGAGTTGCCGTGTCGTTGCGTCCCGGTGACGGCTCGTTTCCCATGGTTCGTCAGCCCTCCGGCGGGGCGTCCGCGGCGGGAACCGCACCGGGTGTCGGGGCGTTGATGCTTTGGCGAACGGGGGACAACGACATGAGGTTGGCGCGAAATCTGCGGCAGCGCCTGCGGTTGCCGGCGACCAGACGCGGGCGCCGGCGCGCGCTGTGGGCCGTGGTGGCGGGCTGTGTGCTGGCACTGCTGCCCGTCACGTGGGTGTACGCGGCGGCGGAGCCACGGCTGCGGGAGGTGCGCGACGTGCCGTCGGCGCCGGTCGCGATGGTCTTCGGCGCGGGCCTGTGGCAGGGCAAGCCGTCCCCGTATCTGGCGCACCGCCTGGACGCGGCGGTCGAGCTGTACCGCGCGGGCAAGGTCCGGGTGATCCTGGTGACGGGTGACAACGGCCGCACGGACTACGACGAGCCGGACGCGATGCGCCGCTACCTGACCGATCACGGGGTGCCGGACAGCCGGGTCGTCAGCGACTACGCGGGCTTCGACACCTGGGACTCCTGCGCCCGCGCCAAGCGGATATTCGGGGTGGACCGGGCCGTGCTGATCAGCCAGGGCTTCCACATCCGCCGCGCGCTGGCGCTGTGCGGGGCAGCGGGCATCGACGCGTACGGCGTCGGGGTCGACGCCGTGCACGACGTCACCTGGTACGGGGGCGGGGCCCGCGAGGTCCTCGCCGCGGCCAAGGCCGCGCTGGACGCGGTCGTCCGCCCGAGCCCCACGTTCCTGGGCCCGCACGAGCCGGGTGTCGAGCGGGCCCTGTCGGCGGCGGAGCGGGACTGAGGCCTTGCAGCCCAATGGGCTGAGCTCAGCCACATCAAGCCCGCCGCCGTACGGGCTGAGTATGGGCTGAGCTGAGCCCAGCCACATCAAGCCCGTCCGGCGATTGAGGACGCGCCCGCAGGGCGCCCCCCGCCGCAGGCGGCAAGACGGCCCGCAGTCCGCAGTCCGCAGGACAAACCGCCGGCCAACGCCTAATACACGTCAACTTCCTTCAGGTACAGCGCCCGCGTCTCGTCATCGAGAAACGCGGCCAGGAAGGAGTTCCGGGCGAGCGTGCGCAGCGTCTCCAGGTCCAGACCCAAAGCGTCCCGCACGGCGGTGAAGTTGTCGTCCGCGTAGCCGCCGAAGTAGGCGGGGTCGTCGGAGTTGACCGTCACCAGCAGTCCGGCGTCGAGCATGGCGGGCAGCGGGTGGTCGGCCAGCTCGTCGATGACGCGCAGCCGTACGTTCGACAGCGGACAGAGCGTCAGCGGCACCTGGTCGGCGACCAGTCGGGCCACCAGGGCGTCGTCCTCCATGGCGCGCACCCCGTGGTCGATCCGGTCGACGCCGAGGATGTCGAGCGCCTCCCAGACGTACGCGGGCGGGCCCTCCTCCCCCGCGTGAGCCACGCACTTCAGCCCGGCCTCGCGGGCGAGCGCGTACACCTCACGGAACTTCGACGGCGGGTTGCCGACCTCGGCCGAGTCCAGGCCGACGGCCGCGATGCGGTGCAGCTGGGGGCGGGCGGCCTCGAACGTCGCGAGCGCGGATTCCGCACTCTCGTCACGCAGGAAGCACATGATCAGGCGCGTGCTGATGCCGTACTTCGCCGGGGCGGCGTCGAGCGCGCGCGTGAGGCCCTCGATGACGGTGTCGATCTCCACACCGCGCGCGGTGTGGGCCTGCGGGTCGAAGAAGATCTCGGCGTGCCGCACGCCCTGCGCCTGCGCGCGGGCCAGATAGGCGTCGGCGAGGTCGGCGAAGTCGTCCTCGGTGCGCAGGACGGTCATCAGCGCGTAGTAGAGATCCAGGAACGACTGGAGGTCGGAGAAGGAGTAGGCGGCTCGCAGTTCGTCCTGCGTGGCGTACGGCAGCTCGACGCCGTTGCGCGCGGCGAGCGCGAAGGCCAGCTCGGGCTCCAGCGTGCCCTCGATGTGGAGGTGCAGCTCTGCTTTGGGTATCGGGGGCAGCGACACGGTGGGACCTGATTCCTGTTCCTGAAACTGCTCTGTACCTGCTGTGTACCTCCTGCCAGCGTAAACCCGGCAGGGCCGCATACCGTCCGGGCCGTCCGGACCCTTGAGGCGCCGTCCGGGCCCTTGAGGAGCCGCCCGGTTCCCTCCCCCGGCTTCCACACTCGTGTTCTGTTTTTACATATTCGACCACAAAAGGGGAGTGCAGACCGGTTTGCACCACTGGCGACCCGGAAAGCATCCGCGCGTAGCTGCCTTGGCTGCCTCTGCGAATTCACCGCAAGGAGAAGACAGACATGCTGCACGGAAACGCCTTACGTGAAGCGATCGCGGCTCCCCGGACCACGCCGCTCCTGGGAATCTACGATATGTACTCCGCCTCACTGGCGGCTCGGTACTACGACGGCTTCTTCGTATCCGGATTTGGTTTCGCCGCCTCGCACTACGGCCTTCCGGACATCGGTTTCATCGCCTGGCCGGACCTGCTGGCCTTCACCGAACGACTGCGCGCGGCATTCCCCGGCCACCACCTGCTGGTGGACGTCGACGACGGTTTCGGGGACCCGGAGGTCGCCGCCCACGTCGTGCGAAGACTGGAGCTGGCGGGTGCCTCCGGGGTGATCCTGGAGGACCAGAAGCGCCCCCGCCGGTGCGGACATCTGGACGGCAAGCTGATCCTGCCGCTGGACGAGTATCTGGAAAAGCTCCACAGGGTCCTCGACAGCAGACAGGATCTGGTCGTCGTGGCCCGTACGGACGCCACCGAGGAGGCCGAGATCATGCGCCGGGCGGCGGCGCTGGCGGAGACCGCGGCGGACGTCGTCCTGGTCGACGGAGTGAGAAGCGTCGAAAGCATTCAAAAGATTCGTTCGGTCATCGGCACCAAACCATTGCTGTTCAATCAGATCGCGGGCGGTAAATCACCGCGGCTCTCCCTGTCGGAGCTCGCGGACCTGGGCGTGGACGTCGCCATCTACAGCACGCCCTGCCTGTTCGCCGCGCACCACGCGATCGACAGCGCCCTGTCGGAACTGAGGAAAACGGACGGACGGCTGCCGGACCCCCGGCTGACCGAATCGATCGGTGTCGGGGACGCCACGGAACTTCTGACGAAGAACCTCGGCCGGCACCGCCCGACGCGAGAGCAGTCCGCGACGTGAGCAGCGTGGAAAGCCGCCTCGGCACACCATGGAATGCACCCCGCCTGCTGTGGTCCTCCACGGCGGGCATCACCCTCATGATCGCCGCGGCCGTCCTCTTCTGCGCGGGAGCGGCATACGCGGCACCGGTACCGCTCGTCGCCCTCCCGGGGGACGACGACCCGGAACCGTCCTCCTTCAGCGGACCACGCACCGGGGTCCTGTTCATCGACAACTCGAACGCGGACTCATGGCTGGAGGTCGACCGGACGCTGAACACGCTGTTCGCCGGCAAGGGCACCGCAGGCAGTGACCACGACGGTGGCGGCGGCGCCATCGACGTACGCAGCCGGGACGTGTCCGGCACCGGCAACTCCCCCGCCCAGAGCGGTGACCCCGGGCAGGACGGGGACTGACCCATGGCCCCGGTCTTCCGGCCGGGCCGGCTGAGGAGGGTGGTCGACCCCTACGTCGCCGCCCTCCTCGGCACGGTCGCCCTGGCCACGCTGCTGCCCGCGACGGGCCGGACGGCCACGGCCGTCGGCTGGGCGGCCGATGCCGCCATCGGCCTGCTCTTCTTCCTCTACGGCGCCCGGCTCTCCACCCGCGAGGCCGTGGACGGCCTGCGCCAGTGGCGGCTGCAGACCGTGGTGGCGACGAGCACGTTCGTCCTCTTCCCGCTGCTGGGACTGGCAGCCGCCGGCCTGGTCCCGTACCTGCTCACCGAGGACCTCCACACCGGTCTGCTCTTCCTCTGCCTCGTCCCCTCGACGATCCAGTCATCGATCGCCCTGACCTCCACGGCCCGGGGCAACGTCCCCGCCGCGATCTGCGCCGGTACGTACTCCAGCCTGCTCGGCATGGCCGTGAGCCCGCTCCTCGCCGCCTGGCTGATCGGCTCCGCCGTCAGCTTCTCGGCCGACGGCCTGCTGACCATCACCACCCAGCTGCTGGCCCCGTTCCTCGCCGGCCAACTGGCCCGCCGCCCACTCACCGGCTTCCTCACCCGCCACAAGAAGCCCCTCGGCCTCCTGGACCGGCTCTCCATCCTCCTCGTCGTCTACACCGCGTTCAGCAGAGGAGTGGCGGAAGGCATCTGGCAGCAGGTCACACCCATCCGGCTGCTGTCCCTGCTGTGCGTGGCCACGACCCTCCTGGCCCTGGCACTCACCACGACGTCCCTTGCCGCCCGGCGGCTGGGATTCAGCCGGGAGGACCGCATCACCATCGTCTTCTGCGGCTCCAACAAGAGCCTCGCGACGGGACTGCCGATGGCGGCCGTGCTGTTCGGCGCGTCGGCGGGCCCGGTGATCCTGCCGCTCATGCTCTACCACCAGGTGCAGTTGATGGTGTGCGCGGTCATCGCCAACCGGTGGTCGCGGGACGCCGCGACGTCACCGGCTCCTGAATCGGCACGCAGGGAGGAAACCCAGCGCGCTTGTTAGGGTCCGGGACATGGCACGCCTGAAGATCGAGATATCGGTTCCGGACGACCACGTGGAGAAGGTCGCAGCCGCCCTGCACGCCTCCGGCGCGGGACGGGTCGGCGCCTACGAGCGCTGCACCAGCGTCTGGCGCATCGACGGCACATGGCAGCCGCTGCCGGGCGCCGACCCGTACGACGGGGAGGTCGGCGTCCTGCAACACGGCGCGGAGACCCGCATCGAGTCCTTCTGCGACACGGACCAGGCCGCCGCCGTCCTTCGCGCGGTCCGCGCCGCCCATCCCTACGAGGAACCGGTCATCCATTTCCTCCCCCTGTACGAGGCAGGCGAGGACTGAGGACCTCGGACGCCTTCGCCGCAGGCACTCGGACCCGCGGCCGGTGCGTCTCAGCCGATGACCCGCACCGATTGGGGGCCTCCGACATGGGCCACCGCGCGGCCGGGTTCCAAGGTCGTGACGAACGTATTGCAGGCCGTGCCGAGGTAGACGTTGACCGATTTGTTCGTCTCGTTGTCGATCGTTGACGCCCGCGCCTGGAGGGTGAGACAGACGTTGTCCGGGGGGTCGGTGATCAGGAACTCCTGACCGTTGACATCGAAGTACTGGATCCTTCCTGTGGCGGCCTGCGCGCTGGTGGCCAGGCCGGTGGCCAGCACGGCCGCCATGCCGACTGCCAGACCGAGCCTGCCCAGATGTGCGAGTGCGAGCATGAGAGAGGTCTCCCTTCCCTGTGCGGCGCCGGTTCCCGACGTTTCGGCGCCCCAAGGGACAGGGTCCTCCGTATGGGGGTAATTCAGAACGTTTCGCCGCCCACTTGCCCGAATGAGTGAATAACTCGGCAATCGCATTTATGGCTTCGAGGGCGCCTGTGTCCGGTGGACCCCCGCTGCGGTCGCCGACGCGGGCGGCCTGTCGGCCCGCAGCGGGGCGGGAAGACCGCTGGGCGCGGCGGCCCGATCCGGAGACGGGCCGTGGGTTTCAGGAGCGGCGCGGCTCGCGGCCGTTGATCGCATCCAGGTAGAGCTTGAAGATCTCTTCGTCGTTGACCGGGCTGTACGAGAGCTGATCGGCGTCGTCACCGTCGGGACCGCCGCCGTTGAGCCCGCCGAGCACCCCGATCAGCTCGCCCGTCTTCGTCTTCTCGTTGAAGTGAGCAAGCCAGGGGCTCCCTGACGTGCCCGAGTAGAAGCCGTCACAGCGCATCCGCAGCTGCTTGCGGTCATCGAGCCGGGATGTCAGGGTCGTGCAGCGAATGGCCTGGTCGGCGGGGTCGTCATCGGAGTTCGGATAGCCGATGACGGTCACCCGGTTGACGTACCCGGGCGTACGGGTCAGCCGGTTGGCGCCCGTCACGCGCTCGATCTGCCGCCCCCGGCCATCAGGCTTCACGGTGGCGAAGGCGAAGTCCAGATCGGAGCCCTCACCGTAGTCCTCACGCCGGGGATCGACGAACGTGCGGTCCACCGCCCACACCCCGTAGGGCTGCGTGTCCTTGCCGCGCTGGTAGTCCGGCACGAAGGCCGCGTCTTCGCCGACCGAACAGTGCCCGGCGGTGATGAGCAGATTCCCCTTGGGGCTGTGCACCACGCTGGCCGTGCAGTGATGGTCCTTCATGTCCTCGCCGACATAGAACAGCACCCCCACCGACGGAACCCCGTCGAAGTGCCGCGCGCTCCCCGTCATCCGCTGCGCAGGTGACTCGGCGTCGTCGTCCTCACCGTCCCCGGCCGTCGTCGACGCCGACATCCGCGAGGGCCCCCAGAACCGCTGGGCCTCCTCGCTCGACCAGTCGCCGTCCCGCCCGTGCCCACCGGCCCCGTGCGGCACGGCAGCGGCGAGCGCGACGACATACAGCCCCGCGAGCACGGCCCGAACCCACGGACCACGGCTCCACCGGGAGAAACGCACAAGAACCCCCACCACGTCAGGAAGGTAATCGACAGGCTAACCGCATCCGCCAAGATCCAACTCGCACCAGACCGTTTTTCCTACGGTCCGCCGAGCCACTCCCCAGCGCGTGGCCAGCGTACGAATGATCAACAAACCCCTGCCGAATTCGTCCTCCGGCGTGGCGTGCCGTGGCCTGGGGAGAGTCTCGCCCCGGGCGTCGGAGACGGCGATCCGCAGGGTGACGGCTTCTGCCCTGGTCACGGCCTGGGTGACCGTCAGCTCCACCTGGAAGAGCCGCCCCCGCAGACGCCCGTGCTGCACGGCGTTGCCCGCCAGCTCGGACAGCAGGGCGGCAGCGTCATCGGCGGCCTCGGGGTAGCCCCAGACGTCGACGAGACGGGCGATGTGGCGGCGGGCGATGGTGACGCACTGAAGGCTCGACGGGTAGTTCATGCGGTCGTACTGGAGGGGGCTGGGGAGTTCCTCGGGAGCGAGCATTTTCGGTCTCCTCCGGGCGTGGGGGATCGGCGCGCGTGGCTGATTTGCGTGGCGCGATCGGTTCGTTACGGACGGTACGACTGTCGAGGTGATCCGTTCAACCGATCCCGGGGAAAATTATCCCAACGTGTTGCGAGCACGGTCCCGCGAGATCCAGACTGGGCGCGCAAACGCGAGGAGTTGGGAACGTGACAGAGGATCAATCCGCCCAGGACAACCGCGTCTCAACCGTCCTCGGTCGCAGGCTCGGCGGTGAGCTGCTCCAGCTCCGCACCAAGGCTGGCCTCACCCAAGGGCAGGCATCGAAGGCGCTGACCTCGTCGACGGCGAAGGTCGCCAAGATGGAACGCGGCTGGGTCCCGATGCGGGATCCGGACATCCGGGCGCTGTGCGAGCTGTACGGAGCGACCGAGCCGACCGTGGTAGGCGGGCTCCTGGAGTTGGCACGGATCGACCGCGAGCGGCGGAAGGTGAAGGGCTGGTGGAACGATCTGCCCCTCATCGCAGCGCTCAAGGAGTACGTGTCCCTGGAGAGCGTGGCAACCTCGGTCAAGTCATGGCAGGTGTCCTACGTTCCGGGGCTGCTGCAAACCCCTGCCTACGTCCGCGCCCTGCGACCCGACGACCAGTTTGTCCAGACTCGAATCAACCGGCAACAGCGGCTTGCCGACAATCCCCCACTCTCCTTCTGGGCCGTCGTGCACGAAGCCGCGCTACGGTGCCTTGTAGGTGGACGCGACGTGATGGGAGGCCAGTTGGAGCACTTGCGCCGCATCTCCAAGAAGCCGCACATCACCCTCCAGGTGCTGCCCTTTAAGGCCGGCTCTCACCGAGCGTTGGGCGCCTCGTTCAACATCCTGTCGTTCTCTGATCCTGGCGCGATGGACGTGGTGTTCATGGAGGTGCCGCTCACTCAGCGCTGGGTGGAAGGCGGCGAGGAAGCCTCACAACATGCTGCGCTCTTCGCGGACGTAGCCGCGCAGGCACTGAGCCCGGAAGACTCCCGGGCCTTCATCACCACCATGAGCAAGGAACTGTAAATGCTGCCAGATTTCCAGTTCCGCAAATCGACCTTCAGCAACGACGAAGCCGAATGCGTGGAGGTAGCCCTGAACATCTCAGACATCGTGGCGTTGCGCGACTCCAAGGTCCCCGACGGGCCGATCCTCAGAGTCTCCCCGGCCCCTTGGGATGCCTTCCGTGAAGCACTCGTGACAGGAACGTTCGACCGTTGAGTCAACGAGCGCGCTGAGTCCAGGGGCTGGGGGTATCTGCATGAGCAAGGAAGCGTGGGGGCAGTCAAGCATCCGGTTCCGCAAGTCGAGCTTCAGCGACCCCAACCACGAATGCGTGGAGATAGCCACCAACGTCCCCGCCATCGTGGCGATACGCGACTCCAAGAGCCCCACGGCCCAGTGATCCGCTTCTCCCCTAGCCCCTGGACCACCTTCCGTGAGGCCCTCGTGACGGGCGCGTTCAGTCACTGAGGGGTTCACTCCACAGAGTGACGCACTTCCAGCCACCCCCAGACGGCCGCCAACTCAATTGATCACGCGTTGAGTTGATGGGGCCCACACCTTCTGCTAGAACGTCGGCCTCGGACAACCGCAGAAGAACCGGGGGAAACGATGACCGCATCTCCGCCTCCACCTCCGGCGGCGCCGCCTCCACAGAACGACGGACCGGACCAGGAAACCCCGCGCTGGAAGAAGACGGTCAAGGTCATGGCCGTGATCGGCGGCTTAAGCGCCTTGATCGGGGTGCCCGGAGCGATTCTCGGCGTGTGGTACCAGGATCGCAGCACGAAGTCCGGCGAGGACTCGGTGAAGATCGCGCGGGAAGCGGAAGACCGGGAGAAGGGGGAGGTGGAAGAGGACAAGAAGAAGGAAGCGGGCCCGCCGATCGCGAGCGTGGCGGGGGCACCTGGCTTCTACGGCTCACGCTTCGCCTTCCCTGATCGCACCGCCGATCTGGGGGAAGGAAAATCGGCCCTCTACGGGACGGAGGCGTACTCGACATGGTTCGAGAAGAACCGAGTCGCTCCCGTCGGGGTGGCCGCGACCAGAGTCACCCTGTCTCCCCTCCACGAGGGAACCGTCGTGGTCCAGAACATGCGGCTCTCCGGTCTCAAGTGCCAGCCGACACGGTACGCGGGGACCGCTGTGGTTCCGCCGCCGATCGGGGACGGCGGGGAGGAAATGCCGCCGACGGAGATCGCTTTCGATCTCACGGAGCCCGTCCCCCGGCCGAGACAACACGAGGGAAGAGTCGTTTCCGACCCGGCCGCGAAGGCGGAAGTCTGGCGAATCAAGGGAAACGCCTTCTCGAAGGGCATCTACCTCGACGGCGGGAAGCAAGCCGATGCCCGCTCCTTCGACCTCTACTTCTTCACGGGAAACAAGGACTGTGAATTCGGGGTCGAGGTCAACGTCACCAGCGGAACGAGTGACGGGTGGTACCCCGTCAAGCTGAGTGGCGGGGACAAGATGAGGGTCGCCGGCCAGGCGAAACGCTACGAGTCGGTGGTGCTACCGACGAACGCCGCCCCGGAGGACCCCGTCCAGAACAAGCTTCGCGGACCAGGGAACCCCTTCCAGCCCCTCAAGCTGGAGAAGGGCCCGTTCTGATACCCAGTTCACAAGAGGTCACCGCTTCAGCAGCGACTCCGCGACAGCGATGGACGACGGGGCGAGCGCGGTCTCTCCGTCGCTGATGTCCCATAGGGAGTTCTGCAGCAGCCGCCCCAGCGTCCAGCCGGTCGCCCGTGCGCGGTCCAGGCCCAGGGCCTCGGTGAGCAGGTCGAAGCGGCGCCGCACAATGCGCGGAGTGTCGCCCTTCGCGACGACGTCGTCCCACCGGCTGTCCAGCGCGGGCCACAGGTCGAAGCCGGGGTCCCCGGCGAGCGGCTCGGGGTCGATGGCGAGCCACGGCTCGCGCGACGCGGCGAGCACGTTGTCGTAGTGCAGGTCCCAGTGCAGTAGCCGGTCGCCGGGTTCGTCGATCAGCTCGGCCACCGCCGACGCCCAGCCGCGCAGGAGCTGCCGGTCGGCCGGGTCGGCCAGTGCCGTGACCACCTGCGGAACCTGCTCCAGCATCTCGTTGACGATGACTTTGAGGCTGCGCAACCCCTGCGGCGCGGGAACGCGGACCAGCCGGGCCAGAAGCCCGGCCAGGATGCCCATCGCAGCGTCGTCGTCCTCGACCGATGCCAGCGTGCGGGCACCGTCCAGCCGCTCCAGGAGCATGGTGCCGCTGTCGGGATCGTGGTCGAGCAGCCGTACCATCCCGTCACCGTTCCAGGTGCGCAGACCGATGAGCGCGGCGGTTGTCTCCTCCCTGGGCATCTGGAGTCTGAGGACCGCGCGCGTGCCGTCCTTGCCCGACACCGGCAACACCAGCGAGGCTTCCCCCGCTCCGGCGACGCCGTCCCGTTTCAGCTCCCAGCGGTCCAGGAATTCCGCGGCGAGAGCCGGCAGCGCGGTGATCCAGGCCGTCCCCTGCTCGCCGAAACTTCTGGCGTACGACGACGCCAGGGATTGCGGGACATCTACAGCCTCCACCACGCTCATGCCGACTTCCTCTCAGCCCACCAAGCCCCCCGCCTGGTCAGCGGTAGGTATAGAACTTCGTGTGGTCAAGCATGTCCTCCGGCGTGACGTCGTTCCAGGGCTTCATCGTGTCGCGGAGGCCGATCACATTGCGCGGGGCCGAGACGGGCACGTAGCCGGAGGAGGGGTGCAGCCTCTGCCAGTCGGCCCACAGTTTGTCGATGAAACAGTGATGCAGCCAGAAGACCGGATCGTTCGGCGAAGCCCCGCTCGTCATCTGACCGCCGACCCAGACGTGGACGCGATTGTGCAGGTTGGGGCCGCGCCATCCCTCGATGTGGTTGCGGAAGCCTTCGGACCTGCTGTTCCACGGGGCGGCGTCATACGTGGGCATGGCCAGCACGGCGTCCACCTCCGCCCGAGTGGGGAGTTCGCGGGTGCCGACGCCCAGGGCTCGCCGCAAGAAGGTCCTGCCGTCGACCCGTATGTTCATGGGCCAATTACCGCCTCCGAAGGCGAACGCTCCGGAGGTGACCCGCCCGTCTCCGCTGCGGCCGTCACCGCCGAGGAACGTGTCCGCCCACAGCGAGCTGCTGGGCGAACGGTCGACCGTCCAGTCCCAGTAGGGCAGCATGACGGAAGGGTTGACGCTCTGGAGCGCCTGCTCGAACTGGAGCAGAAACCGGCGGTGCCAGGGCAGGAACGACGGTGAACGGTGCCCCGTTCGCTCGCCGTCATCGGTGTCACTCATGATGAAGGCGTTGTGCGTGGTGATGAACTCGTCGTAGCGGCCCTGGCGCTTGAGGGCGATGACGGCGTCGATGAAGTTCCGCTTCTCGGCGGCCGACAGGTCTGCCTGGTTCTTGCGGTCTGCCATGACGACGGATCCTTTCGGTGCGGGGGTGCCGAGCGCGATGTCAGACGGCGAGGGGCACGAGTGATGCCCCGTCGAGGTCCCGTACGGCGGCGCGGGCCACGTCGCGGGGGGTGGGGTGCGTCTCGTAGTGGTCGATCACGCTGATCCAGGTGCCGTCGGCGTTCTGCATCACGTGCAGATCGTCGTTGTCGATGCGGACGACGAACTCGACGAGACCATGGCCGTCGGCTCCGCCATGACCGGTGTGGCCGCCATGCCCCTCATCGGCGGGCCAGCCTTCGATGTGCCGACCGAGATACGTCTCGTCGAATGCGGCCGGCACGTCGGCGGCACGCGCGGTATGCGGGCTCAGGGGCGAGGCGTTCGCCGTGGTGACGGCGGTCTGACCGGCGAGCGCGGTACCGGCCACCACCAGCATGGACCGTCGAACCATGTCGCGTCGGGTGAGACGTTGCACGGTCTCTCCTCTCGTCTGTCCAGCGCGGCCGGAAGGCCGCAGCAGGAACGTTTCTTCACGAGGCGGAACGAGATCGTCCCGTCCGCCTGTGCCGCCACATGCTGACAGCGGCGGACGATCCCGCAGAGGGGCCCGGACGGGCGTGGGTCATGAAGGAGCCAACTCCATCTGGATAGTGCATTGTTCAATGGCGGCGATCTTCTCGGAAAGCCTGCTGCCGTCCGGGAGCAGGTGGAAACTCGAGCCGGATTACCGCCTCCACCCGTAGATCTTCCGGTGGATGACTGTCGGACCGTAGCCCGACCGACCCGCCAACTCGACCCGAATGCAGGCGCATTGATCAGGGGGCGGGGTAGACGGTGTGGTTTTGGATGCGGCGCGGCGTGCCGTCGTACCGCACGGGGTTGAGGTGATCGCGGCGTACCGCAGCGGATGGACGGCAGAGATCAAACACCTGCGGGACGCGGTCATGGCCCCGCCGCGCATAACTTTTCCAACGCGCCGACGACCGGCGGCACGATCCTCGGGAAGGACATGCGCTCATGGCAGGCATCAAGAAGACCGTATGCACGATCGGCATCATGGCCGCGGCGGCAGGCATGGTGGGCGGCGGCTTGGCCGGTACGGCGAACGCCAAGCCGGGTATAGCCAACATCTCCGTCGGGTCCGGCAACTCGCACGGCGTGTGGTGTGTTCAGCGGGCCGTGAACAACTGGGCGGAGCGAACGGGCAAGGGGCGCCCGATCGGCGAGGACGGCAAGTTCGGGTCCGCCACGAAGACCTGGGTGGTGAAGTTCCAGAAGGCGTCCAAGCTCGGGGCGGACGGCATCGTCGGCCCCAAGACCGGCAACAGCGTCCTGGACAACGCCGGCCACCACCGCGGCTACTGCTACGACCACGTACCGAGCACTCGGCGCTGACCGGGGGGGCAACGCAGTGGAGCCCGGCCGCGCTCCGGCCGGGCCCCACAGCTCCCCCCTTACGACCGGCTCCGATCAGTCCTTCGTCGTCGTCGCCTTGGTGGCTTCCGCTTCCCGTGACGGCATCCAGTGGTGGACCTTGAAGTTGCCCTTCTCCAGGGTCTCGAAGGGGGCGCTGCCCTGGCAGGGGCCAACGCTCTTCTTCGGCAGCCCGTCGAGCGCCCAGCTGTAACCCAGCCGGTCACCCTTCTTGCCGTCGTCCAGCACGGTGAATCCGAATCGCTTGCCCTTCAGATCCCCAATCTGCGGCAGACCGGGCGCGGCCTCGAAGTGCGACTCGGTCACGATGCCCGTCGCCACGGCGACCGGTCCGCCGGTCAGCAGGCAGTCGATACGCCCCTTGAAATAGCCGCCCCAGTCCTTGCCCATGTGGTGGCTGACGTAGAACGTGCCGCGCGCCTTGTCGGCGAAGCCGCGGGCGTTGAAGGAGAAGTGCACGTCGTCACCCGGCTTGCGCTTGAGCTTGGCGGACCCGGTGAGCGAGGGCTCGTCCGGCGTCTGCCGGACGGCGACCCGGGTGTCACTCCCGGCCGCCGCAGCCGGCCCGCTCGCCCCTGAAATCAGCACAGCGGCCGCGCATACGGCGAGGGCGACGGCGGCACCAAAGGGACGGCGAACACGGGACATTGCTTCCTCCTGGATGAGCGGCGCCAGCGACGTGCTGACCACCTCCCACCACGATGCCGCCGGTGCCGGCGCCCACACATCACACCAGAGGCCGGTCCCTATCCGCCGTGCGGCGGAGCACCAGTGATACACGGGACGGATGGGCGCCCGTCCCACCCGCGTGAGGGCGGTCTCGATCATTCGGCCATCGAGAAGTGCCCAGGGGTGCGTGCCAGAAAAGGTGTTGCTCAAGCCTGGATGACCGCGTTACGGTCACCGCACTCTAAAGATCACGCTCTCTGGAACCACGTCGCAGAACGGGAGCGAGCCCGCGCACATGCGCGGAGCCACGGAGGGGCGGCACCTGATTTGGCATGCCCTCCGGAGGATCCTCCCCATGAAAATCGGCCTTGGCCTTCCCATTGACGACCCCGCATTGCTGTTGAGCTGGGCGCAGCGTGCCGACGCCAGCCCGTTCAGCACGCTCGGCCTGCTGGACCGGCTTGTCTTCGACAACCCCGAGCCCCTCATCACCCTCGCGACCCTTGCTGGTGCCACGTCCCGCATCCGCCTCCAGACCGAGGTGCTGATCGCGCCCGTCCACAACACCGCGATCCTCGCAAAGCAGACAGCGACCCTCGACCGCTTGTCGGGCGGCCGCTTCACGCTCGGCATCGGCGTCGGCGGTCGCGAGGACGACTGCCTGGCCGCGGGCATCGACATCCGCCGTCGGGGCCGCCGCCTCGACGAGCAGATGCCGCTGCTGCGTCGGACCTGGGCCGGCGAGCCGTACGGCGCGGATGCCGGGCCGATCGGCCCTGCGCCCTCGACGCCTGGCGGCCCGGAAGTGCTGTTCGGAGGCTTCTCTCCGGCCGCGATCGAGCGCGTCGGCCAGTACGGGGACGGGTTCCTCGGTGCCGCGCTTCCACCGCCGTTCATGGCCGACCTGTACCGCAGCGTCGAGGCGGTCTGGGAGAAGTACGACCGCTCCGGCAGCCCACGCCTGGTCGCCCAGGTGAACGTCGCCCTTGGCTCGCAGAGCACGGTGGAGCAGGCCCTGCGTAACATCCGCAGCTACTACGACTTCACCGGGCGCGCGGACCATGTGGCGAACGGCCTTCTCACCACACCGCAGGCCATCCGCGACGCGGCCGCGGCCTTTACCGGGATCGGCGCCGACGAGGTCATCCTCTACTGCTGGTCCTCGGACATCGACCAGGTCGACCGCCTCGCTGACGTTCTCTTCTAGGGCTGTCGACGGGTCAGGTCACTGCACGGTCACCGTGACGCGCCAAGGCGAAATGACCAGGGGGCAGATGTTGCCCGGATCGGGGCGGCAACGGCGAGCCGCGCTGAGGGTGACAGTGCCGGCCTTTTCCCCGGTGAAGATCGCTGTCGCGTCGCCGGCCGGTGTGCTACCACCCGACGTTCGTCGGAGCACCGCGGAGTCACTGGACTGCGGGACGTCCCAGCTGTAGTTGAGACCGCGTTCCCTGTAGTGGGTGAGGCGGACCTCGATATCATCACCCGTGCTCGCGGACACGGACCGGCCGCTGTCCGGGTTCGTGAGCACGATGCGCTTGGCCAACTGATGCGATGCTTGGCCATGAGCGGCCGCTGGCGCTGCGACTGATGCCAAGACGGCTACCAAGGCCAGCCCCATTCCCCACGGACCGGCAGACCACTTCGTTCCCATCCGAATATCCCTCCCGACGGCTACAACAGACCTATTCTTCCGGCCGGTTCGACGGGTGAGCGAAAGGTGCGTCCCAAACCACCCGACCGAGGGGCGTGGCCGTTCTGCGGCGAGTGGGACCTGTCAGGGGAGAGAGAACTGGGCCCCGGAACTCATGGCTGACGGCGCTGCCGTCGAGGGTGATCACAAGCCTTGTCCGCCGCGATCTCGCAAAGATTGCCCCGCACGTCAGGAGCCTGATCGAACTCCTCATCACTGATCCCGACACCGATCACCCGGCGCACGACCTCCCGGTCGGCAGCAAGCCGCTCCGCCCACTGCGCGGCCGTGGGGTGCTCGGCCACCAATGCCCTGCCCAGTTGCCCGATGCTCAGGCCGCGCTGCTCAGCAAGCTCGGCGAGGTGATTCCGAGTCTCTCGGGAAACCTGAATTCTCTTCGCTGCCACGGAGTTCACTATGCAGCTTCTACAGGGCGGGCGTGTGGGTCGCGCCGGATCCCGAGTCGGCGCCAGCCCGTGGGCGGCCCGCTGTCAGCGATGACCCGGGGCGCAGGAACCGGCGCGGCGGATTCCGGAACGTCGGTGGCAAAAGCGGCCCTCTACGGCACGATGTCGATACGTGTCGTAGAGGGCTCACGCCATTGAGGAGAGGTGCGTTTCCCGCGTCAGGCGCCGGTGCCCGCGATCTTCGTCCGGCCGGAGCCGTAAACCTTCACCTTGGCCCAGGGGTAGACGGTCGCATATTCGCCGTAGATCGGGATCTTGAACGTGACTTTGCGCTTCATGATGGAAGTAGCAGAGGACGCCGGAACCTTGGACTTGCGGTTCATCATTCTGCCGCCGACGTCGACCCCGCTGTCCTCATTGCTGGTGTTGTCGTACCGCTTGCCCCAGGCGCGCACCTTGCCGCCCTTGTAATTGAAGCGCGCATACGTGTGGTACTTGAAGATCGTGTTACCGAAATAGCTGCGATGGGTGTAGGTGATGTGGGTCATTTTCCACTTGCCACCCCGGACGGCGGCCGCCGCGAGCGCGGCATCGCCCTCCGCGGGGGCGTTCGGATCGGCATCCGTCTCCTCGGGCGTCTCCTGCTCCTCGGAGGGCTCGCTCGCCTGGGCGTCTGCAGGAGGCTCGATCGCCGCGAGTTCGTCCTTGCCGAGCGGCTTTCCGGTTTCCGGGGACACGATCTCCCCGTCCTCGGTGACGACCGCCTCCTTCGCGGTCACCTCCAACTGCCGAGGATCGGACACCTTCCGGGCCACCTCGGGGAATTGCTGCCGGAGGAGGTCGAGGAGGGCGTAGTGTCTGCTGATCGCGGATTCCTGGCCCGAATCCAGGGCCGAACCCGTCATATCGATCGCCGCCAGCAGCGCATGCAGCTGGGCCTTCTTGGCGGCATCCTGCGCCGGATTGTCCGCCGCCACAGCCGGAGTGAGTGTGGCCAGCAGCGCGGTAGCAGATACCACCGTACCGGCAAGCAGTTTTCGACTGCGGTGCAGTGAACGCATTGTTCCCCCATATAAAGTTCGGTGCATTTCGGGAAGTCACCCCGATCCCCACGCCGGATCATAAAGGGAACGATCGAGCACGTGCAACCTACAAACAAGCTGACCTCGCAGGGGCCGCGGGCATAAAAATGGATCTTCCGGGCGATTCTCACCCCGCATCGAGGAATTCAAAGGCTTGTTGATTATATATCGGCGAGAATCTCTAATTCCGTTTCCGCAGCAGCCGTCCGGGACCTGCCGGTGGGGCTGCTATTGGATGGCGAGCTGGTCGTGTGGGTCGGCCAGAGGCTTGCGTTCGACCGGCTTCGGCAGCGGACACGCAGCGGTGCTGCGGCTGCGGCCCGACTGGCATTAAGAGAACCCGCCCACTATGTAGTTTTCGATGTGATTCACACTGGTTCGGGAGACGTTACTGCTCTGCCCTACCGGGAGCGCCGGGCCATCCTGGAACAGCTCTTTCGGGACCTTCAGCTCGGCCCGCCGTGGATGTCGTGCCCCATGACGACGTCAGCAGACCAGGTCAGGAGTGGCTGTCGGATCCGTGGGCGGAGAGAGGCGTCGAGGGAGTTGCCCTCAAGCCCATGAGCAGCTCCTACCGGCCTATGGCATGTCCGGCGGATCATGCGGGCCGGGGGCTGTGGGCCGTGTCGGCCGCACCCCGCTGCGCGGTGGTGTCCTCAATCGCCGGACGGGCTGCGCATGCAGCCCGCTGGGGGGCACCTCCCAGCGGTAGCTGGGGGGATTGAGGACGCGCTCGCAGGGCGCCCGCCGCCGCAGGCGGCAAGACGGCCCGCAGCCAAGATCCGCCGGACACGGTCTAGCTCCTGTGACCCAAACCGTCTCCGCAACTGACAAGGCCAGGGAATACAGTGCCTGGCCTTGTCTCGACCTTAGCTGTGCTTGGTCAGCCCTCGTGCGAGCCCCGGCGGCGGGCCGTCACTACCAGGCCGGTGCCCAGTGCGAGCGCACCCGCGCTGCCTGCGACGGCCCAGGGGGTGGAGGAGCCGGCGCCCGTCTTGGCGAGTTCACCGCTGCCGCCGGTGGTGGTGCCGGTGCTGCTGCCCGCGGCGGACCACGTCGAAGACGCACTCGCGGACGGCGTGGCGGTAGCGGTGGCGGTGGCCGTGGCGCTCGTCGTCGGGGTTGCGGTGGCGGACGCCTTCGGGCTGGGCCCGGTCTTGGGGTCCTTGGTCTTGGTTCCGCCGCCCGTGGTCGCCGTGGCCGTCGGCTTCGGGTCGCCCGTGGGATCCGTCTTGCCGCCGTCCTTGGCCATGACGGTGATATCCGACAGCGACGGCGCCTCGACACCTTCGGGGGTGTTCACAATCGGCCCCGCCTTCCCTGCCGGGAAGGCGTCACCCAGGCGGATACGCAGGTCGACGGTGAGCTTCTCCCCCTTGGGGATCTTGCCGAACTGCCTCTTGCCCTGTACGCCGACGTTGGTGACGACGTCGACCATCGACTCCCATTTCGAGGTGGCGGAGCCGCTGCGCGTCCGGTACTTCAGCTTGGTGGCTCGGGGGTCCTCCGGATCGAGCTGCCCGGTGCTCTTGCCCGTGCTGCTAAGCCAGAAGCTCAAGGAGAAGTCCTTGACTTCCTCAGCGTTCTCGTTGTCTAGGACGAACGAGAACTCTGTCCAGTCGCCACCCGCCGTGAGCTTCTCGGGGAAGTTAATGACGTCCACAGCGCGTCCGGGCTGAGTCGCGTCCGGCTCCTCCGCCGAGGACTTCTCGCCCCCGGCAGGGCCCGGCCTCTGCTCAGAGCCCGCCGTCACCGGCGGCTTGGAATCGGCACCGTCGGCGACCGCCGGCGTGGTGAGGAAGACGGCCGGGGCTATGGAGGCGGCGGCTACGACCGCGGTGATCCGTGACAACTTCATCTAGGCAACCTCTGTTCAGGAACCGGTCAGGAACCGGCAGATTGAGCCCTGCAAAGCAGTGCTAACTGTATGAGCAGCTAAATATCGCCCATCTCGGGCTCCTGTGCAGCCCTATGACGGAACGTCTCACCAGCCCCACTGGTCAAACGCCAGCTTGCACACCAGTGACACCACCACCACGACCAGCACCCCGCGCACGAACCCGCTCCCCCGCTTCAGTGCCATCCGCGCGCCTGTAGCGCCGCCCACGAGGTTGAAGACGGCCATGGGGGCCGCTACCTGCCACAGCACGGCGCCCTGGAGGGAGAAGGTCACCAACGCGCCCACGTTCGTACAGACGTTGATGACCTTGGACGTGCCGGAGGCCGTCACCAGGTCCATGTGGAGTATCGCCGCGAGGGCGATGACGAGGAACGTGCCCGTGCCGGGGCCGATGAGGCCGTCGTAGAAGCCGATACCCAGGCCCGCCACGGCGATCGCGGTCAGCACGCGGCGGCGCGTGACCGGGCCGGAGGGAAGTGCCGTCGCGCCGAAGGTGGGGCGGAGGAGAACGAAGGCGAGGACGGCGAGCAGGACGACCATGATCAGGGGGCGCAGTACGGCGCTGTTGATGCCGGAGGCGAAGAAGGCGCCGGCCAGGGAGCCGACGAGGGCGGCGGCGCCGATGCGCAGGCCCGCGCGCAGTGTCATGGGGTCGCGGCGGGTGTAGGCGACGGCGGCCGCGGTCGTGCCGCAGATGGCGACGGCCTTGTTCGTGCCGAGGATGTGCGCGGGCGGCAGATGCGGCAGGCCGACCAGCAGCGCCGGGAGTTGGAGGAGGCCGCCCCCGCCGACGACGGCGTCGATCCACCCGGCCGCGGCGGCGGCCAGGCAGAGCAGGAGCAGCGTGGTCAGCGATATGTCGGGGCTCACCGGCGCGATCGTACGGGCAGCGCGGGGTCGCACCCGCACAAGTCGGTGGGCGTCGGCCATGAGCCATCGGCACCCGTTCGGCTCAACGGGGCGCGGACGGCGCACTAATAGGCACCCGGGCTGCCCGCGCGCGCCCCTCCTCGCCTACGCTGGAACGCACGCAAGCTACTGACGCGTAGCGGCCCCCGTGGTTCGCCGAGCAGAGGAGCACAGCAGACGTGACTGGCTGGACCGCGCACGACATCCCCGACCAGAGCGGCCGTACCGCCGTGGTGACCGGTGCCAACAGCGGCATCGGCTACATCACCGCCCGGGAGCTGGCCCGGCGCGGCGCGCGGGTGGTGCTGGCCTGCCGCGACGCGACACGCGGCAAGGCTGCGGAGGAACGGGTACGGGCGGAGGCGCCCGGTGCGGACGTGGTGTTCGCGCCGCTGGACCTCTCGGACCTCGCGTCCGTACGGGCCTTCGCGGCGGATCTCACGGACGACCGGGTGGACCTGTTGATCAACAACGCGGGCGTGATGGCACTGCCGCAGCGCCGCACGGTCGACGGCTTCGAGATGCAGTTCGGTACGAACCATCTCGGCCACTTCGCGCTGACCGGGCTGCTGCTCCCCCGGCTGCGGGAGGCCGGGCACGGGGCGCGGGTGGTCACCGTCTCCAGCGGGCTGCACTTCCTCAGCACGGTCGACCCGCGTGATCTCAACATGGACCACCGCTACCACCGCTGGATCCAGTACGGGCGTTCCAAGAGCGCCAACCTCCTCTTCACTCATGAGCTGGCGCGCCGGCTGACCGCCGAGGGCTCGCGGGTCGTGGCCGTCGCCGCGCACCCCGGGTACGCGGCGACCAACCTCCAGACCACGGGGGCGCGGATGGAGGAGCGCGCCTGGATGGAGCGCGGCGCCGAGCTCCTCAACCGGTTCCTCGCGCAGAGCGCCGAGGAGGGCGCACTTCCCTCGCTCTACGCGGCCACCGCGCCGGACGTCGGCCAGGACGATTTCTTCGGCCCCCGCGTGCAGCTCTGGCGTGGCTCCCCCACGCGCTCCGCCCGCGCGAAGTGGACGCTGAGCGACAAGGCGAGTGCGGGTTTGTGGGCGGCCTCGGAGCGTCTCACGGGTGTGACGTACGGATAGCCTGTCCGGCGGATTGGTGTGCACCTCCGCTGCGCGGCGGTGTCCTCAAGCGCCGTCCTCAATCGCCGGACGGGCTGAATTCGGCTGAGCTCAACAGCCTCCGCGCCCCCTCCCCGTCGATCCGCTCCGCCAGAGCGGTCAGCACCCCCGCTCCCTCCACCAGCACGCCGCGCTCGCGGGCGCGGCGGGCTCCGGTGTCCAGGTGGTGCCAGAGCAGGGGGTTGTCGGCGAGGACCTGGGGGGCGAGTTCGACGCGGCCGCCCTTGATGTCCCGCAGGACCAGGCGCGGTGTCATGCCGTCCTCCCGCCGGACCCGGGTGAGCAGGTCCGTCCGTACGCGCCGCTCGCGCAGCAGGCCGCTCGAGGCCAGCCAGCCGTCGCCGGCGGTGATCCGGGCCGGGCGCAGGACGAGGACGAGCGTGGCGCCGAGCGCCGCCCAGAAGCAGCCGCGCGGCCCGTCGAGCCCGCCCCGCCCGAGGTCGATGGCGGTGAGGACGCCGGCGAGCGCCAGGCCGCACAGCCAGGCCGACCGGGCCTCGCGCCGCCAGCCACGGTCCCAGGCGAGCACCCCGCCCGCCGAGGGACGCGCCTCCCGCCCGTAAACGGCCCCGCGGCCATGCGCCAGCGACCCGTGCACCCGCGACCGTAATGCCTGTCGGCGTCCCATGGTCCTGACGCTAGAACCGGCGCGTCCGCCCCATGTGCGGTGTTGACGCGGCACTGACGCCGGGCCCGGCAACCCTGACGCCGCGCTGACGGCCGCCCCTCCCCCGGCGTCAAGGACGCGTGAAGAAACCGCCAAAACGCGCCAAGGCACCGCCAAGGCCCGGCTCCTCCGTGGCATCACAGGCGCAACCTGAGCCTCCGGGACGCCAAGCGGCGACTCGCGCCAAGCGGCTGCTCGCCGGTCCCGGCGACCCATCGTCACGGAGGTACGACCACTCATGTCCATGCTGGCCAACAAGCACGACCGGCCCGCCGGGACCGGCGAGCAGCCGCCTGATACCGGGGCCGCCGGGCCCGCGGCGGACGACCGGCACCGGTTGACCGCGACGCAGGGCCTGGCGGCTCTGTCGCTGGATGCGATGGCGTCCGTCGCGTACGGGCCCGAGGCGATCGTCCTCGTACTCGCCGCCGCGGGCGCGCACGGGCTCGGCTTCACGCTGCCGGTGACGCTCGCGATCGCGGCGCTGCTGGCCGTGCTCGTCGCCTCCTACCGGCAGGTCATCGCGGCCTTCCCGGACGGCGGCGGCAGCTATGCCGTCGCCAAGCGCCATCTGGGGCGGCGCACCAGTCTGTTCACCGCCGCTTCCCTGGTGCTGGACTACGTGCTGAACGTCGCGGTGTCCGTCACCGCGGGCGTCGCGGCGCTCACCTCCGCCGTCCCCTCTCTCTACGACGACCGGCTGTGGATCTGCCTGGGCGTCCTCGCGCTGGTCACGGCCGTGAATCTGCGCGGCATCGTGGACTCGGCCAAGGCCTTCATCATTCCGACCGCCGTCTTCGTCGGCTCGATCATGACTGTGATCGTCGTGGGGCTGTTCCGGGACGCGCCTGCCAGCACCGAGGCCGCCGCCGGTCATGCGTCCGTGCTGTCCGACAACGCCACGACCGTCGGGGCGCTGCTCCTGCTGAAGGCGTTCGCCGCCGGTTGCTCCGCGCTGACCGGTGTCGAGGCCGTGGCCAATGCCGTGCCGTCCTTCCGTGCGCCGGCCACCCGGCGGGCGCAGCGCACGGAGGTCGCGCTGGGGGCGCTGCTGGGCGTCATGCTCATCGGTCTGTCGGTCCTCATCGGCCGCTTCCATCTCCAGCCGGTCGAGGGCGTCACCGTCCTCGCGCAGCTCGCGGACGCCTCGCTCGGGCACAACTGGGCGTTCTACGTCGTGCAGTTCGCGACCGTGGTGCTGCTGGCGCTGGCGGCGAACACCTCGTTCGGCGGGCTGCCGGTGCTGATGGGGCTGCTGGCCCGGGACAACTACCTGCCGCACGTGTTCGGTCTCAAGGCCGAGCGGCAGGTCCACCGGCACGGTGTGCTCGCGCTCGCGGCCGTCTCCGCGCTGCTGCTGGTCTTCTCCGGCGGTGACGTCAACACGCTGGTGCCGCTGTTCGCGATCGGGGTGTTCGTCGGCTTCACGATCTGCCAGGTCGGCATGGTCCGGCACTGGCGGCAGGAACGTTCCACCGGCTGGCTGGGCAAGGCGCTCCTCAACGGCTTCGGCGCGGTGCTCACGGGCGTGTCGGCCGTCGTCGTCACCGCGACGAAGTTCACCGAGGGCGCGTGGCTGATCGTGGTCGCGCTGCCGCTGCTTGTCCTGGTGTTCGAGACCGTCCACGGCGCGTACGGGCGGATCGGGGCTCGCCTGGAGCTGGGCCGGGTGCCCGAGGCGCCCCGCCGCTGCCACTCCGTGGTCGTCGTGCCCGTCTCCTCGCTGTCACGGCTGACCAGCAAGGCACTGACCGCCGCCGTGTCGCTCGGCGACGAGGTCGTGGCGGTGACCGTCACCCAGGCCGACCCGGACGGGCGGGCGGCGGCGGAGTCGCTGCGCCGCGACTGGGAGCTGTGGCGGCCCGGTGTCGACCTCGTCGAACTGCCCGCCCCGTCACGCTCCTTGGGCCGCCCGATCGTGGACTACGTACGTGAGATCGCGGACCGGCACCCGGACAACCGCGTCACCGTCCTCATCCCGGAGGTCGAGCCCGCGCACGTCTGGCAGCGGCTGCTGCAGAACCAGCGCGGCGCGGTCGTCGCGCACGCGGTGCGCCGGGACACCGACGCGGTGATCTGCCGGCTGCGCTTCCGGATCGGCGCGGCGCAAAGTGGCGCGGCGCAAGCTGGCGCGGCGCAAGCTGGCGCGGCGCAAAGTGGCGCGGCGCAAGGTGGCGAACCGGCCGGAAAGGCCGACACGCGGCGGTAACCCCTCTGTTGCGTTCCCCCTCCATCGTTGATCGTTGAGCCATACGATCCAGGCGCTCAGTGACACGCCGACGTCAACGCAGCGAGGGGACGCGACATGCCGATCAGCCGCAGACGACTCCTGACAACCGGTGGCGGGCTCGCCCTGGCGGGCGGGCTCGCCGCCGCCTGCGGCTCCAACACCGGGCGCGAAGACAGCGGTTCCCGGTCCCAACTGTCCCAGTGGTACCACCAGTACGGCGAGGCGGGCACCGAACCGGCCGTGCGGCGGTACGCGAAGGCCTATAAAAACGCGGACGTCCGGGTGCAGTGGCGGCCCGGAAACTACGACCAGCAGACCGCGGCCGCCCTGCTGACCGACTCGGGGCCGGACGTCTTCGAGGTCAACGGCCCGACGCTGGACCAGATCCGGGGCGGACAGATCGTCGACCTCACCGACCTCGTGCAGGGCGTCAAGGACGACTTCCATCCGGCGGCCCTCGCTCCCAAGACCCACGACGGCCGGATCTGGGCCGTCCCTCAGGTCATCGACACCCAGGTGCTCTACTACCGCAGAAGCCTGCTGGACAAGGCCGGGGTGAAGCCGCCCCGGACGCTGGACGAGCTGGTCGACGCCGCGAAAAAGCTCACCGACGCCCGGACCAAGGGGCTCTTCCTCGGCAACGACGGCGGCGCGGGCGTCCTCGGCGGCACCCCGCTGCACGCGGCGGGCCTGAGCCTGGTCACCGCCGACGGCAAGGTCGGCTTCGACGACCCGGCCGCCGCCCGTACGCTCGGCAAGATCCGTCGGCTCTACGCCGACAAGTCGCTGCTGCTGGGCGCCCCCGCCGACTGGTCCGACCCCTCCGCCCTCGTCCAGGGGCTGACGGCCATGCAGTGGTCGGGGCTGTGGGCGCTGCCGCAGATCAAGAAGGCACTCGGGGACGACTTCGGGGTGCTGCCCTTCCCCTCCGACGGCCCGAGCGGGCGGCCCGCCGTGCCCGTCGGCGCGTACGGCAGCGCGGTCAGCGCCCGCAGCCGGCGCAAGGCGGCGGCCAAGGCGTACGTGAAGTGGCTGTGGGTGGAGCGCACGGACTTCCAGCAGGACTTCGCGCTCTCCTACGGCTTCCACATCCCGGCCCGTGTCTCCCTGGCGAAGAAGGCCGACAGGCTGCGATCGGGGGCGGCGGCCGACATCGTGCGCTTCACCGTCGACCACGGCTACGCGCAGCCCCTTCTGTGGACGGTCGCGAGCCAAACCGCCTATCAGGACGCTCTCAGCCGCATCATCAAGGACGGCGCCGACCCCGACCGCGAGCTGAAGGCGGCCGTCCGCACGACCGGGGCCGAGCTGCGACGCGTGAAGAAGACGTCCTGAATGGCGACGCGGAGCAAGGCCGAAACGGCGCCTCGCGGCATGGCACCCGGTGCCGCGACACCCGCGTCACCCCGCCCGGCGCGGCAGCGGAACCGTACCCTCTGGTTCTGGATTTTCGTCGGCCCGTTCGCGGCCGGGCTCATTCTCTTCACGTACGTACCGCTGGCCTGGAGCGTCTACCTCAGCTTCTTCGACGCCCACAACACCGTCTCCCCGACGGACTTCGTCGGCCTGGACAACTACACGGCGATGCTGGGCGACCCGTCCTTCCGCGCCGCCCTGCTGACCTTCGCGGTCTTCACCGCCTTCATCGTCCCGGCCACGTACGCGCTGTCGCTCGGCCTCGCGCTGGCGGTCAACCGGCTGCGGTTCGCCCAGGCGTTCTTCCGGTCGGTCTTCTTCCTGCCGACCGCCTGCTCGTATGTCGTCGCGGCCCTGGTCTGGAAGCTGTCGATCTTCAACGGGGTGCGGTTCGGACTGGCCAACACCGTCCTCGGCTGGTTCGGCGCCGACCAGATCGCCTGGCTGTCGACGACCGACCCGCCCTGGTACTGGCTGGTCATCGTCACCGTCCGGCTCTGGCTCCAGGCGGGCTTCTACATGGTGCTCTTCCTCGCCGGGCTCCAGCGGGTCCCGCCCCAGCTGTACGAGGCCGCCGCCGTGGACGGGGCGCGGCCGGGGTGGCAGACCTTCCGGTACATCACCTTCCCCGCGCTGCGCGCGACCTCCGTCGCGGTGGTGCTGCTGCTGGTCATCGGCGCGTTCCAGGCGTTCGACGAGTTCTACAACCTGCTCTCCGACGCGCGCGGCTACCCGCCCTACGCCCGGCCGCCGCTGGTCTACCTCTACTACACGGCCCTCGGCCAGGGGCAGAACCTCGGCCTCGGCAGCGCGGGGGCGGTCATCCTCGCGCTGATCATCGCGGTGGTGACGGTGGCGCAGGCGCGCTGGTTCGGGCTCGGCGGCAAAGACGAGAAGGCGGTGTAGATGAACGACGCACTGGTACGGGCCGGCCGGGCGCTGCGGCTGGTGCTGCTGATCGCGCTGGCCGCGCTGTTCCTGATCCCCTTCTATCTGCTCGTGCGCAACGGCCTGGCGTCGGAGGAGGAGATCACCGCGCCCGGGTGGACGTTCTTCCCCGGGGAACTGCGCTGGTCGAACCTGCGCGAGCTCTTCGCCGACCCGAACGTGCCGATGGCGCACGCGCTGCTGAACTCCACGCTCATCGCGGTGGCGACGACCGTGGGCACCCTGCTGCTCGCCTCCCTGGCCGGCTACGGCCTGGCCCGCATCCCCTACCGCCACGCGAACGCCGTCTTCTACGCGATCCTCGGCACCCTGATGGTCCCGGCGGCGGTCACGTTCGTGCCGACCTTCGTGCTCGTCTCCTCGCTCGGCTGGGTCTCCACGCTGCGCGGTCTGATCATCCCCACGCTGTTCAGCGCGTTCGCGTGCTTCGTCTTCCGGCAGTACTTCCTGGGCTTCCCCCGGGAGCTGGAGGACGCGGCGCAGGTGGACGGGCTCGGGTACTGGCGCACGTACTGGCGCGTCGTCGTCCCCAACTCCCGCCCGGTCTTCGCCGCCGTCGGCACGATCGTCTTCATCGGCGCCTGGAACGCGTTCCTGTGGCCGCTGGTCATCGGCCAGGACCGCGACGCGTGGACCGTCCAGGTCGCCCTGTCCACGTTCACGACCGCGCAGGTCGTGAACATCCACGAGCTGTTCATCGCGGCCGCCGTCTCGATCGTCCCGCTGCTGCTCGTGTTCCTGGTGCTCCAGCGGTACATCGTGGCGGGGGTGGAGCGGTCGGGGATCGACGACTGAAGCGGCGGCCGGTGCGACGGCCCCCGCCACGGCCCGGCTGGGGGTCCGGGGGTCGTCCCCCGGAAGAGTGCAGCATCGTGGCGGGGGCGGAGCGGTCGGGGATCGACGACTGAAGCGGCGGCCGGTGCGACGGCCCCCGCCACGGCCCGGCTGGGGGTCCGGGGGTCGTCCCCCGGAAGAGTGCAGCATCGTGGCGGGGGCGGAGCGGTCGGGGATCGACGACTGAAGCGGCGGCCGGATTGAAAGGGGCTGCGGGTCACCCCCCGGGTGACTGCAGCATCGTGGCCGGGGTCGGGCGCTCGGGGATCGATGACTGGACCCTCGCCGACCGGTCCTTGGGGCACAGCTGGGTGCCGCGGTGGCCACCGCGCAGCAGGGCCGCGCCCAGTGGTGTCAGCGTGTGCATCACCGCGCTGCCGTTGCGCAGGGTGAGCACCAGCCCGGCCTCGCGCAGCACGCCGGCGTGCTGGCTGGCCGAGGCCGCCGATACGCCCACCCGGCGGGCGAGTTCGCTCGTCGTGCAGCCGCCCCCTATCGAACCGAGGACCGCCGAGCGGGTGTGGCCGACCAGCTTGCCCAGCGAGCGCGGGGCGTGCGTGACCGCGGGCGCGGACTCCGACATGTGCCGGGCGGGGTAGACGAGCACCGGGGTGAGCTCGGGGTTCTGGAAGGCCACCGGGGTGCGTCGGCAGAAGAACGACGGCAGGAGGAGTAACCCCCGCCCGTTCAGATGCAGATCGCGGTCCACGGGGTAGTCGCACTCCAGCACCGGTGCCCGCCAGCGCATCATCGGCGGCAGCGAGGACAGCAGCGCGTCGGCTCCGCCGTCCAGCAGCGCCCGGCCGCGCACCGCGCGGTCGGCTTCGATCTGCGCCTGGATGTGCGGCCAGTACGGCTCGATGGCCGCCTGGTGATAGGCGTGCAGCGCGCCGATCAGCTTGCCGAACGCCCGGGCGTCGCCCTCGGCGAGCGATCGTATCCAAGCGGGCAGCGTCCGCGCGCCGGCCACCCGGCCCAGCTCCTGGTGGACCCGGTCGGCGGGCGTGGCCCGCAGCGCCTGCATCCCCGACTCGAGCCCGAGTACGCCTTCGGGCGGGGTCAAGAAGTCGGGGAAATATCCGCGCGAGGGTACCAGCGGCGCGAGAAGCCGAGTTTCACCATTCAACCGAGTGCGGGTTTCCGAGCGCCAATCCCCGAAGATCGACTCGCCTTGTTTGTCCCGAAGTCGGTGCAAGCTCAATACGGTTTCCCAGAGTGCGTCCGGGTCTCCGGCCAGGCGCAACCGGGCCAGATCGAGTCCAGTGAAATGGACACGCAGCACCAAACCCCCACATGAGACATCCGCAACCACCCCCCGCTCACTGAGTATGCACACCGATACGAGGTGTTACCACGCCCTTTTGGCCACAGTTGAAAGGAGTCGCGGCGAACATCGCAGAAGCGAAATGCTATTCACGCACTCAGGGCCGCACCCGCTCGTTCCCGTGGGGGGTGGCGAGCGAAAAAGCGGTCGCTGAGTATGCGAGTTGCCGCCCGAGCCGATGCGGGCGGCAACAACTCCCGGTGGGGGAGTAAAGAGGGGCGGCGCTCCCGCACGGGCGCCGCCCCTTCGCCGTGCTCTGACGCCGGATGAAACCGACCTGTCACCTGCCGGTCACGCTCCCGGGGCTCCGCCCCGGACCCCGGTCCTCAAACTCCCCCAGCTACCGCTGGGAGGTGCCCCCAGCGGGCTGGATTTCCCAGCCCGCCCGGCGTCCGGCACAGCGCCGCGTCAGCGGCTGTCGCTGCCCCCGCCGATCGCCGCGGCGCGGCCCGCCTCCAGGCGGGCCACCGGGATGCGGAAGGGGGAGCAGGAGACGTAGTCCAGGCCCACCTCGTGGAAGAAGTGCACCGACTCCGGGTCGCCGCCGTGCTCGCCGCAGACGCCGAGCTTGAGGTCGGGCCGGGTGGCCCGGCCGGCCTTCACGGCCTCGCGGACGAGCGAGCCCACGCCGTCACGGTCGATGGTCTCGAAGGGGCTGACGCCGAAGATGCCCTTCTCCAGGTACGCGGTGAAGAAGCTGGCCTCGACGTCGTCGCGCGAGAAGCCCCACACGGTCTGGGTGAGGTCGTTCGTGCCGAAGGAGAAGAACTCGGCGGCCTCGGCGATCTGGCCGGCCGTCAGCGCGGCGCGCGGCAGCTCGATCATCGTGCCGATCGTCAGCTTGAGGTTCGTGCCGGTGGCGGCCTCGACCTCGGCGATGACCTGGTCGGCCTCCTCGCGGACGATCTCCAGCTCCTGGACGGTGCCCACCAGCGGGATCATGACCTCCGCGCGCGGGTCGCCCTTGGCGTTCTTGCGCTCGGCCGCGGCCTCGGCGATCGCCCGGACCTGCATGGCGAACAGACCGGGGATGACCAGGCCGAGGCGGACGCCGCGCAGACCCAGCATGGGGTTCTGCTCGTGCAGCTTGTGCACGGCCTGGAGCAGGCGCAGGTCGTTCTCGTTGGCGTCCTGGCGGGCCTCGGCGAGCGCGACGCGCACCGACAGCTCGGTGATGTCCGGCAGGAACTCGTGCAGCGGCGGGTCCAGCAGCCGCACGGTCACCGGCAGGCCGTCCATGGCCTCGAACAGCTCGACGAAGTCGGCCTTCTGCAGCGGCAGCAGCGCGTCGAGCGCGGCGTCCCGGTCGGCGTCGGTGTCGGCCAGGATGAGCCGCTCGACCATCTCGCGGCGCTCACCGAGGAACATGTGCTCGGTGCGGCACAGGCCGATGCCCTGGGCGCCGAAGCGGCGGGCGCGGGCGGCGTCCTCGGCGTTGTCCGCGTTGGCGCGTACCCGCAGGCGGCGGGTGCGGTCGGCGTAGGCCATCATCCGGTGCACGGCCTGGACCAGCTCGTCGGCGTCGTCGGCGCCCGCGTGCATGCGGCCCTCGAAGTACTCGACGACCGGGGACGGCACGACCGGGACCTCGCCGAGGTAGACCTTGCCGGAGGAGCCGTCGATGGAGACGACGTCACCCTCCTCGATGACCACGCCACCGGGGGCGGTCATGCGGCGGCGCTTGGTGTCGACCTCCAGCTCCTCGGCGCCGCAGACACAGGTCTTGCCCATGCCGCGGGCGACGACGGCCGCGTGCGAGGTCTTGCCGCCGCGCGAGGTCAGGATGCCCTCGGCGGCGATCATGCCGTTGAGGTCGTCGGGGTTGGTCTCACGGCGGATCAGGATGACCTTCTCGCCGGAGCGCGACCACTTCACCGCGGTGTAGGAGTCGAAGACGGCCTTGCCGACCGCGGCGCCCGGCGAGGCGGCGATGCCCCGGCCCAGCAGCTCGGTGGCGGCCTTCTCGTCGAAGCGGGGGAACATCAGCTGGGCGAGCTGCGCGCCGGAGACGCGCTGGAGCGCCTCGGCCTCGTCGATCAGGCCCTGGTCCACCAGCTGCGTCGCGATGCGGAAGGCCGCGCCCGCGGTGCGCTTGCCGACGCGGGTCTGGAGCATCCACAGCTTGCCGCGCTCGATGGTGAACTCGATGTCGCACAGGTCCTTGTAGTGCGTCTCCAGCGTCTGCATGATCTGCATCAGCTGGTCGTACGAGGCCTTGTCGAGCTGTTCGAGGTCGGCGAGCGGGACGGTGTTGCGGATGCCCGCGACGACGTCCTCGCCCTGCGCGTTCTGGAGGTAGTCGCCGTAGACGCCGGCGTGGCCGCTGGCGGGGTCGCGGGTGAAGGCGACGCCGGTGCCGGAGTCCGGGCCGAGGTTGCCGAAGACCATCGAGCAGACGTTGACGGCCGTGCCGAGGTCGCCGGGGATGCGCTCCTGGCGGCGGTAGAGCTTGGCGCGGTCGGTGTTCCACGACTCGAAGACGGCCCTTATGGCGAGGTCCATCTGCTCGCGCGGCTCCTGCGGGAAGTCCCGGCCGGTCTCCTTGGAGACGATGCCCTTGAACTCCTCCACCAGGCGCTGGAGGTCCGCCGCGTCGAGGTCGACGTCGGTCGTGACGCCCTTGGCGCGCTTGGTCTCCTCCAGGGCCTCCTCGAAGAGCTCGCCGTCGACGCCGAGGACGGTCTTGCCGAACATCTGGATGAGGCGGCGGTAGGAGTCCCACGCGAACCGCTCGTTGCCCGCCTGGGCCGCGAGGCCGGCGACGGAGGCGTCGGAGAGGCCGATGTTCAGGACCGTGTCCATCATGCCGGGCATGGAGAACTTCGCGCCGGAGCGGACGGAGACCAGCAGCGGGTCGTCGGCCTGGCCGAGCTTCTTGCCCATCCCCGCCTCGAGGGCGTCGAGGTGGGCGGATACCTCGTCACGCATCTCCGGCGGCTCGGCGCCGCTGGCGAGGTAGACCTTGCACGCCTCGGTGGTGATGGTGAAGCCGGGAGGAACGGGCAGACCGAGGTTGGTCATCTCGGCGAGGTTGGCGCCCTTCCCGCCGAGCAGGTCCTTGAGGTCCTTGTTGCCCTCGGTGAAGTCGTAGACGAACTTCTGGCGATCTGTGGTTTCCGGCACGGGACTCGACTCCTCACTGGGGTCCCCCCGTACACAGATGGGGGAGGGCCTGCTCAAACGTGCTGACGGCGGGGAGCCTACCCAGATCGAAGGCTTCTGGGCAGGTCCACTCCGCCGTCATACGGCTGTAACCACCCGTCCGCCAACAGATCGAAAGTGATCCATCTGGCGGGCGACGAAGGGGGTCAACTTCAAAGCTTGAACCCAACCTCACGGATACCATCCGCACCATCACAGGGTGTCGAGAAATCGAGCCATTCGCCGTCGGAAAGTGAACGCAAGAGGGGTGGCACGCAGTGCCACCCCTCAGAAGATTGACCCTCGCCTCAACCGCTCATCTGAGCGGACACTCGATCAGTGGTGGCGAGAATCACGCCGTCCTCAGCCGCCGGACGTGTCGAGCTCGGCGTCCGCGCTCACGGCCGCGCAGTCGTAGGGATCGTTGAGCCAGCCATCCGGGAGGACGACCCGGTTCCGCCCCGAGGTCCGCCCGCGCGGGCCGTCGGCGCCGACCGGCCAGGGCTGGTCCAGGTCCAGCTCGCTCAGAAGAGCGTCCATTTCGCCCAGGGATGAGGTGATAGCGAGCTTCCGTCGCATGTCCGAGCCGATCGAGAAGCCCTTGGTGTACCAGGCGACGTGCTTGCGGAAGTCGATGACACCGCGCTCCTCGCTCTCCAGCCACTCCCCCAGCAGCTCGGCGTGGCGCAGCATGACACGGGCGACCTCCTTGAGGGTGGGCGCGGCAGGGGCAGCGCCGCCGCCCTCGAAGGCGCCGACCAGGTCACCGAAGAGCCAGGGGCGGCCCAGGCAGCCGCGCCCGACCACGACACCGTCGCAGCCGGTCTCGCGCATCATGCGCACGGCGTCGTCCGCCGACCAGATGTCGCCGTTTCCGAGCACCGGGATCTCGGGGACGGTCTCCTTCAGGCGGGCGATGGCGTCCCAGTCGGCCGTCCCGCCGTAGTGCTGGGCGGCCGTGCGGCCGTGCAGGGCGATGGCGGTGACGCCCTCCTCGACGGCGATCCGGCCGGCGTCGAGGTAGGTGATGTGGTCGTCGTCGATGCCCTTGCGCATCTTCATGGTCACGGGCAGCGCACCCGCGTTGCCGACCGCCTCGCGCAGGATCGAGCGCAGCAGGTTCCGCTTGAAGGGCAGCGCGGAGCCGCCGCCCTTGCGGGTGACCTTGGGGACGGGGCAGCCGAAGTTCAGGTCGATGTGGTCGGCGAGGTCCTCGTCCACGATCATGCGGACGGCCCGGCCGACGGTGACCGGGTCGACGCCGTAGAGCTGGATCGAGCGCGGCTTCTCGGTGCCGTCGAAGTGGATCAGCCGCATGGTCTTGGCGTCCCGTTCGACGAGCGCCCGGGTGGTGATCATCTCGCTGACGAAGAGCCCCTTGCCGCCGGAGAACTCACGGCACAGCGTGCGGAAGGGCGCGTTGGTGATCCCGGCCATCGGGGCCAGGACCACCGGCGGCTGCACCGAGTGCGGGCCGATCTGGAGCTGCGTCATGAAAGCGGGTTTCCTCGGGCTCGTGCGGAGGGGGTCGACCGTCCATTGTCCCCCATGCGGTTCCCTCCCCCATTCGGGTCAGGATTCGGCGAGTGCCAGGGCGTGCAGTCGCCGCAGGCGCTCGTGGGTCTCCTCGTCGGCGGGGGTGAAGGTCACCACGCGGGCGCCGGGGTGGGGGCCGGTCCACAGACCGTTGTGGTCCAGGCGCAGCAGGCCCACGCGCGCCTGCTGGTAGGTCTTCGTCCGATGGCCGACGGGCTGGACGACCTCGTGTCGCGCCCAGATCTGCCGGAACTCGGGCGAGGCGTCGAGCAGCCTCTTGAGCAGGCACTTCCAGGCGGGTTCGGCGATGTGCTCGGCCATGGCGGCCCGGAACTTGCCGGCCATGGCCCGCATCTGCTCCTCCCGGTCGACGACGCTCGCGGCCCAGTCGCGGTTGGTGAAGGTGAGCCACAGGCAGTTGCGCTCCTCCTGCGGCAGGGCGTCGAGGTCGCACATCAGCGTCGCGTAGGTGCGGTTGTAGGCGAGGATGTCGTACCGCGCGTTCTGCACACAGGCGGGGAAGGGGTCCAGTCGCTCCAGGATCTGCCGGAGCGCCGGCGAGACGCCCGTGCACGCGGTGTCGGGCATGGGGTCCGCGGTACCGGCCAGGGCGAAGAGGTGGGCGCGCTCACCGGGGTCGAAGAGCAGCGCGCGGGCGATGGAGTCGAGGACCTGCGCGGACACCTGGATGGCCCTGGCCTGCTCCAGCCACGTGTACCAGGTGACGCCGACGGCGGCGAGCTGCGCCACCTCCTCGCGGCGCAGTCCGGGGGTGCGCCGGCGGCGGCCGCGCGGGAGGCCCACCTGTTCGGGGGAGATGCGCTCGCGGCGGCTGCGCAGGAAGGCGGCGAGTTCGCTGCGGCGGACGTCCGAGGCGGTCATGGCCGACCCGGCCGACATGGCCGCCGGGGCTGTCGCGGCCGGCATGACTGACGCGGCCGTCGTGACTGCCGGGGTCTCCTGCACCATCGTGGTCATTCTCCAAGGGTGCGGGACGCCCCAGTCGGTTGCCAGGTACTGCTTGTACCAGGATAAAGGCACTCTGGTACCCGGCTCCGCGAGCCGTCATCGTCGTATCCGTGAGTCGAATCCCGATACCGAAGACAGCCCCGCCTGCCCCGTCCATCCCCTCCACCTCGTCCGTCCCCTCTGCCGCTGACGCCTCCACCGTCCCCTCCTCCCCCTCCTCCCCCGCTTCCCCGGCCTCATCGGCGGGCGGGACAGCGCTGAGCCCGCTCGGGCTGTTCACCGTGCTGATGGGCGCGGCGCTGCCGATGGTGGACTTCTTCATCGTCAACGTCGCGCTGCCCACCATCGACCACGATCTGCACGCGGGCCCCGCCATGCTGGAGATGGTGGTCGGCGGCTACGGCGTCGCGTACGCGGTGCTGCTGGTGCTCGGCGGGCGGCTGGGCGACATGGTGGGCCGGCGGCGGCTGTTCCTGTGGGGCACGGCTGCTTTCGGTGTGACGTCGGTGGCGTGCGGGCTCGCGCCCGACGCCTGGACGCTGGTCGCGGCGCGGGTCGCGCAGGGCGCGGCGTCCGCGCTGATGATGCCGCAGGTGCTGGCGACCATCCAGGCCACCACCCAGGGTGCGCGCCGCACCAAGGCGCTCAGCATGTACAGCGGCACGGCCGGGGTCGCGAGCGCGGTCGGCCAGGTGCTGGGCGGGGTGCTGGTCTCCGTCGACCTCTTCGGTACCGGCTGGCGCTCGATCTTCCTGGTCAACGCGCCGGTCGCGGCGCTCGTGCTGCTGCTGACGGTCCGCGCGGTGCCCGAGACGCGCTCGGAGCACCCGACGAGGGTGGACGGGCGCGGCACGGTGCTGCTGTCGCTGACGCTGGTGTCCCTGCTGCTGCCGCTGACGGAGGGCCGCTCGGCGGGGTGGCCGGTGTGGTCGTGGGTGCTGCTGGCGGTGTTCCCCTTCGCGGCCGTGGCGTTCGTGGTGGTGGAGCGGCGTGAGGAGCGGGCCGGGCGGACGCCGCTGGTGCCGCCGTCGCTGCTGCGGATCCACTCGGTGCGCAGCGGGCTGGCACTCCTCGTGCCGTTCTCCATCGGCTGGGGCGGCTTCATGTTCGTGATCGCGGTGGCGTTGCAGGAGGGACTCCGGCTGGGCCCGCTCGCGGCGGGGGTGGCGCTGGTGCCGCTGTGCCTGACGTTCCTGCTCGGCTCGACGGTCGGTCCCCGGCTGGGCGCGCGCTACGGGCGGCGGGCGGTGACGGCCGGGACGCTGATCCAGGCGACCGGGCTGATCACCCTGGTGGCGACCTTCCACTGGGGCTGGGACGGACTCGGCGCGCTGGGGCCGGCCCCGGGGCTCGCCCTGCTGGGGCTGGGCCAGGGGGTGCTGCTGCCGCTGACCCTGCGGACCGTGCTGAGCGAGGTGCCGACGACGCAGGCGGGCGTCGGGGGCGGCGTCATGATCACCACGCAGCAGTCGTTCATGGCGCTCGGCGTCGCCACGCTCGGCACGCTCTTCCTCTCCCTGGCCCCGTCGGTCGGGATGCGCGACGCGCTGACGATCACGCTCGGGGCGCAGTTGGCGGCGGTGGCCGTGACGCTGCTGCTGAGCCTGCGGCTGCCGCGCGCGGTGGGGTGAGCGGGGGGCCGGAGAGGGCGAGGGCCCTTTCGGTGACACATGGAATGACAGATATTGAAATCTGTCATTCCATGTGTCACTCTTCTGGTGTCGGTTGGTTCCTCTCTCCGACGCCCCCTCCTCCGCCTCTTTTGAAGGAGCCCCCCGTGCTGCACCGCACTCTCGGCACCACCGGCCCCCAGGTATCCGCTCTCGGCCTCGGCGCGATGGGCATGTCCGCCCTGTACGGCGACGCGGACCGCACCGAGTCGATCGCCACGATCCACGCCGCGCTGGACGCCGGCGTCACCCTGATCGACACCGGCGACTTCTACGGCATGGGCCACAACGAACTGCTCATCAACGAAGCCCTGCGCACCGCTCCCGCCGGGGCCCGCGAGAAGGCCCTCACCAGCGTCAAGTTCGGCGCCCTGCGCACGGTCGAGGGCGGCTTCACCGGCGTCGACGGCAGCCCCGCCGCCGTCAAGAACTTCGCCGCGTACTCCCTCCAGCGCCTGGGCACCGGCCACATCGACGTCTACCGCCTCGCGCGTCTCGACCCGAAGGTGCCGATCGAGGAGACCGTCGGCGCCATCGCCGAGCTGGTCGAGGCCGGTCACGTCCGGCACATCGGCCTCTCCGAGGTGGGCGCCGAGACCATCCGCCGGGCCGCCGCCGTCGCGCCCATCGCCGATCTCCAGATCGAGTACTCGCTGATCTCGCGCGGCATCGAGGAGAGCATCCTGCCGACCGTCCGCGAGCTGGGCATCGGCGTCACCGCGTACGGCGTGCTCTCGCGCGGCCTGATCAGCGGCCACTTCACGCCCGGCCGGCAGCTCGCCGCGAACGACTTCCGTGGCATGAGCCCGCGCTTCCAGGGCGAGAACCTCCGGCACAACCTCGGCCTGGTCGAGGCGCTCCGCAAGATCGCCGAGTCGAAGGGCGCGAGTGTCGCGCAGACGGCGATCGCCTGGGTCCTCGCCCAGGGCGAGGACATCGTCCCCCTGGTCGGCGCCCGCCGCCGGGACCGCCTCACCGAGGCGCTCGGCGCGCTGGACGTCACCCTCGACGCGGACGACCTCGCCGCCATCGAGCGAGCCGTCCCGGCGGGGGCGGCGGCGGGCGACCGCTACCCGACGGACCAGATGGCGCACCTCGACAGCGAGCGGTGAGCCCTCCGGGCCGGTTCCGGGGAAGGGGCCCCGGGACGGCACGTGAGGGCGACGCCCGCTGCCCGGGCAGCCCGGTCGGCAGCGGCGGCGGGCGCTGCCGGTCCCGGCGGGCACATGCTTCCGCCGCGACGGCCGGAAACCACCGCAGCGGAGCCCGGTGGCCTGTCTACCGACGCAGTCCGGCCTCCTCGGCCCTCCGAGGCACCGCCGGGTACGGTCCTCTACCAGGGGGCGTCCCACCGCCCCGCCCCGACCGAAAGGCACTGCCCGCGATGCCGCCCGAGACCCTGACCCCCGACCGCATCCTCGAGGCCACCGAGGACGTGCTGCGCCGCTTCGGCCCGGCCAAGGCCACCGTGGTCGACGTGGCCCGGGCGCTGGGCGTCAGCCACGGCAGCGTCTACCGCCACTTCGGCAGCAAGGCCGCCCTGCGGGAGGCCGTCACCGAGCGCTGGCTCGACCAGTCGCACGCCGAGCTGTCCGCCGTCGCCGAAGCGGCCGGCCCGGCGGGGCCCCGGCTGCGCGCGTGGCTCACCGCCCTCTTCGCCGCCAAGCGCCGCAAGTCGGGCAGCGACCCCGAGCTGTTCGCGACGTACATGGTGCTCGTCGGCGAGAACAGCGGCGTCGTCGACCGGCACATCGAGACGATGATCGAGCAGCTCGCGGGAATCGTCGAGAACGGCATAAGCCAGGGCGAGTTCCGCTCCGTCGACCCGGCGACGGCGGCCCGAGCGGTCTGGGACGCGACCAACCGCTTCCACGACCCTGCCTACGCGGCCGACTGGTCCCGCCCGGGCATCGACGCCGCGTTCGACGCGGTGTGCGAGCTGGTGCTGCGGGGCCTGCACGCCTGATCGCCTGCGGCTCGGCTGCTCCCGTGAGGGGAGGTCGCGAGGACCGGCGGGGTGTCAGTGGCCGCCACTACGCTGTGTGTCAGCCCGCTTACCCGAGCAAGGAGGCGCATCATGACAGCCATGGTCGAGATTCCGCGCGAGACTGCGTCGTCGATAAGCCCCCCAGTCCCGGGCTCCGATGAGTTCGGCTTCGACAAGATGCGCCGCGATCTGGAGCAGATCAACGCGGCCTTCCCTGACGGCTACCGAGGGGAGATCATCAGGGGGAGGATCGTCGTGTCGCCGTGGTCCAAGGGCAAGTACCGCCCGATGATGCGCAGCTTCGTCCGCCAAGTGACACCCCATGCGCCGGAGGGGCACGAGGTGGACACGGCTCCGTTTCTCTTCGTGTTCCCGAGCCACAGCAGAGGCTTCGGGCCTGATATCCACGTCTCGGACGCCGAACTGACGGATGTCGACAGCATCTACCTCCCTGGCGAAGCTCTCTCCTTGGTGGGTGAGCTGACTTCCAAGTCGACCGCGGACTTCGACCGCCTCGACAAGGTCGAGGTCTACGGCAAAGCGGGCGTGCCGGTCTACGTCCTTGTAGACGTGCTCAACGAGACCGTCACCGTCTATTCGTCCCCGGCCGAGGGTGGCTACCGAAGGCACACACTGATCAAGTTCGGCGACAAGGTCCAGATCCCGGCCCCCTTCGACTGCGAGCTCGACACCGCCGACTGGCAGGCCTGACACAGCCCGAAGGCCCCGTCCCCGCCGTGGCGGGTCCGGGGCCTTCGGGCTGTGTCAGGCAGGGGTCAGCAGCCGAGCAGCCGCGCGCCCAGGTAGGCCTCGATCTGGTCGAGCGACACCCGCTCCTGCTTCATCGTGTCGCGCTCGCGCACGGTCACGGCGTTGTCGTCGAGGGTGTCGAAGTCGACGGTCACGCAGAACGGGGTACCGATCTCGTCCTGGCGACGGTAGCGGCGGCCGATGGCGCCGGCGTCGTCGAACTCGATGTTCCAGTTCTTCCGCAGGTCCGTCGCGAGGCCCTTGGCCTTGGGGGACAGCTGCGGGTTGCGGGACAGCGGCAGGACCGCGACCTTCACCGGGGCGAGGCGCGGGTCGAGGCGCATGACGGTGCGCTTCTCCATGACGCCCTTGGCGTTGGGCGCCTCGTCCTCGTTGTACGCGTCGAGCATGAAGGCGAGCATGGCGCGGTTGAGACCGGCCGCCGGCTCGATGACGTACGGGAAGTAGCGCTCGCCGGCCTCCTGGTCGAAGTACGACAGGTCCTGGCCGGAGCCCTTCGAGTGGGCCTTGAGGTCGAAGTCGGTGCGGTTGGCCACACCCTCCAGCTCCGAGAACTCCGAACCGCCGAAGTTGAAGCGGTACTCGATGTCGACGGTGCGCTTCGAGTAGTGGGAGAGCTTCTCAGCGGCGTGCTCGTACCACCGCATGTTCTCCTCGCGCATGCCGAGGCCGGTGTACCAGTTCCAGCGCTGCGCCATCCAGTACTCGTGCCACTCCTCGTCCTCACCCGGCTTGACGAAGAACTCCATCTCCATCTGCTCGAACTCGCGGGTGCGGAAGATGAAGTTGCCCGGCGTGATCTCGTTGCGGAAGGACTTGCCGGTCTGGGCGATGCCGAACGGCGGCTTCTTGCGCGAGGTCAGCTGCACCTGGCTGAAGTTGGTGAAGATGCCCTGCGCGGTCTCGGGGCGCAGGTAGGTGACCGAACCGGTGTCCTGGGTCGGGCCGAGGTGCGTGGCCAGCAGACCGGAGAACTGCTTGGGCTCGGTGAAGGCGCCCTTGTTGCCACAGTTGGGGCAGTTGAGGTCGGCGAGGCCGTTCGCGGGCAGCTTGTTGTGCTTGGCCTCGTACGCCTCCTCCAGGTGGTCCGCGCGGTAGCGCTTGTGGCAGGAGGTGCACTCGGTCAGCGGGTCCGAGAAGGTGGCGACGTGACCGGACGCCTCCCACACCTCACGGGCCAGGATCACCGACGAGTCGAGGCCGACGACGTCGTCGCGCGAGGTGACCATGGAGCGCCACCACTGGCGCTTGATGTTCTCCTTGAGCTCCACGCCGAGGGGTCCGTAATCCCAGGCGGCACGCTGGCCGCCGTAGATCTCACTGCACGGATAGACAAAGCCACGGCGCTTGCTCAGGCTGACGATGGTGTCGATCTTGTCGGCGGCCACGGTGCTCTCTTCATTGCGACGACGAACAGCGAATGCTTCAGGTTACCGGCGGCGCCACCCCCCTAATCAAATCGGCACTGGCCTGGGCTTCACCCGGACCCCCGAGCGAACGCCTTGTTGACAATCGTTTCCACTTTTGTTGAAAATGAGTGTCATGAACGTACGCCCGACCTCTCCCCGATCCGCCCGATCCGCCCGAATAACCACCGGCACGATCGCCGCGCTCGCCGCCCTCGGGCTGCTCTCCCTCACCGCCTGCTCCTCGGAGACGGACGGAAAAAATTCGGAGGGCAAGCTCAAGGTGGTGGCGTCGTTCTACCCCATGGAGTTCCTGGCCAAGGAGATCGGCGGCGAGCACGTCAGCGTCTCCGCCCTGACCAAGCCCGGCGTCGAGCCCCACGAGCTGGAGCTCACCCCCAAGCAGACCGCCTCCCTCGACGAGGCGGGCGCGATCATCTACCTCAAGGGCCTCCAGCCCGGCGTCGACAAGGCGATCAAGCAGTCGAACGCCAAGCACGTCGTCGACGCGGCCTCCCTCACCGAGCTGGAAGAGCACGGCGACGAGGTCGACGGCAAGAAGCACGAGTCCGAGGACAAGCACGCCGACAAGCACGAGGACGAGCACGAGGGCCACGAGCACAAGCACGAGGGCGGCGACCCGCACATCTGGCTCGACCCGGTGAAGTACGCCGAGGTCGCCAAGGGTGTCGCCAAGACCCTCGCCGAGGCCGACCCCGACCACAAGGCGGACTTCGAGAAGAACGCCGACGCGCTGGCACATAAGCTGGACGGGCTGCACAAGAAGTTCGAGGCGGGCCTGAAGAACCGGGCTTCCGACACCTTCATCTCCACCCACGCCGCCTTCGGCTACCTCGCCGAGCGCTACGGCCTCACCGAGGAGGCCGTCAACGGGCTGGACCCGGAGTCCGAGCCCAGCGCGGCCCGGATGAAGGAGCTCCACGAGGTCGCCGAGAAGCACCACGTCTCCACGATCTTCTTCGAGACCCTCGCCGACCCGAAGACGGCGAAGACCCTGGCCTCGGACCTGGGGCTCAAGACGGACGTGCTCGACCCGCTCGAGGGGATCACGGACAAGTCCAAGGGCGACGACTACTTCGAGGTCATGGAGTCCAACCTCGCCGCCCTGCGGAAGGCACTCGGCACCAAGTGAGTCAGACGAACCCGGCGGAGGCCGACATGAGCGGATCGAAGCGCCCGGAGGCGAGCCGAGCGCGTGAAGGGGCGGAGCCCGTCATAGCGCTGCGCGGGGCCACCGCCTCGCTCGGCTCCCGCCCCGTGCTGCGCGGTGTGGACCTCACCGTGCGGCGCGGCGAGGTCGTCGCGCTGCTCGGTGCCAACGGTTCCGGCAAGTCCACGGCCGTCAGGGCCATCGTCGGCCAGGTGCCGCTCACCGGCGGCGAGCTGGAGCTGTTCGGCACCCCCAAGCGCCGCTTCCGCGACTGGGCCCGCGTGGGGTACGTACCGCAGCGCACCACCGCCGCCAGCGGGGTCCCCGCGACCGTGCGCGAGGTCGTCGCCGCCGGGCGGCTGGCCCGTACGAGGCTGGGCCTGACCCGCAAGGCCGACCGGGAGGCCGTGGTCCGGTCCCTGGAGCTGGTCGGCATGGCCGACCGGATCAAGGACTCCGTGAACGCGCTCTCCGGCGGCCAGCACCAGCGGGTGCTCATCGCCCGCGCGCTGGCCGGCGAACCCGAGCTGCTGATCATGGACGAGCCGATGGCCGGCGTCGACCTGGCCAGCCAGGAGGTCCTCGCGAGCGCCCTGCGCGAGCAGGTCTCCCGGGGCGCCACCGTGCTGCTCGTCCTGCACGAGCTGGGCGCCCTGGAGCCGCTCATCGACCGCGCCGTCGTGCTCCGCGACGGCTGCGTCGTCCACGACGGCCCGCCGCCGGAGGCCGTGGGCCAGCACGCGCTGCCCGGCCACGACCATGTCCACCCGCACGCCGACCCGGCTGCCGAACCGATCCGGACGGGGTTGCTCACCTGATGGACATCCTGAATCCCGCCTTCATGCAGCGGGCGCTGCTCGCCGCCCTGCTGGTCGGCATCACCGCCCCCGCCATCGGCATCTACCTCGTCCAGCGCCGTCAGGCGCTGATGGGCGACGGCATCGGCCACGTCGCGCTCACCGGCGTCGGCCTCGGCTTCCTGCTCAACACCAGCCCGGTGTGGGTGGCCACCGCCGTGTGCGTCGTCGGCGCCGTGGTCATGGAGCTGATCCGCTCCTCCGGCAAGACGCGCGGCGACATCGCGCTCGCCATGCTCTTCTACGGCGGCATGGCCGGCGGCGTCATGCTGATGCATCTGTCCGGCGGCTCCAACGCCAATCTCATCAGCTACCTCTTCGGCTCGATCACCACCGTCGCGGAGGAGGACATCCTCGCGATCTGCGTGCTGGCCGCCTTCGTGATCCTCACCACGGTGGGGCTGCGCAAGCAGCTGTTCGCCATCTGCCAGGACGAGGAGTTCGCCCGCGTCACCGGGCTGCCGGTGCGGCTGCTGAACCTGCTGGTCGCGGTCACCGCCGCGCTGACCGTCACCGTCGCGATGCGCGTGGTCGGCCTGCTGCTGGTGAGCGCCCTGATGGTGATCCCGGTGGCCGCCTCGCAGGCCATCGCCCGCAGCTTCGCGACCACCTTCGCGCTGGCCGTCACCATCGGCGTCCTGGTGACCGTCTCCGGGACCGCCACCTCCTACTACGTGGACGTGCCCTCCGGCGCGACCATCGTGCTGCTCGCGATCGGCGTCTTCCTGACCCTGACCGCGCTCGCCGCGCCACTGGCCCGCAAACGGGCCAGGCACGCCGCCGACAGCGAGAAGCACTGCACACTGGACGTGCCGGGCACCCCCGCGGACGACGTACGGGTGGAGGCCTGACGGGCCCCGCCCGCGGCCGCCCGCAGGAGGCCGGGGACGCTCAGTCGTACGGGAGATGACGCCGGGCCTGGCACAATTGGCCGGGCACTACGTACGGATGCGTGTTCAGGCGAGCTTGAGGAGGCAACTGTGGCGACCGCGGGTCCCCCGGTACGCGGCCGGTCCACCAAGCAGCGGGCCGCTGTCGCGGCGGCGCTCGACGAGGTGGACGAGTTCCGCAGCGCGCAAGAGCTCCACGACATGCTCAAGCACCGCGGCGACTCGGTCGGCCTGACCACCGTCTACCGCACGCTGCAGTCCCTCGCCGACGCCGGCGAGGTCGACGTGCTGCGCACGAGCGAGGGCGAGGCGGTCTACCGCCGCTGCTCCAGTGGGCACCACCACCACCTGGTCTGCCGGGTGTGCGGCAAGGCCGTCGAGGTCGAGGGCCCGGCCGTGGAGAAGTGGGCGGACTCCATCGCCGCCGACCACGGCTTCGTCGACGTGGCCCACACCATCGAGATCTTCGGCACCTGCGGGGACTGCGCCGCCGCGCGCTCCCGGAGCTGACGGAAGCACTGACGGATACAGCACTGCTCCGGGCGTCGGCCGATGCCCGGAGCAGTGCTGTATCCGTGGGTCTCACGCCTTCGGCGCGGGGTCCTTGGCGAGCTCGTCCTCGTTCGGGATCGCGCCGCCGAAGCGGCGGTCGCGCTGTGCGTACTCCAGGCAGGCGCGCCACAGGTCACGGCGGTCGAAGTCCGGCCACAGCACGTCCTGGAAGACCATCTCGGCGTAAGCGCTCTGCCAGATCAGATAGTTGGACGTGCGCTGCTCGCCGGAGGGCCGTACGAAGAGGTCCACGTCCGGCATGTCGGGGTAGTAGAGGTACTTGGCGAACGTCTTCTCGTTCACCTTCGACGGGTCCAGCCGGCCCGCCGCGATGTCCCGGCCGATCGCCGCGGCAGCGTCCGCGATCTCCGCGCGGCCACCGTAATTGACGCAGAAGTACATGGTCATGGCGTCGTTGTTCTTGGTCTGCTCCTGGGCGACCTGGAGCTCCTCGACCACCGACTTCCACAGCTTCGGCATCCGGCCGGTCCACCGCACCCGGATGCCCAGCTCGTCCATCTCGTCGCGGCGGCGGCGGATGACGTCCCGGTTGAAGTTCATCAGGAAGCGCACCTCTTCGGGCGAGCGCTTCCAGTTCTCGGTGGAGAAGGCGTACAGGGAGAGGTTCTTGACGCCCATCTCCAGGCAGCCCTTGAGGACGTCCATGACGACGCCCTCGCCGACCTTGTGCCCCTCGGTGCGCGGCAGCCCGCGCTCCTTCGCCCAGCGGCCGTTGCCGTCCATGACGATCGCCACGTGGTTCGGGACCAGCTCGCCCGGGATCTTCGGCGGCCGCGCCCCGGACGGGTGCGGTTCAGGGGTGAGGTACTCGCGTCGGGAACGGCCCAGAATCCCGCGTCGTGCCATGCGTGCCACTTCTCCTCGATACCAGTTACTTTTCCACGTAGCGGAGGGAGCGAAGCCCCCGCTCCAGGTGCCAGTGCAGATACGCGGCCACCAGGCCGCTGCCCTCCCGGACATGGCGCGGCTCGCACGCGTCCGCCGTCGCCCAGTCCCCGGTCAGCAACGCGCCGAGGAGTTCGATCGACTCCGAGGAGGGTACGACGCTTCCGGGCACCCGGCACTCCCCGCAGACGACCCCGCCGGCCGCGACCGAGAAGAATCGGTTCGGCCCGGGCATACCGCACTTCGCGCACGCCTCGAAGCTGGGCGCGTAGCCGTTGACGGCGAGGGAGCGCAGCAGGAAGGCGTCCAGGATGAGGTGCGGGGCGTGCTCGCCCGCGGCGAGCGTCCGCAGTCCGCCGACCAGCAGCAGATACTGCTGCACGGCGGGCTCGCCCTCGTGGTCGGTGAACCGCTCGGCGGTCTCCAGCATGGCGGTGCCGGCGGTGTAGCGGGCGTAGTCGGTGACGATCCCGCCGCCGTACGCGGCGATGGTCTCGCTCTGCGTACAGAGCGGCAGCCCGCGCCCGACGAGCTCGCTGCCGCGCGCGAAGAACTGCACGTCGACGTGCGAGAACGGCTCCAGGCGCGCCCCGAACTTCGACTTGGTCCGCCGCACGCCGCGCGCTACGGCGCGTACGCGGCCGTGACCGCGGGTGAGCAGAGTGATGATGCGGTCCGCTTCGCCGAGCTTTTGCGTGCGCAGCACGATGCCGTCGTCGCGGAAGAGACTCATGGAGCCATTGTCCCGTACGGGCGAGGAGCCGTGGCCCGCGGGCGCCTCCGGCGGGACTTCTCCCCTACCCGCCCCTTCCCGAACTGGGGGCGGGCCCCCAGGCCCCCTGGCCCCTGGCCGCACCGGGGCCGGGCCTGCGGCCCGGTGTCCTCAAGCGCCGGACGGGCTGGATTTCCAGCCCGTCCGGCGCTTGAGGACAACACAGCCCGTCCGGCGCTTGAGGACAGCTCAGGGCAAAACGAACTACGTAGGCATCCGCGCCGCCGCCAGCAGGCGATCCGTGTCTTCCGGGCAGATCAGCAACGCCCGCCCCACCGTCGACAAGACTTCCCGCTCCGCCGGCCGGTACGGGCCGTCCGCCAGGGCGATACGGGCGCCCTGGAGCAGGATCGCCTCGCGTCCCGCGGGGGCGAGGTGCGGGGCCAGGGGCTCCAGGGCCTCGTGGAGCTCGATGGCCAGCGCCGTGCCGCACGGGTCGAAGCCGCCCCGGCCTCCCCCGGTGCCGGCCGGGAACGCGCCGCCGGCGTACATGCCGGGCAGCCGCCCCGTGTCCGCGGCGAGCGCCTCGATCAGGGTGATCAGCTGTTCCTCGCTGCAGTCCGCGAAGCCCGCCGCCCGCACCGCGCCGACGGCGGCCCTGCGGACCGTACGGGCCTCGGTACCGCCCGCGGCGAGGACGGCGAGGGCCACGGTGTGCACGGCGTCACGGAGCATCGCGGAGAAGCGGGTGGTGGTGGGGTGGTCGAGGACGTCCATGCCGAACCTGGCGTGACAGGCCGCGCACTCGACGATCGGCCCGACGGGGCCGCGCGGCAGCAGGGGCACCCCGAAGGCGACGAGGCGACGGTGGCCCGTGCGGCGCCGGTAGTTGCGGTCACCGCCACAGCCGGGGCAGAAGAACTCGCCGTCCCCGACGGTGCGCCATACGGTGCGTACGCCCACCACACACCGGTCCGGGCTGTGTCGGCCTTGCGCGTGCATCACGGCGCACCTCCATAACGCCACGGCCTCGTCGCCGCGTTGACGTGATGTTAGCCACATCGGTGATGTCCGTCAGCACCTCCTGCGGGGGGTCTTCCGGCAAGAGCAGGCCGAACATGCCACCGACTCCATCAGAACCGGTGGTTTCGGCAGCCCTTGATTGACGACGGGCATGCACGGAGGCCCGGCACCGCATCGGTGCCGGGCCCGGTCGAGAAGGGAGTCGAGAAGGGATCAGGCCAAGGTCAGTTCCGGTACGCGCGGTTGACCGCGGAGACGACGGCCTTGATCGAGGCGCGGGTGGTGTTGGGGTCGATGCCGATGCCCCACAGCACCACGCCGTCGATCACGCACTCGATGTACGAGGCGGCCTGCGCGCTGGCGCCCTCGCTCATCGTGTGCTCGGAGTAGTCCAGCAGACGGGCGTCGACGCCGACCGAGCCCAGCGCGTCGAAGAACGCGGAGATCGGGCCGTTGCCCGTACCGGTCAGCACCGTGTCCCGGCCGTCCAGGACGGCCTCGACGGTCAGCGAGTCGACGCCGTCGCCGGCCGTCGAGGTCTGGGTGTCGCGCAGGGCGATGCGGCCCCACGGGTTCTCCGGCGTGGGCAGGTACTCGTCCTGGAAGACCGACCAGATCTGCTGCGGGGTGACCTCGCCGCCCTCGGCGTCGGTCTTGGCCTGGATGGTGCGGGAGAACTCGATCTGCATCCGGCGCGGCAGATCCAGCTTGTGGTCGTTCTTCAGGACGTAGGCGATGCCGCCCTTGCCGGACTGCGAGTTGACGCGGATGACGGCCTCGTAGCTGCGGCCGACGTCCTTGGGGTCGATGGGCAGGTACGGCACGGCCCACTCGATGTCGTCCACGGTCTTGCCCTGGGCGGCCGCGTCGGCCTCCATGGCGTCGAAGCCCTTCTTGATGGCGTCCTGGTGGGAGCCGGAGAAGGCGGTGTAGACCAGGTCGCCCGCGTAGGGGTGGCGCGGGTGGACCTCCATCTGGTTGCAGTACTCGGAGGTGCGACGGATCTCGTCGATCTGCGAGAAGTCGATCTGCGGGTCCACGCCCTGGCTGAACAGGTTCATGCCGAGGGTGACCAGGTCGACGTTGCCGGTCCGCTCGCCCTGCCCGAACAGGCAGCCCTCGACCCGGTCCGCCCCGGCCATGACCGCCAGCTCGGCGGCGGCGACGGCCGTGCCCCGGTCGTTGTGCGGGTGCACCGACAGACACACGAACTCGCGCCGCGACAGGTTCCGCGACATCCACTCGAAGCGGTCGGCGTGGGTGGAGGGGGTCGACCGCTCCACGGTGGCCGGCAGATTGAGGATGATCTCGCGGCCCGCCTCGGGCTGCCAGACGTCCATGACGCCCTCGCAGACCTCCAGGGCGAAGTCCAGCTCGGTGTCGGTGAAGATCTCCGGGCTGTACTGGTAGCCGAACGCGGTCCCGTCGCCGAGGATCTTGTCGGCGTACTCCATGACCAGCCGGGTGCCGTCCACGGCGATCTGCTTGACCTGCTCCCGCGAGCCCCGGAAGACGACGCGGCGGAAGACGGGCGCCGTGGCGTTGTACAGGTGCACGGTCGCGCGGTGCGCCCCGCGCAGCGATTCGACGGTCCGCTCGATCAGCTCTTCGCGCGCCTGGGTCAGGACGGAGATCGTCACGTCCTCGGGGATCGCGCCCTCTTCGATGATCGACCGTACGAAGTCGAAGTCGGTGGCCCCGGAGGAGGGGAAGCCGACCTCGATCTCCTTGTAGCCCATGCGGACCAGCAGGTCGAACATCTCGCGCTTGCGGGCCGGCGACATCGGGTCGATCAGCGCCTGGTTCCCGTCGCGCAGGTCGGTGGAGAGCCAGCGGGGGGCGGCGGTGATGCGGTTGTCCGGCCAGGTGCGGTCGGGGATGTGCACGGCCTCGTAGCGGCCGTACTTGTGGATCGGCATCCCGGACGGCTTCTGGGTCACGGTGGCCGCGGTGACGGGCGTGGGCCTGCCGACGGAAATCTCGGTCATCTGCGTAGGGCTCCTCATGTGTCCGCTGCAACGAGCGGCCGACGGGGGGCGGGATGGCGCACCACCGAACTCCGCGGGGAGGGGGTCGGCCTACGACTTACAGACCCTCGCCGCGGCAGCTAAGAAGAAGCAGCCCGTAACGCATGATGCACAGCACACTAACCGAGATGGCCGGTCCGGACAGGCCCCGTATCAGCATGCGGGATGCGGTGTGTCATACGGACCGGATCCGGAACGCCTGCCACCCAAAAGGAGCCCAACCACTCGATTTCATTAATCATGACCGCAAGGAGTGACACGACGGAAACCCAGTGCCACATTCAGGCCATGGACGCCACATCTCACAAGGTCTTCTGCACCATCGTTCCGCCCCACGTGCTGGACAGGCTCGCGCAGTCCGAGGACGAGCGGCTCTCCGGGCCCGCCCGGCGCACCCTGGAGCACGACTCCCTCCAGCGCACCCGCCGCCGGATCACCGCCCTGCGCGGTGCCGCGGCCCCGCTCGGCACCCCCTCCGACACACCACAGCGCACGATCTTCGACGCCGAGCACCAGGAGACGCTCCCGGGCCGGAAGGTGCACTCCGAGGGCGACCAGCCGGCCCAGGACGCCACGGTCAACCGCGCGCACGCGGGGCTCGGCGCGACGTTCGAGCTGTTCCTCAAGGTCTACGGGCGGCATTCCATCGACGGCGCCGGGCTGCCGCTGAACGCGACGGTCCACTACGGCGAGAACTACGACAACGCCTTCTGGGACGGCGAGCGGATGGTCTTCGGGGACGGGGACAACGACCTCTTCCTCGACTTCACCATCCCCGTCGACGTCATCGGCCACGAGCTGACCCACGGCGTCGTACAGCACACGGCCAATCTGGAGTACTACGGCCAGTCGGGCGCGCTGAACGAGTCCGTCGCGGACGTCTTCGGCTCCCTCATCAAGCAGTACGCCCTCGGGCAGACCGCCGACCAGGCCGACTGGCTGATCGGGGCGGGTCTGCTGGGGCCCAATGTGGACCGTGGTGAGGCCCTGCGCTCGATGAAGGCACCCGGCACCGCCTACGACGACGACATCCTCGGCAAGGACCCGCAGCCCGCCACCATGGACGACTACGTCCGCACCTCACGCGACAACGGCGGCGTGCACATCAATTCCGGCATCCCCAACCACGCCTTCTATCTGCTGGCCACCGCCCTCGGCGGCAACGCCTGGGAGCGCGCGGGTCACATCTGGTACGACACGCTGACCGGCGGCGAGCTGGCCTCGGACGCCGACTTCAAGGACTTCGCGCGGCTGACCGTGGAGGCGGCCCGGGCCCGGTTCGGCGAGGGCGCCGAGCTCGAAGCCGTGCTCAAGGCGTGGTCGTCGGTGGGAGTTCCCACCTCGTAGAGACGAGCCGACGGGGTAAGGATGGCGTTATGCGGATTGCCATCACCCGTACCGGCGGTTTCGCCGGTATCGAGCGCCGGGCCGAGCTGGACACGACCGGCCGGCCCGACGCGACCCACCTGGAAGCTCTCGCGCACCGGGCACTCGTCCCGTGCGCCCCGGGGGCCACGGCGCCGCCCGGGGTGCCGGACGGCTTCCACTACGACATCACCGTGGACGGCCGGACGGTGCACTGCGCCGACCCGCACGTCACGCACGAGCAGCGGGAGCTGATCAGATACGTCCTGAAGGAAGGCGCGTAACGCATGCGGTAGGGACTGCATACCGCATGCGGTAGGGACTAGAAGCCGAGCTTCCGGAGCTGCTTCGGGACCTCCCCCCTCTGCCGCCCTCGCACCGCTCGGCCCCAGGGGGCCTCCCGGGCTTCGGACGACTGCGCCGTCCTCCGGCCGGCCGAGGGCGTCCGCTAGAAGCCGAGCTTCCGGAGCTGCTTCGGGTCCCGCTGCCAGTCCTTGGCCACCTTGACGTGCAGGTCGAGGTAGACCGGCGTGCCGAGCAGGGCCTCGATGTGCTTGCGGGACTTCATGCCGACCTCCTTCAAGCGCGCGCCCTTGGGGCCGATGATGATGCCCTTCTGGCTCGGCCGCTCGATGTAGACGTTGGCGTGGATGTCGAGCAGCGGCTTGTTCTCCGGCCGGTCCTCGCGCGGGATCATCTCCTCCACGACGACGGCGATGGAGTGCGGCAGTTCGTCGCGCACACCCTCCAGCGCGGCCTCGCGGATCAGCTCGGCGACCATGACCATCTCGGGCTCGTCGGTGAGGTCGCCCTCGGGGTAGAGCGGCGGGCTCTCCGGGAGCAGCGGGGCGATGAGGTCGGCCAGCAGCGAGACCTGCTTGTCGCCCACCGCCGAGACGGGGACGATCGTCTGCCACTCGAAGCCGAGCTCCACGGCGAGCTGGTCGATCGCGATGAGCTGCTCGGCGAGCTGCTTGGAGTCGACCAGGTCCGTCTTGGTGACGATGGCGATCTTCGGGGTCTTCTTGATCCCCGCGAGTTCCTTGGCGATGAACTTGTCACCGGGGCCGAGCTTCTGGTCGGCGGGCAGGCAGAAGCCGATCACGTCGACCTCGGCCCAGGTGGTCCGCACGACGTCGTTGAGCCGCTCGCCGAGCAGCGTGCGGGGCTTGTGCAGCCCGGGGGTGTCGACGAGGACGAGCTGGGCGTCGGGGCGGTGCACGATGCCGCGCACGGTGTGGCGGGTGGTCTGCGGCCGGTTGGAGGTGATCGCGACCTTCGTCCCCACCAGTGCGTTGGTCAGGGTCGACTTGCCCGCGTTGGGGCGGCCGACGAAGCACGCGAAGCCCGCGCGGTGAGGGGCCTGGGAGGGGGAGGCAGCACTGTCCATACTCGGTATTCTCCCCGATCCCCGGCCCCCCGCCGACCAGCGGCCCGGCTACCCCGCGGTGAGGGCGGCGCGCACGGTCCCGTCCGGGCCCGCGAGGAGTACGGGGGTGGTGGGCCCGCCCAGGTCGCGGACGGCCGCGCGGTCCGCGTCGGACGCGGCCTCGGCCTCGGAGACGACGACGGCGGCCTCCAGCGACTTCGCGCCACTGGCCACGGCCATCGCGACGGCGGTGGCGAGGGCGCTGAGCTTCAGCGAATCGAGGTCGACGGTCCCGGCGACGTACGTCCGGCCGTTCTCGTCACGCACGGCGGCGCCCTCGGCCACGGCGTTACGGGCGCGCGTGGATCGGGCGAGCGTGATCAGCTTGCGGTCTTCGGGGTCCAGCGTGGCGTTGTCCGTCATACGGCGGAGCATATTGAACGGCGCACCGGCCCCGGCCGCCGGGCCGGGACGCCCTGCCGGCGAGCGGCCTGCTCCGCCTACTTCGCCTACTTCGCCTGCTTCGTCTTCTTCACCTTCTCGACGACCTTGGCCAGCGCGTCCTCGAAGCTGGAGCTGTCGGCCGTGCTGAAGCTGGTCCGTACGACGGTCACGATCGTGGCGCCGACCCGGGCGGCCGCGATGTCGTGCTGCATGCTGACCTCGTTCGCGGTCTCCGCGACGGTCACGCGGACGGCGCGCGACTCGTCGCCGGTCTTGGGGACGTCCAGTCGCTCGGCCGTGAAGTCGGCCTTGCGGTCGTCGCCCAGTTTGCCGCTGAAGCTCTCGCAGGCGTCGACGTCCAGCGTGCCCCGCATGATCTTCACCGCGTCGGCTTCGCGGTAGGCGGTGACGCCGTTGACCAGCATGGAGCCCGCGTCGCCGCTCTGCACCAGCTCGGCCATGGCGTGGGCCGCCGGCTTCGGGCCGTCGCTCCGGCCGACGAAGGCATCGAGCAGCGGCTGGCACGGCTTCTTCTCCGTCGTGCCGATCTGCAGCAGCCCCGGGCCGAAGACGTCGCTCGCGTCACCCATGACCTTCCAGCCGGAGGGCAGGTCACCGGCGGTGAGCACAGCGGCCTTCGCCTGCTCGCCGGTGAGGGGCGTGAGGGGCTTCGCCTGTGGCGTCCCCTTCGCCTGACCGCCGGCGGCATCGCGCGTCGCCTCCGGGCGGCTTCCGTGATCGGCGGGTCTCTCCCGGCCGGGTGCCCCGCCGCAGGCGGAGACGAGCAGCAGGGCCGAGGCGGCGAGGACGGCGGACGCGCCACGGCGCGGGTGAGGACGCACAGGGATTCCCGGGGTGAGCGAAGGGGAGCAGGCCCGTCAGAGTAGACCGGCGGTCCTCCGCCCACGCGGTCAGCCTCCGCGGGAGCTCCGGGCGACCGGGCGTCCGGACGGGCGTCCGGGCGGACGGGCGGACGCGGATGCCCGGCTGCCTCAAGGCGCAGCCGGGCATCTGTGTCGCTGTGTCGCTGTGGCGCCGTGTCCCGCTCGGCTCAGTCCTCGGCCGGCTCCGGCACGCGTACCGGTTCGACCAGGACCGTCACGATGCGGTTGCGGCGGCCCGCCGCGGATTCGGCGGTCAGGCGCAGGGCCCGCAGCGTGGGGTCGGTGGTGTCGGCGGTGAGGTCGACCTCGGCCGTGGCGCCCGCGATGGGGACGCGGCCGAGGGACTTGGCGAGCAGGCCGCCGACCGTCTCCACGTCCTCGTCGTCCAGCTCCAGGCCGTACAGCTCGCCGAGGTCGCCGATGTCGAGGCGGGCCGTGACGCGGTAGCGGTCGTCGTCGAGTTCCTCCACGGGCGGCAGCTCGCGGTCGTACTCGTCGGTGATCTCACCGACGATCTCCTCGAGGATGTCCTCGATGGTGACGATGCCGGCGGTGCCGCCGTACTCGTCGATGACGACCGCGCAGTGGGTGCGCTGCTGCTGCATCTCCCGCAGCAGGTCGCCCGCGTTCTTGGTGTCGGGCACGAAGACCGCGGGGCGCATCGCCGTCGAGACCAGCTCGGACTCGGCGTCGCGGCTGATGTGCGTCTTCCGGACGAGGTCCTTGAGGTAGACGATGCCGACGATGTCGTCCTCGCTCTCGCCGGTGACGGGTATCCGGGAGAAGCCCGAGCGCAGCGCCAGGGTCAGCGCCTGGCGGATGGTCTTGCCGCGCTCGATGACGACGAGATCCGTGCGGGGCACCATGACCTCGCGGACGAGCGTGTCGCCGAGCTCGAAGACGGAGTGCACCATCCGGCGCTCGTCGTCCTCGATCAGCGACTCCTTCTCCGCCAGGTCGACCATGGCCCGCAGTTCCGCCTCGGAGGCGAACGGGCCCATGCGGAAGCCCTTGCCGGGGGTAAGAGCGTTGCCGATGAGGATCAGCAGCCGCGGCACCGGGCCCATGATCCGGGCGAGCGGCAGCAGCACGTACGCGGCCGCGGTCGCGGTGTTGAGCGGGTGCTGGCGGCCGATGGTGCGCGGGGAGACGCCGACGGCCACGTAGGAGACGAGGACCATCACCGCGATGGCGACCGTCAGCGCCTGCCAGGTCTTGTCGAATTCGCGCAGGCTCACGTACGTCACCAGGACGCCGGCCGCCATCTCGCAGGCGACGCGCACCAGCAGCGCCACATTGAGGTAGCGGGTCGGGTCGGCTGCGACGGCCATCAGCTTGGCGCTGCCGCGACGGCCCGCCCGCACGGCCTCCTCGGCACGGAACCGGGTGGTGCGCGCCAGGCCCGCCTCCGCGCAGGCGGCGAGCCAGGCGACGACGAGGAGCAGGACCGCCGCGGCGATCAGCTGCCCGGTCACGTGATCGTGGGAGCCGGGGAGGCTCCTTCGATCCCGCGCTCGGTACGCCAGCCGTCGATGATCGCCGCCTGGAGGCCGAACATCTCGGCCTTCTCGTCCGGCTCCTCGTGGTCGTAGCCCAGGAGGTGGAGGACGCCGTGGACGGTCAGGAGCTGGAGCTCCTCGTCCATGGAGTGCCCGGTCGGCGCCTCCTCGCCCTGCTTCTTCGCGACCTCCGGGCAGAGCACGATGTCGCCGAGCAGGCCCTGCGGCGGCTCGTCGTCGTCCTTGGCCGGCGGGCGGAGCTCGTCCATCGGGAAGGACATCACATCGGTGGGCCCGGGCAGGTCCATCCACTGGATGTGGAGCTGCTCCATGGCGTCGGCGTCCACGACGATGACCGAGAGTTCGGAGAGCGGGTGGATACGCATCCGGGCCAGGGCGTAGCGGGCGACATCGAGGATCGCCTGCTCGTCGATGTCGGTGCCGGATTCGTTGTTGACGTCGATTGCCATCGCTTCGATTACTTACTTTCCGTTGCGCTCGTCGAACTGCTCGTACGCGTCGACAATACGGCCGACCAGCTTGTGCCGGACGACGTCCGTGCTGGTGAGCCGCGAGAAGTGGACGTCCTCGACGCCCTCCAGGATGTCCACGACCTGCCGCAGACCGCTCTTGGTGCCGCCGGGGAGATCGATCTGGGTGACGTCACCGGTGATGACGATCTTGGAGTCGAATCCGAGGCGGGTGAGGAACATCTTCATCTGCTCGGCGCTGGTGTTCTGCGCCTCGTCGAGGATGATGAAGGCGTCGTTGAGCGTCCGGCCGCGCATATAGGCCAGCGGCGCGACCTCGATCGTCCCGGCGGCCATCAGCCGGGGGATGGAGTCGGGGTCGAGCATGTCGTGCAGGGCGTCGTAGAGCGGCCGCAGATACGGGTCGATCTTCTCGTAGAGCGTGCCGGGCAGGAAGCCGAGCCGCTCGCCCGCCTCGACGGCAGGCCGGGTCAGGATGATCCGGTTGACCTGCTTGGACTGCAGGGCCTGGACCGCCTTGGCCATGGCCAGATACGTCTTGCCGGTGCCGGCGGGGCCGATGCCGAAGACGACCGTGTGCTTGTCGATGGCGTCGACGTAGCGCTTCTGGTTGAGCGTCTTGGGCCGGATCGTGCGACCGCGGCTGGAGAGAATGTTCTGTGTGAGGACCTCGGCCGGGGTCTCGTCCCCGTCGCCCTCGCCCCGCAGCATCGCGATCGAGCGTTCCACCGCGTCCTCCGTCATCGGCTGTCCGGTGCGGAGCACCAGCATCATCTCGTCGAACAGGCGCTGCACGAGGGCGAGTTCCCGCGGCTCCCCGGCGGCGCTGACTTCATTGCCCCGGACGTGGATGTCCACGTGGGGGAAGGCCTTCTCGATCACGCGCAGGAGCGCGTCCCCGGAGCCCAGGACCGTCACCATGGGGTGCTTGGCCGGGACCGTGAACCGGGCTGTCGCCTGCGGTCGTGTGGGTGTCTGAGTCATGGGCCGGCCACTCGGGCCTGCTCATCCCCTCTTTTCCTGCGTTCCGACGTGCCCGGAGGGAGCGGAATCCGCCCGATGTCTCCGGACATCCTTGGGATATCAAGGGTACGACGGGGCGCCGGTCGGCCCGAGGGGTTTTACGGCAGGCCCGGCAGACCCGGCAGGCCCGCGGGGACAGGCCTGTGGGGCCGGGCCCGGTGGCGGCCGGTCACGGCTGGCGGAATCCGAGCGTCGGCACGGCCCGGCGCAGCGGCCAGGGGCGGGCGGCGGCGGGGAGGATGCCGTCGAGGAAGGCGTAGCGGCGCGGGGCGGACGGGGAGTCGTCGTAGGACCGCACGTGCTGCCACCAGGCGGCGATCTCCACCCAGCCGGGTGCGGAGAGTGATCCTCCGAATTCCTGTACGGACAGGGCGGCGGTCAGGCCCGCGAAGGCCAGCCGGTCGGCGAGCGGCCAGCCGGCCAGGGTGCCGGTCACGAAGCCCGCGACGAAGACGTCCCCGGCGCCGGTGGGATCGAGGGCCTCGACGGCGATGGCCGGCACCTCGGCGCTCTCCCCGGTGCGGCTGTCCACCGCGAAGGCGCCCCGCTCGCCCATCGTGACGACGGCGAGCGGCACCTTCTCGGCCAGGGCCCGGGCGGCGGCGCGCGGGCAGTCGGTCCGGGTGTAGCGCATGGCCTCCTCGGCGTTGGGCAGGAACGCCTCGCAGTGCTCCAGATCGGCCAGGTCCGAGGGGTCCCAGCGGCCGGTCTCGTCCCAGCCGACGTCGGCGAAGACCCGGCTGCCGCGCCGGGCCGCGGTGCCGATCCACTCCTCCTGCCGGCCGGGCACCAGCAGCGCCACGCAGGCACGGGCGGGCGGCGGGCACTCGGGGGCGGGGGCGCCGCCCTCACCGGGCGGCGGGGCCTCGTGACCGTGCGAGACCATCGTGCGCTCGCCCTCGTAGGCCATCGAGACCGTCACCGGGGAGTGCCAGCCGGGAACCGTGCGGGAGAGCCCCAGGTCGATGCCCTCGCCGCGGGAGAGCGCCTCCCAGCAGTACTCCCCGTACATGTCGTCGCCGAAGGCGGCGGCGAGGGAGGTCCGCAGGCCCAGCCGGGCGAGGGCGGTGGCCATATTGGCGATGCCGCCGGGGCTGGAGCCCATGCCGCGCGCCCAGGACTCGGTGCCGCGCACGGGGGCCGAGTCCAGGCCGGTGAAGATGATGTCGAGGAAGACGGTCCCGGTCAGATAGACGTCCGTCTCCGGGTCGCCCTCCGCCCGGACCTCGGCCAGCGGGTCGAGGACCGGCGCGGCGCCCTCGAACACCTCGGAACGCTCGCCGGACAGTGCCGTCTGCGGTGCCGCATGAGGCGAGAAAATCGTCATGCTCGCTCGCTGCTCCTCTACACGGGGTGCGGGTCCCGACAGTGTGCCCGATGCTGCGATACGTTCCGGGCCATGAAGCTGACGATTCTCGGCGGTGGCGGTTTCCGGGTGCCTCTGGTGCACCGGGCCCTGTTGGACGACGCGCGACGCGAGGCACCCGGACGCTGCACCGAACTCACGCTGTACGACACCGACTCCGCGAGACTGAAGGTCATCGCGAACGTGCTGGCCGAGCAGGCGGAGGGCATCCCGGGCGCCCCCGTCGTGACGGCCGTCGAGGACCTGGACGACGCCCTGTGCGGGGCGGACTTCGTCTTCTCCGCGATCCGGGTGGGCGGCACCGCCGGACGGGTGCGTGATGAAAGGATTCCGCTCGGCGAGCTCGTGTTGGGGCAGGAGACCGTCGGCGCGGGCGGCGTGCTCTACGGGCTGCGGACGATCCCGGTGGCGCTGCACATCGCCGAGCGCGTCGCGGCGGTCGCCCCGGACGCCTGGGTCATCAACTTCACCAATCCGGCGGGCATGGTGACCGAGGCGATGTCGGCCGTTCTGGGTGAACGGGTCATCGGCATCTGCGACTCACCCGTGGGGCTGGTGCGGCGCGCCGCGCGGGCGGCGGGCGCCGACCCGAACCGGGTCGGGTTCGACTACGTGGGCCTCAACCACCTCGGCTGGCTGAGGTCATTGACGCAGGACGGCCGGGACCTGCTGCCGGGGCTGCTGGCGGACGAGGCGGCCCTGTCCTCCTTCGAGGAGGGCAAGCTCTTCGGCGCCCAGTGGCTCCAGGCGCTCGGCTCGCTGCCGAACGAGTATCTGCACTATTACTACTTCCGCCGCGAGACCCTGCACGCGGTGCTGGAGTCGCCGGAGACCCGGGGCGAGTTCCTCGACCAGCAGCAGGGCGGCTTCTTCGCGGCGGCCGCCGCCGAGCCCGAGCGGGCGTACGCGCTGTGGGAGCGGACGCGGCTGCACCGCGAGGAGACCTACATGGCCGAGAGCCGGGCGGCCAGCGGCGGCTGGCAGCGCGACTCCTGCGACCTGGACGGCGGCGGCTACGACCAGGTGGCCCTGGCCCTGATGCGGGCGGTCGCCCGGGACGAACGCACCCGGCTGATCCTCAACGTCCGCAACGGCACGACGGTGCCGGCGCTGGACCCCGGGGCGATCATCGAGACGGTCTGCGAGGTGAGCGCGAGGGGCGCACGGCCGCTGCCGTGCGCCCCTTTGCGTGAGGACCAGCTGGGGCTGATGCTCCAGCTCAAGGCCGTCGAACGGGCCGCGATCGATGCGGCCGTGGGTGAGAACCACGGTGCGGCGCTGCGCGCCATGGCCCTGCATCCCCTGGTCGACTCGCCGGCCGTCGCGGCGCGCATCCTGGACCGGGCCTGCCCGGCGTAGGCCTGTCCGGCGGATCTTCGACTACGGGCCGTCTTGCCGCCTGCGGCGGCGGGCGCCCTGCGGGCGCGTCCTCAATCGCCGGACGGGCTTGACTGGGCTGGGCCCATTCAGCCTGTCCGGCGTTTGAGGACACAAGCACAGCAGCCTGTCCGGCGTTTGAGGACACAAGCACAGCAGCCCGTCCGGCGTCAGCGCGACGACGGTCAGAACACCACGACCGAGCGCAGCACATCCCCTTCGTGCATCCGCTCGAACGCCTTCTCCACGTCGCCCAGCCCGATCGTCTCGGTCACGAACGCGCCGAGGTCGAGCCGGCCCTGCAGATGCAGGTCGATGAGCATCGGGAAGTCGCGCGAGGGCAGGCAGTCGCCGTACCAGGAGGACTTCAGCGCGCCACCGCGGCCGAAGACGTCGAGCAGCGGCAGCTCCAGCTTCATCTCGGGGGTGGGCACACCGACCAGGACGACGGTGCCGGCCAGGTCGCGGGCGTAGAAGGCCTGCTCGTACGTCTCGGGGCGGCCGACGGCCTCGATGACGACATCGGCGCCGAAACCGCCGGTCAGCTCGCGGATCGCCTCGACGGGATCCGTGGTGCGCGAGTTGACCGTGTGGGTGGCGCCCATGGTCAGGGCCGTCTGCAGCTTGCGGTCGTCGATGTCGACGGCGATGATCCGGGCCGCCCCCGCCAGCCGGGAGCCCGCGATGGCCGCGTCGCCCACGCCACCGCAGCCGATGACGGCGACGGAGTCGCCACGGCCCACCTGGCCGGTGTTGATCGCCGCGCCGATGCCCGCCATGACGCCGCAGCCGAGCAGCCCGGCGACCGCCGGGGAGACGGCGGGGTCGACCTTCGTGCACTGCCCGGCGGCGACCAGCGTCTTCTCGGCGAACGCACCGATGCCGAGCGCCGGGGACAGCTCGGTGCCGTCGGTCAGGGTCATCTTCTGCTTCGCGTTGTGCGTGGCGAAGCAGTACTGCGGGCGCCCGCGCAGACACGCCCGGCACTGGCCGCAGACGGCCCGCCAGTTGAGGATGACGAAGTCGCCGGGGGCCACCTCGCTCACGCCCTCGCCGACGGCCTCCACGACACCCGCCGCCTCATGGCCGAGGAGGAAGGGGAAGTCGTCGTTGATGCCGCCCTGCTTGTAGTGCAGATCGGTGTGGCAGACGCCGCACGCCTGCACCTTCACCACGGCCTCGCCGGGCCCCGGGTCCGGCACGACGATCGTCTCCACCCGCACCGGCTGGTTCTTGCCGGGTGCGATCACTCCACGTACTTCCTGCGCCATGGCGGGTCCCCTTCTCATCGCTGGTCAGTCCACACCGTACGCGCAGCGGACGCGGTCCGCCGGACGAGGCCTGACGTGCCGTCATCACCGCCTGTCGGGCCCGGTCTCCGCGCGTAGATTGACGGCGCCGGTCTGCGCGCGTAGACAACTGTTCCGACCGCCTCTCCTCCCTGTTCCCCAGGAGCCCGCACGTGACCCTCTCCTCCTCCCCCGAGCGCTCCTCGAAGCGCGTCCGCATAGCGGCCGCCACCGCGGCCGTGGCCGTCGGTGCCGGTCTGTTCGCGGCCGGTGCTGCCTCCGCCGACCACGCCGCGCCGCGCACGGACAAGGAGATCCCGAACCTCACCAAGGTCACCGACAAGATCAAGGCCTACTACGGCGACACGGTCGACGCGGCGGGCCAGCACTACGCCTCGCCCGACAGCAACTACGCCAAGCAGGTCGCGGACATCGAGAAGAAGGCCAAGGCCCACCTCGAGGGCGTCGTGAAGAAGAACGCGAAGAACGGCCCGGTGACCCAGGGGAAGAAGGCCAAGCCCGCCATCGTCCTGGACCTGGACGACACCACCCTGCTGTCGTACAACTACGAGCTCCAGGTCGGCTTCCACTTCACGCCCGAGTCCCAGGACGCCTATCTGAAGTCCACCGACATGTCCCCGGTCTTCGGCATGCCGAAGCTCGTCAACTGGGCCAAGGCCAAGGGGATCGAGGTCTTCTACGTCACCGGGCGCGCAGAGCACCAGCGCGAGTGGAGCGCGCGGAACCTCAAGAACGTCGGCTACAAGCCCGTCGCCGACCCCGCGCACTTCTTCCTGAAGAACAAGAAGAACCCGCCGGCCTATCTGCCCTGCGGTGCCACCTGCACCACGGTCGAGTACAAGGCGGGCACGCGGAAGCACATCGAGTCGCAGGGGTACGACATCGTCGCCAACTTCGGCGACCAGTACAGCGACCTGAAGGGCGGCTACGCCGACCGCACCTTCAAGCTCCCCAACCCGATGTACTACCTCCCGTAGGTCCCCGCGGCCGAGGGGGCGGTGGTCACCGCCTCTTCGGCACGGGCACGCGCATCAGGTCCCGGGCGACCGTCAGCTCGCCCTCGAAGCCCGCTGCCCGGGCCTGCTGCTCGAAGACCGCGGGGTCGCTGTACCGCTGCGAGAAGTGCGTCAGCACCAGATGCCGGACGCCCGACTCCGCCGCGACCCGGGCCGCCTGGCCGGCCGTCAGGTGGCCGTGCTCGACGGCGAGCCCCTCGTCCTCGTCGAGGAACGTGGACTCGATGACCAGCAGGTCACAGCCCTCGGCCAGCTCGTACACGCCGTCGCACAGCCGGGTGTCCATGACGAACGCGAACCGCTGACCGGGCCGTACCTCGCTCACCTCGTCCAGCGTCACACCGCCGACCGCGCCCTCGCGCTGGAGCCGGCCGACGTCCGGCCCGCCGATGCCGCGCTCCGCGAGCAGCGCGGGCAGCATCCGCCGGCCGTCGGGCTCGACCAGACGGTAGCCGTAGGACTCGACGGGGTGCGAGAGCCTGCGCGCGTCCAGCGTGTACGAGGGGGCCGCGGCCAGCACCCCGCCGGGCCCGGACACCGGCTCCTGGCTCAGCTTCACCGTCTCGCGGTAGGCGGTGGCGTACCGCAGCCGGTCGAAGAACCGCTGACCGCTCGCGGGGTAGTGCGCGGTGACCGGGTGCGGCACCCGGTCGAGGTTGATCCGCTGGATCACCCCGGCGAGGCCGAGGGAGTGGTCGCCGTGGAAGTGGGTGACGCACAGCCGGTTCAGGTCGTGTGCGGCCACTCCGGCGCGCAGCATCTGCCGCTGGGTGCCCTCACCGGGGTCGAAGAGCAGCCCCTCGCCGTCCCAGAGCAGAACGTAGCCGTTGTGGTTGCGGTGCCGGGTGGGCACCTGGCTGGCGGTGCCGAGGACGACGAGTTCACGTACGGACAAGGGGCTGCTTTCGTGTGTGCGGTGTGGTGCGGGGTGCTTCGGTCAGCCGGGGGGCCAGTTGAGGCCCCGGCCGCCCAGCACGTGGGCGTGCGCGTGGAAGACGGTCTGCCCGGCACCGGCACCGGTGTTGAAGACGATGCGGAAGCCCTTCTGGTCCACGCCCTCCTGCGCCGCGACCTCACCGGCCTCACGCAGTATGTCCGCGGCGATCTGCGGCTCGGCCGCCGCCAGGGAAGCGGCGTCCGGGTAGTGCACCTTGGGGATCACCAGGACGTGGGTGGGCGCCTGGGGGTTGATGTCACGGAACGCGACGGCGGTTTCGGACTCCCGTACGACGGTCGCCGGCACCTCCCCCGCCACGATCTTGCAGAACAGGCAATCGGCCTGCGGTTCTCCCGCCACCGGTGGGCTCCTCCCGGGTCGTCGGCTCGTACGGTCCGGATGCTACCGGGCCGCCCTCGGACGACGACGGCCCCGGGCCGGGCGCGGACGTGCCGACGTCGGCGGAGCCGATACCGCCGCCCGGCCTGCCGGGCCTTACTTCCCCTGCGGGGAGACCTCGTTCCCACCGTGCTTGCCACCCTGGCCGCCGCCGTGGTGATCGCCGTGCCCGCCGTCACCCTTCTTGTCGGTGCACGTCGGGGACGGGTGCGGCGGGGGCTTGCCCTGGCCGCCGCCGGCCTGCCCGCAGTCGCCGAGGACGCCGCCCGAGAAGACGGTCCGCCCGTCGACCTTCACGGTCAGCGAGCCCGTGACGCACGCGTGGCCGTTGATGCCGGTGACCCTGCCGAAGGCGATGATCTTCTTGTCCTTGTCGGTCCTGCCCTGGCAGTCGACGCCGACGGCCGTGACCTTGCGCTTGCCGTCCTTGTCCGTGCTGCCGTCGTACTCCGCCTTCCCGGTGCAGGTCAGCCAGCGCACGGGGATGTGCTCCCGCTCCAGCTGCCGGGTGGCCAGCTGATCGGTGGCGACGGAGACGGTCGCCGTGTCGAGCGCGTCGGAGGGCTGGCAGGCGGCGAGCGCCACAACCGCCGTACCCGTCAACGCCGCGGCACCCGCCGCGGACAGCACCCGCCGACCCCGCAGTCGCCTCAATGCCCTCATAGAGGGAGGTTCCCACTCGGGCGGGCGGCGCGGAAGAACGCGTCAGGCCTTCCAGTGGCCGACGGCCGACCCGCCCCGGGGCCCGGCAGCCGGGCCCCGGCCGACGCCGATTCCCCCGCGGCCGACGTCGGCTCCCTCTGCTTCCGAGCATGACCACGCCCCCGAGGCGCCGCCATAGGAAGAACTTCCTACTCACACCACGAGGCCGGTCCGCCTCGCCAGCGATACCGTGGAGACGCGGTTGTTGGTGCCGAGCTTGCGGTAGATCTTCTCCAGGTGCCGGTTGACCGTGTGCCGGGAGATGGTCAGCCGACGGCCGATCACATCGGCCGTGTGTCCTTCCGCGAGGAGGCCGAGGACGGTGAACTCACGAGGAGTCAGGCCGTGCCCGCCCGCGTCAGCGCCCCCGGGCCCCCGGCCGGCGGCCTCACGCAGTCGGCGCAGCTCCCGCACATGGCTGTCGACGCTGCCGAGCAGTGGCTGGATCCGAGCGGCGAAGGCGAGTTCCTCCTCGGTGAACTCCCCCTTGCGCCCGAGGGAGACGGTGCGCAGCACGTTCGCCCGGCCGGGCATCGGCAGCCCCAGTTGATGCGTCGTGCCGAAGTCGCGCAGCGCCTCGCTGCGCCACCGGGAGTGGCGCCACCGCTCGCAGAGCTGGCTCATGGTCACCGGCTGCCTTTCCCCCGCCCTGAGATAGGGGATCAGCGGGTGCTGCTGGCGAATGCGCCGCGCGATGAGGTCCTCCACCGCAGGACCGATCCGCTCGGGCGCCCACCCCTCGGCCTGTCCGGCCCGCTCCGCCAGGTCGACCCCCGCGAACAGCACCGTGTCGCAGCCGAGGGTCTCGTGGAGGTGGCCGGCGACCAGATGCCATAACGCGTCCGGGTCGTCGTTCTCGAGGACCGCGACGACAAGGTCGAGCATGCGCTCGTAATCCCGGGAGCTGAGCTGTGCCATGGCTGCAAGCATCCCGGCCGGACGGATTCCGGGCGAGACCGGGGCACGACGGTGATCGACTTTCGGTCACATCGGGCCGCCCGGCGGGGCCGGGCGCCGGGGTGCGTCGGGGGGTACGCTGAGCGCCGCACAGCCGGTCACGCGGATGTGCGGCGCGGGGGAAGGACCTTCAGGACCAGCGGCCCGTGCGGCCCAGCAGCAGTGCCGTCGCCGCCGTGCCCGCCGTCGACGTGCGCAGCACGCTCGGGCCCAGCCGGTACGGCTTGGCGCCCGCCTCGGCGAAGGCGGCCAGTTCCTCGGGGGAGACGCCGCCCTCCGGGCCGACGACCAGGACGATATTGCCCGTCTGCGGGAGCGAGGCCGTGGCCAGCGGGGCGCTGCTGCCCTCCTCGTGGAGGACCGCCGCGAACGCGGCGTCCGCGAGCAGGGTCGAGACCTGCTTCGTCGTCAGGAGGTCGGACACCGGCGGGAATCGGAGGCGGCGCGACTGCTTCCCGGCCTCGCGGGCCGTCGCGCGCCACTTGCCCAGCGCCTTCAGCCCGCGCTCGCCCTTCCACTGCGTGACGCACCGGGACGCCGACCACGGCGCGATCCCGTCGACGCCCGTCTCGGTCATGGTCTCGACAGCCAACTCGCCCCGGTCGCCCTTGGGCAGCGCCTGGACGACCGTGATGTGCGGCTGCGGCAGGGGTTCGGCGCGCACCGAGGTGACCGCCACGTCGAGGCGGTCCTTGCCCTCGACGGCGGCGACGGTGCCGAACGCGCCCGTGCCCGCACCGTCCGTCAGGACGATCTCCTCGCCCACCCGCAGCCGGCGGACCGAGACCGCGTGCCGCCCCTCCGGGCCGTCGAGGGGGAAGACCGTACCGGGGAAGACGCCCGTCAGGGAGTCCTCCTCGACCAGGAAGACCGGTGCTGTCATGTCTCGCTCCCTCGCAGTTCACTGCCTCGCGTCAACGACACCCGTGCCGCGTCCAGTTCGGCGGCCAGGACCTCCACCAGCCGCCCCGCCGGAAGCTCCCGCGCCAGACGGTGGCCCTGGCCCGCCCACAGGGCCATGGCCTGCGGGTCTCCCGCCTGCGCGGCGGCCTTGCGCAGGCCGGACGTCAGATGGTGCACCTGCGGGTACGCGGCCGGGGCGTACGGGCCGTGCTCGCGGATGAAACGGTTCACCAGACCGCGCGCGGGGCGGCCGGAGAAGGCCCGGGTCAGTTCGGTGCGGAGGAACAGCGGATCGGTCATGGCCCGTTTGTGCAGGTCATGGGCGCCCGACTCGGGGCAGACCAGGAACGCCGTGCCGAGCTGCGCCGCCGAGGCGCCCGCCGCGAGGACGGCCGCGATCTGGTCGCCGCGCATCAGGCCGCCCGCCGCGATCAGCGGGACGGTCACCGCGTCGCGGACCTCCGCGAGGAGGGTGAGCAGTCCGACGCCCGTCCCGTCCGCGCCCGCGTCGTCGTGGTGGGTGCCCTGGTGGCCACCGGCCTCGACGCCCTGGACGCAGACCGCGTCCGCGCCCGCCGTCTGCGCGGCCAGCGCCTCGGCGGCGGAGGTGGCCGTCACCACCGTCAGCGTGCCGGCCCGGGCCAGTGCCGCGAGGACCTCGGGGGCCGGGCAGCCGAAGTGGAAGGAGACGACCGGAACGGGATCTTCCAGGAGGATCGCGAGCTTGGCCTCGTACGCGTCGTCGCGGCTCCGGTCCGGATCACCGAGCGGCGCCCCGTACCGGGCGGCCTCGCCCGCAAGGCGCTGCCCGTACGCGTCCACGGCGGCCGGGTCGGTCACGGGCGGCTGCGGCATGAAGAGGTTCACACCGAAGGGGCGGTCGGTCAGGGCGCGCGTGCGCGTGATCTCCTCGCGCATCGCCGCCGGCGTCTTGTACCCGGCGGCGAGGAATCCGAGGCCACCGGCCTCGGACACGGCCGCGGCGAGCGACGGACACGAGGTGCCGCCCGCCATGGGGGCCTGCACGACCGGATACCGGAACAGGCCCGTCAGCGCCGAGGCCCCCCTGGATTCAAAAGCCATGACCACATCGTGTCACGCCCCGCGCACGGCGCCGAATCGAACCCGGTCGTGGAGTCCGCGCCGAGGGCGCCCCCTCGACTCCACCCGTACGGGTGGAGGCCTGTCGGCTGCCGCCGGCCACACCGCGTACCGGCTTGCGGGGAAGGGGCGTTGACGCGGGCCCCGGAAACGCGCGTCGGGCCGGGGCGAAGGCCCCGGCCCGACGTTCGGACGACTGAGCGGCGTTTGTCAGCGCCCGTTGAACGCGTCGATCAAGCTTGGCGACAGACGCCTACCGCCCGTTGAACGCATCCTTCAACCGCGAGAACAGCCCCTGCTGCCCCGGCTTACTGTGCAGGCCCGGGGGACGACCCCCGGAACCCCCAGCCGGACGCCTACCGACCGTTGAACGCATCCTTCAACCGCGAGAACAGCCCCTGCTGCCCCGGCTTGAACTCGCCCATGGGCCGCTCCTCGCCGCGCAGCTTCGCGAGCTGTCGCAGGAGGTCCTCCTGCTGCGGGTCGAGCTTGGCGGGGGTGGTCACCTCGACGTGCACAACGAGGTCACCGCGGCCGCCGCCTCGCAGGTGCGTGACACCGCGCTGGTGCAGCGGGATCGACTGGCCGGACTGGGTACCGGGCCGGATGTCGATCTCCTCGATGCCGTCCAGCGTCTCCAGCGGCACCTTCGTGCCGAGGGCCGCGGCCGTCATCGGGATGGTGACCGTGCAGTGCAGATCGTCGCCGCGCCGCTGGAAGGTGGTGTGCGGGATCTCGTGGATCTCCACGTACAGATCACCGGCCGGGCCGCCGCCGGGGCCGACCTCGCCCTCGCCCGCGAGCTGGATGCGGGTGCCGTTGTCGACACCGGCCGGGATCTTCACGGTCAGGGTCCGCCGCGACCGGACGCGGCCGTCGCCGGCGCACTCCGGGCACGGGGTCGGCACCACGGTGCCGAAGCCCTGGCACTGCGGGCACGGCCGGGAGGTCATGACCTGGCCGAGGAAGGACCGGGTGACCTGCGAGACCTCACCGCGACCGCGGCACATGTCACAGGTCTGGGCGGACGTGCCGGGGGCCGCGCCCTCGCCGCTGCACGTGGTGCAGACGACGGCCGTGTCGACCTGGATCTCCTTGGTCGTCCCGAAGGCCGCCTCGTCGAGGGTCACTTCGAGCCGGATCATGGCGTCCTGGCCGCGCCGCGTGCGCGACCGGGGGCCGCGCTGTGAGGCCTGCCCGAAGAAGGCGTCCATGATGTCGGAGAAGTTGCCGAAGCCCGCGCCGAAGCCACCCGCGCCACCGGCGCCGCCCGAGGAGGACAGCGGGTCGCCGCCGAGGTCGTAGACCTGCTTCTTCTGCGGGTCGGAGAGCACCTCGTAAGCGGCGTTGATCTCCTTGAACCGCTCCTGGGTCTTCGGGTCCGGGTTCACATCCGGGTGCAACTCGCGGGCGAGTCGGCGGAAGGCCTTCTTGATCTCGTCCTGCGAGGCATCACGCCGTACGCCCAGGACCGCGTAGTAGTCCGTGGCCACTTACGACTCCGCCAGGATCTGTCCGACGTAACGTGCCACTGCGCGTACCGCTCCCATCGTTCCGGGGTAGTCCATGCGGGTCGGTCCGACCACGCCGAGTTTGGCGACTGCCTCGTCGCCCGAACCGTAGCCGACGGCCACGACCGATGTGGAGGTCAGTCCCTCGTGAGCGTTCTCATGACCGATACGGACGGTCATGCCCGAGTCCTTGGCCTCACCCAGGAGCTTGAGCAGCACGACCTGCTCCTCCAACGCCTCCAGCACGGGCCGGATCGTCAGCGGGAAGTCGTGCCCGAAGCGGGTGAGATTGGCGGTGCCGCCGATCATCAGCCGTTCCTCGGTCTCCTCGACCAGGGTCTCCAGCAGGGTCGCGAGCACCGTAGAAACGGTTCCTCGGTCGTCCTGCTCGAAGGACTCGGGAAGGTCCTGCACCAGCTGCGGCACATCCGCGAACCGCCGCCCCACGACCCGGCTGTTGAGCCGTGCCCGCAGGTCCGCGAGCGAGGTCTCACCGAAGGGCGCCGGGCAGTCGACCATGCGCTGCTCGACGCGGCCGGTGTCCGTGATCAGCACGAGCATCACACGGGCCGGGGCGAGTGAGAGCAATTCCACATGCCGCACCGTCGAGCGGGTCAGCGACGGGTACTGCACCACGGCGACCTGACGGGTCAGCTGCGCCAGCAGCCGGACCGTGCGCGCCACGACGTCGTCCAGGTCGACGGCGCCGTCCAGGAAGTTCTGGATCGCGCGACGCTCGGGCGAGGACAGCGGCTTGACACCGGCCAGCTTGTCGACGAAAAGGCGGTAGCCCTTGTCGGTCGGGATGCGGCCCGCGCTCGTGTGGGGCTGGGCGATGAAGCCCTCGTCCTCCAGCGCGGCCATGTCGTTGCGCACGGTGGCCGGGGACACGCCCAGCCGGTGCCGCTCGGTGAGGGCCTTGGAGCCGACGGGCTCCTCGGTGCCCACGTAGTCCTGGACGATGGCGCGCAACACCTCGAGCCTTCGTTCGCTCAGCACCGCGCGCACCTCCCTGTCCAGCCGTCTCACGGGGTCGTCCCTGGCACTCGAAGGTCACGAGTGCCAAATCCCTCCCGCCAGTGTACGGCCGGGTACTACGGCCAGGGCAAGGGCCGTCCCGCCGCGCGCCTCCCTGGCGGGCAAACCGTACCGTGCTCCGGCTAGCGTCTCGGTATGGAAAATCATGGGCAACGGGGCGCGCGGGAGCGCTGGGAGCCGCTCGCGCCGGGGATCGCGCGCCGCAGGATGCCGGTCTGGGACTGCACGATCGGGGCCGTCTCCGGGCCTGACGGGGTGCTGCTCGTGGACACCGGCTCGTCCCTGCGGGAGGGCGCGGAGATCCGTCGGGAGGTCGAGGAACTCTTCGGCCGCCGCGTGACGCATATCGCTCTCACCCACGCGCACTTCGATCACGTGCTGGGCACCGCCGCCTTCGCGGGTGTGCAGGTGTACGGGGCGATGGGCATCGACAGGGTGCTCCGCGACGGGGAAGAGGTGCGCACGAGCGCGGTGCGGGAGGGGGTGGACCCCGATGCCGCCGAGGAGGCGGCCGATCTGCTCGTCCGCCCGCACCATCTGGTCTCCGGCGAGCTGACCCTGGACCTGGGCGGCGGCCGTCGGGTGCTGCTCGCCGACGTGGGGCCCGGGCACACGGCGCACGACCTGGCGGTGCTGGTCACGGACGCCGGTGGCGCTCCCGAGGTCGTCTTCTGCGGTGATCTGGTCGAGGAGTCCGGTGAACCGCAGGCGGGCTCGGACGCCCTCCCCGAGCAGTGGCCCGCGGCGCTGGACGCGCTGCTGGTGCTCGGCGGCGAGGACGCGATCTACGTGCCGGGGCACGGCGCGGTGGTGGATGCCGGGTTTGTCCGGGCGCAGCGTGACGCGCTCGCGGTGCGTTTCGGCGTGTCGTAACGCCGGTAGCGCGGTTTTTCCTATGGTCGGGCTGGTGCGCGGCAGAGGTCGTGCGCTGCCGGGCACCCCCGGCCCCGGATCCCCTGACCGGAACGGCTCCATGCGCAGCAGACAGTACGGCCCCGACCTGACCCCTCCGTGGAAGAAGACCACCCCCGCTCCGGAGGTCCCGGCCGAGCCCGATCTGGTGGTCGAGGAGGTCACCACGGGCTTCTGCGGGGCGGTGATCCGCTGCGAGAAGACGGCGCAGGGCCCGACGGTCACCCTGGAGGACCGCTTCGGCAAACACCGGGTCTTCCCGATGGAGCCGCGCGGCTTCCTCCTGGAGGGCCGGGTCGTCACGCTCGTACGCCCGGGCCCCCTGAGCCCCCGCGCACCCCAGCGGACCGCCTCGGGCTCGGTGGCCGTGCCCGGGGCCCGGGCACGGGTGGCCCGGGCCGGGCGCATCTACGTGGAGGGGCGGCACGACGCGGAGCTCGTGGAGCGGGTGTGGGGCAACGACCTGCGCATCGAGGGCGTGGTCGTGGAGTACCTGGAGGGCATCGACGACCTCCCCGCCATCGTCCGCTCCTTCGCCCCCGCCCCCGACGCCCGCCTGGGGGTCCTGGTGGACCACCTCGTGCCGGGCTCCAAGGAATCGCGGATCGCGGCGCAGGTCACGGGCGAGGACGTGCTGGTCGTCGGCCACCCGTACATCGACGTGTGGGAGGCGGTGAAGCCGTCCTCGGTGGGCATCACGGCCTGGCCGCGCGTGCCGCGCGGCGAGGACTGGAAGACGGGCGTGTGCCGGGCACTGGGCTGGCCGGAGAACACGGGGGCCGCTTGGCAGCGGATCCTGGGGTCGGTGCGTTCGTACAAGGACCTGGAGCCGCAGCTGCTGGGGCGGGTGGAGGAACTGATCGATTTCGTGACGGCGCCCTGATGTCTCAGCCCGTCCGGTGATCGTGGACACGGCACAGCGCCCCGTCCGGCGATTGAGGACCGGGGTCCGGGGCAGCGCCCCGGTACTCGCATCAGTCCACCAGGTCCCGGACCACGGCGTCGGCCAGCAGCCGACCCCGCAGCGTCAGTACCGCGCGCCCTTCCTCGTACGGGCCCGCCTGGAGCAGGCCGTCCGCCAGAGCGCGCGCAGCCGCCGCCGCGCCCGCCGGCTTCAGCAAGGACAGCGGGCAGCCGTCCAGCAGGCGCAGCTCCAGCAGGATCCGCTCGACCCGCTGGTCCTCCTCCGGCAGGACCTCGCGGCCCGCGCCGGGGGAGCGTCCCTCGGACAGCGCCTGCGCGTACGCGCCCGGGTGCTTGACGTTCCACCACCGCACGCCCCCCACGTGCGAGTGCGCCCCGGGGCCCGCGCCCCACCAGTCGGCGCCGCGCCAGTACAGCTCGTTGTGGCGGCAGCGGCCGGCCTCGGTGGTGGCCCAGTTCGAGACCTCGTACCAGTCGAAGCCGGCGGCGGTGAGCATCTCCTCGGCGATGAGGTAGCGGTCGGCGTGGACGTCGTCGTCGGTCATCGGGACCTCGCCGCGGCGGATGCGCCGGGCGAGCTGGGTGCCCTCCTCGACGATCAGGGCGTAGGCCGAGACGTGGTCCGGGCCCGCGCCGATCGCGGCGGACAGTGAGGCGCGCCAGTCGTCGTCGGACTCGCCCGGCGTGCCGTAGATCAGGTCCAGGTTGACGTGCTCGAAGCCGGCCGCCCGGGCCTCGGCGACGCAGGCCTCCGGGCGGCCCGGGGTGTGTGTGCGGTCCAGGATCTGCAGGACGTGCGGGCGGGCGCTCTGCATGCCGAAGGAGATGCGGTTGAAGCCGCCCTCGCGCAGCTCCGCCAGATAGCGCGGGTCGACGGAGTCCGGGTTGGCCTCGGTGGTGATCTCCGCGCCCTCGGCGAAGCCGAACTCGTCACGGATCGCGGCCAGCATCCGTACGAGGTCGGCGGCGGGCAGCAGGGTCGGGGTGCCGCCGCCGACGAAGACGGTCTCCACGGGGCGGGGGTCGTCGCCCAGTACCTTCCGTGCGAGCCGGATCTCCTCCGCGACGGTGTCGGCGTAATTGTCCCGGGAGGCCAGCGCGCCGCCGGAGCCGCGCAGCTCACTGGCGGTGTAGGTGTTGAAGTCGCAGTACCCGCAGCGTGTCGCGCAGTACGGCACGTGCAGATAGAACCCGAGCGGCCGTGCTCCCGCGCCCTCCAGGGCGTGCCGGGGCAGGGCCCCGTCCTCGGGCATGGGCTCACCATCAGGCAGTACGGAAGGCATGCGTCCATTGTCCGGCATGCCGCCGGTAGGCCCGCCCGCGGCGAGGGCGGGCCTTTTCGTCAGCCCTCCCTGGCCCCCTCGTACATCTCCTCGATCAGGGCCTTGTACTCCCGCTCCACCACCGGCCGCTTGAGCTTGAGGCTCGGTGTCAGCTCGCCGTGCTCGACGTCCAGGTCCCGCGGCAGCAGCCGGAACTTCTTGATCGTCTGCCAGCGCTGCAGGCCCTCGTTCAGCCGTCGCACATAGCCGTCGATCAGCTCCTCGGCCTCCTTGGTGGCGACCACCTCGGCGTACGACTTGCCCTCCAGGCCGTGCTCGGCGGCCCAGGACATCAGCGTCGGCTCGTCGAGCGCGATGAGGGCGGTGCAGAAGTTACGGTCCGCCCCGTACACCAGGATGTTGGAGACGAACGGGCAGACGGCCTTGAACTGGCCCTCCACCTCGGCCGGCGCGACGTACTTGCCGCCCGAGGTCTTGATCAGGTCCTTCTTCCGGTCGGTGATCCGCAGGAAGCCGTCAGGGGACAGCTCGCCGATGTCGCCGGTGTGGAACCAGCCGTCGGACTCCAGCACCTCCGCCGTCTTCTCGGGCTGGCCGTGGTAGCCCTCCATGACGCCGGGGCCGCGCAGCAGGATCTCGCCGTCGTCGGCGATGCGGACCTCCGTGCCGGGCAGCGGCTTGCCGACCGTGCCGGTGCGGTAGGCCTCGCCGGGGTTGACGAAGCTGGCGGCGCTGGTCTCGGTGAGGCCGTAGCCCTCCAGGATGTGGATGCCGGCGCCGGAGAAGAAGTAGCCGATCTCGGGGGCGAGGGCGGACGCGCCGGAGACGCATGCGCGCATCCGCCCGCCGAACGCCTCACGGATCTTGGAGTAGACGAGGGCGTCCGCGACCTTGTGCTTGGCGGTGAGCCCGAAGGGGGCGGTCTTGCTCCCGGTGCGGCGGAAATTGTCCTGCGAGACCTTGGCGTACTCGCGGGCGATCTCGGCGGCCCACTGGAAGATCTTGTACTTGGCACCGCCGCCCGCGCGGGCCTTGGCCGCGACGCCGTTGTAGACCTTCTCGAAGACGCGCGGCACGGCGGCCATGTAGGTGGGGCGGACGATCGGCAGATTCTCGATGATCTTGTCGACCCGGCCGTCCACGGCGGTGACGTGTCCGACGCTGATCTGCCCGGCGGTCAGCACCTTGCCGAAGACGTGCGCGAGCGGCAGCCACAGGTACTGCACGTCATCGGGGAGCACCAGGTCCGTGGCCTGGATGGCCCGGGCCATGTACGACCAGCAGTCGTGCGGCAGCCGTACGCCCTTGGGGCGGCCGGTGGTGCCGGAGGTGTAGATGAGGGTGGCGAGCTGGTCGGCGCGGAGGGCGCCGATGCTCTCCCGCACGGCGTCGGGGTGCTTGTGCAGATGCTCGGCGCCACGCCGCTCCAGCTCCGCCAGGGAGAGCACCCAGCCCTCGGGGTCGCCGTCGGCGGGGACGGCGTCCTCGGCGTTGATCACGACGACATGGGCGAGGGCGGGCAGTTCGGCCCGCCGCTGCCGGGCCTTGGCGAGCTGTGCGGCGTCCTCGGCGATGAGCACCCGGCTCTCCGAGTCGGAGAGGATGAAGGCCGTCTCGTCGGCGTTGGTGCTGGGGTAGATCGTGGTGGTCGCGGTGCCGGCGCAGAGCACGCCGAGGTCCGCCAGGATCCACTCGACCCGGGTGGAGCAGGCGAGCGCGACCCGCTCCTCGGGGCGCACCCCGAGGCCGAGGAGGCCGGCGGCGATGGCGAAGACCCGCTCGGCCGCGCCGCCCCAGGTGAGCGAGGCCCAGGTGTCGGGGCCGTCGCCGGAGGCGGCGGGCACCGGGTAGCGGTACGCCTCCGCGTCCGGGGTCGCCCCGACACGGTCGAGGAAAAGGGTCGCCACGGAGGGCGGCCGGCTCTCGATCAAGGTCTGTGTCTCGGTCACGGCATCCTCCGGGGGCCCGCACTTCGCTGTGGTGACTCGTGAGTAACCTTCCAAACTGTGATCAGAGTAGAGCCCGCGTCGCCACCACGTAAGGGGCTGTGGACGACGGGTTCAAGCTGTGACCACAGTGGTAAGTGTCATATGCATGCACCACTCCGGAGCAGCCCTTTTCCGGTCCGAATCGGGCACGGAATCCGGTCCGTACCGGGGCGCGGGCGCACGAAAAGGCGCCCGTCCCCTCCAGGGGGCGGGCGCCTTCCGGCCGGGCGACGGGAGCCGCCACGGCTACTTTCCGTTCACGCGGAGGCTACTTCTTGCCCTTCTCTCCGCCGTCGGAGTCCGAGGACAGCACCGCGATGAAGGCCTCCTGCGGGACCTCCACGCTGCCGACCATCTTCATCCGCTTCTTGCCTTCCTTCTGCTTCTCCAGCAGCTTGCGCTTACGGGAGATGTCGCCGCCGTAGCACTTGGCGAGGACGTCCTTGCGGATCGCGCGGACCGTCTCACGGGCGATGACCCGCGAGCCGATGGCGGCCTGGATCGGCACCTCGAAGTTCTGCCGCGGGATGAGCTCGCGCAGCTTGGCGACGAGCCGCACGCCGTACGCGTACGCCTTGTCCTTGTGCGTGATCGCGGAGAACGCGTCCACCTTGTCGCCGTGCAGCAGGATGTCGACCTTGACCAGGCTGGCCTGCTGCTCGCCGGTGGGCTCGTAGTCGAGGGAGGCGTAACCGCGGGTCTTGGACTTCAGCTGGTCGAAGAAGTCGAAGACGATCTCGGCGAGCGGCAGGGTGTAGCGCAGCTCGACACGGTCCTCGGAGAGGTAGTCCATGCCCAGCAGCGAGCCGCGGCGGGACTGGCAGAGCTCCATGATCGCGCCGACGAACTCATTGGGCGCGAGGATCGTGGACTTCACCACCGGCTCGTGCACCTCGGCGATCTTCCCCTCAGGGAACTCGCTCGGGTTGGTGACGATGTGCTCGGTGCCGTCCTCCATGTTGACCCGGTAGACCACGTTGGGCGCGGTCGCGATGAGGTCGAGGCCGAACTCCCGCTCCAGCCGCTCGCGGATCACGTCCAGGTGCAGCAGGCCGAGGAAGCCGACGCGGAAGCCGAAGCCGAGGGCGGCCGAGGTCTCCGGCTCGTAGACGAGCGCGGCGTCGTTGAGCTGGAGCTTGTCGAGGGCCTCGCGCAGCTCGGGGTAGTCCGAGCCGTCCAGCGGGTACAGGCCCGAGAACACCATGGGCTTGGGGTCCTTGTAGCCGCCCAGGGCCTCGGTGGCGCCGTTGTGCAGGGAGGTGATCGTGTCACCGACCTTGGACTGCCGGACGTCCTTCACGCCGGTGATGATGTAACCCACCTCACCGACACCGAGGCCGTCGGAGGCCGTCATCTCGGGCGAGGAGACACCGATCTCCAGCAGCTCGTGAGTGGCGCCGGTCGACATCATCTTGATGCGCTCGCGCTTCTTCAGCTCGCCGTCCACGACCCTGACGTAGGTGACCACGCCGCGGTAGGAGTCATAGACCGAGTCGAAGATCATCGCGCGGGCCGGGGCGTCCTTGACGCCGACCGGGGGCGGGACCTGCTTGACGACCTCGTTGAGCAGCTCGTCGACGCCGACACCGGTCTTCGCGGAGACCTTCAGCACGTCGGAGGGGTCGCAGCCGATCAGGTGCGCCAGCTCGGCGGCGAACTTCTCGGGCTGCGCGGCCGGCAGGTCGATCTTGTTGAGGACCGGGATGATCGTGAGGTCGTTCTCCATCGCCAGGTACAGGTTGGCGAGGGTCTGGGCCTCGATGCCCTGGGCCGCGTCCACGAGGAGGATGCAGCCCTCGCAGGCGGCGAGCGAACGCGAGACCTCATAGGTGAAGTCCACGTGGCCCGGCGTGTCGATCATGTTGAGGATGTGGGTCTGCCCCGTGTCCTCACCCTCGGTGGGCGCCCAGGGCAGCCGGACCGCCTGGGACTTGATCGTGATGCCGCGCTCGCGCTCGATGTCCATCCGGTCGAGATACTGTGCGCGCATCTGCCGCGAGTCGACCACACCGGTCAGCTGGAGCATCCGGTCGGCGAGCGTCGACTTGCCATGGTCGATGTGCGCGATGATGCAGAAGTTACGGATCAGAGCCGGGTCGGTACGGCTCGGCTCCGGCACGTTGGTAGGGGTCGCGGGCACGCAAGGTCCATTCGGTGACTTCGGCGTTTGAACGCGGTCTCGGCGGGAGTCGCGGTTTATACGTCCCCCCATCGTCCCATGACCGGCGACCTCGGTCCGGTTTGGGAGCCCGTCGTGGCTGCTGGTAACCTGGTCCACTGTGCCTCGTGCCCTCTCGGGCCGGGGTGCTCATCGAAATCCGACGAAGCTGAAAAGGCTCTTTCGTGGCGAACATCAAGTCCCAGATCAAGCGGAACAAGACCAACGAGAAGGCGCGCCTGCGTAACAAGGCCGTCAAGTCCTCGGTCAAGACCGCTGTCCGCGCGGCCCGTGAGGCCCTGCTCGCCGGTGACGTCGAGAAGGCCACCGCCGCGGTTGCCGCGGCCGGCAAGAAGCTCGACAAGGCCGCCAGCAAGGGTGTCCTGCACAAGAACGCCGCCGCCAACAAGAAGTCGGCGCTGGCCAAGCAGGCTGCTGCGCTCAAGGCCTGAAGTCATTCCGGGGCGTGAGCCCCACCCCGTCGGTACGGACTCCGCGGACCCTCTCTACCGCGCCGTCCCGGCACCCCATCGCAGCCAGGCTGCGATGCGCGCCGCACGCGGCCTGCGTTCGCCACGCGGGTGCGGCGCACTGAGCCTCACGGCTCGACGGCTCGATATCGAAGGCCCCGTGCCTGCCCTTCCCCAGGGCGGCACGGGGCCTTCGGCCGTTCGGGGCGGTGTGGCGCCGTTCGGGGGAATGCCCGCCCTCGGCCGGGGCGGGCGTCGACGGGCGGCTGCCCAGGGGCCGGCCGGGGGGGCCGGGTGACGACGGATCCATCACTGCCGACTGACGGCCGGCCGGCCCAGCCGTAGAGCGTCTCCCCTTACGAACGGCTGCGGGCCGCCCTGGCGACGGCCACGACGGCCTTCTCCAGCGCGTACTCCGGGTCGTCCCCGCCGCCCTTGACACCCGCGTCGGCCTCGGCGACGGCGGTCAGGGCCGCCGCGACGCCGTCCGCCGACCAGCCGCGCATCTGCTGGCGCACCCGGTCGATCTTCCACGGCGGCATGCCCAGCTCACGGGCCAGATCGGCGGGGCGGGCACCGCGCGGGGCGGAGGCCAGCTTGCCGATCGACCGCACACCCTGCGCGAGCGCGCTCGTGATCAGCACCGGGGCGACGCCGGTGGACATCGCCCAGCGCAGCGCCTCCAGCGCCTCCGCCGCCCTGCCCTCCACGGCACGGTCGGCGACCGTGAAGCTGGAGGCCTCGGCACGGCCCGTGTAGTAGCGGGCGACGACGGCCTCGTCGATGGTGCCCTCGATGTCGGCGACGAGCTGCGCGCAGGCGCTCGCCAGCTCACGCAGATCGCTGCCGATCGCGTCCACCAGGGACTGGCAGGCCTCGGGCGTCGCGGAGCGGCCCGTCGCCCGGAACTCCGACCGGACGAACGCCAGCCGGTCCGCCGGCTTGGTCATCTTCGGACAGGCGACCTCCCGGGCCCCCGCCTTGCGCGCCGCGTCCAGCAGGCCCTTGCCCTTGGCGCCACCGGCGTGCAGGAGCACCAGGGTGATCTCCTCGGCGGGCGAGCCGAGGTAATTCTTCACGTCCTTGATCGTGTCCGCCGACAGGTCGTGGGCGTTGCGCACGATCACGACCTTGCGCTCGGCGAACAGCGACGGACTGGTCAGCTGGGCGAGCGTGCCGGGCTGGAGCGCCTCGGGCATGAGGTCGCGCACATCGGTGTCCGCATCGGCGGCGCGGGCCGCCGTCACCACCTCCCGCACCGCGCGGTCGAGGAGCAGATCCTCCTGGCCCACGGCGATCGTGAGGGGAGCGAGCGGGTCGTCGGTTGCAGTCTTCCTGGCCATCGCGTCCAGCATCCCACGCGCCACTGACACGCTCCCCGTGCGGCGGACCGGATATGACGCACAATGGGCGGGTGAGCAGCACTCCCATCTCTTTCCAAGCCTCCGATCCCGTCCGGCACCTGCTGGTGCTCCCCGACCGCGACGCCGCCGAGGAGGTGGCCGTCGAGACCGTGCAGCGGTTCGGTCTGACGGAGGAGCCCCAGGTCGTGCGTGACGCCCTCGCCGGGGAGGACGACGCCGAGGACGCCCAGTGGATCGTCGTCGTCGACGACCCGCGCGGCGCCCTGGACCCCGCCGCGCTGCGCGCGCTCGCCGAGGAGTACGAGGGCTGGCTGGAAGCGGAGTAGCCCCGGCCTGAAGTGGAGTAGCCCCGGCCCGACGGGCCTACCGGATGGCGCGGAGCTCGGGCACCTCGTCCAGGTCGATGCCGAAGTGCGTCCGGTAGGCGGGCAGGATCTCGTCCTCGGTCAGCGTCCGGTCCCGCTTGCCCGAGGCGCCGGTGATCACGAGCGTACGGTCGCTGATCGTGACCCGCCCGTTCTCGGTGAGCCGGGAGCAGACCAGGTTCTGGGTGAAGTGGGACTTCGGCGAGGTGCGGTGCCACCAGCAGGCGCACTCGAACTCGGCCAGCTGCCGGGGGCGCTGCTCTATCCGGTACTGGAGTGCGCCGTCGTGGAAGACGTCGAGGTCTCCTTCCTCGGTCTCGGCGATCCGGAACACCCCTGCCGGGTCGCTCTGGTCGCCCCGCTCGGTGAGGCTCAAGGGGTAGTGGCTGTTGCGGCCGAAGCCGACGTCGACGAGCCAGGGCTCGGGTGTCTCGACGCGCAGCACCAGATGGTCGTACGGCACACCGAGCCCCTCCTCCCCCATGACCCGCCCGGCGAGCAGCGTCACCGGGTAGCCGAGCGCGGTCAGCAGCTCGGCGAAGGCACCGTTGAGTTCGTAACAGAAGCCGCCCCGCCGGCCGTGCACGATCTTGTCGACGAGGGCTTTGCCGTCGAGGACGATCTCCTCGCCGAGGTGAATGGACAGGTTCTCGAAGGGCACCGCTCTCAGATGCCGCAGGCACAGGTCGTGGAGGGCGTCCGCGTCGGGGGCGGTGGGCCGGGTCGCGTCGATCCGGCGGAGGTAGGCGTCAGTATTGATGGCATCCATGGATCAGTTATGCCTCACGTGAGCTGATTGGGCATCAGCCCACAGACCTACGTCCGAGAAAGTCGCCCCCCGTGGCGCCCTCGGGTCATCTCCGCGCCGCCGACCTCGCCTTTCCCCCTGCGACGGCGGTGGCCGCTCCCGTCACCGCGACCGGGCCGTCGGTATCGGTCCGCAGGACCACCGCGCCCTGGGAGCGCAGGGCCGCGACCGTGCGGGGCGCCGGATGGCCGTACGGGTTGCCGGCGCCCGCCGAGATCAGTGCCAGCCGTGGGCGGAGCCCGCGTATCAACCGCGGGTCCTGGTAGGCGGATCCGTGGTGCGCGACCTTGAGGACGTCCACCGGCGGCAGCTCCGGGTGGGTTTCCGCCAGGGCCTGCTGGGCGGGTGGTTCGAGGTCGCCGAGCAGAAGGACAGTGAGCCCGGCGGTACGGACGAGGAGGGTGACGCTGGCGTCGTTGGGCCCTTCCTCCGCCACGAAGGACGTGCCCCGGGGCGGTGGCCACAGCACTTCCCACGACAGGTCTCCCAGCCGGCGCCGCTCCCCCGGCACCGCGGCGACGACGGGGACCCCCGCCCGCGCGGCCTCGCGGCGTACGAACGCGGCCTGGCCCGGCGGCTCGGCCAGCGGCGTCGCCTGGATCACGCCGACCGCGCGGCCGCGCAGCACGCCGGGCAGCCCGTCGACGTGGTCGGCGTGATAGTGGCTCAGCAGCAGGAGCGGCACCTTCTCGACGCCCAACGCGCGCAGGCAGTGGTCGACGGCCCGTGGCTCGGGCCCGGCGTCCACGACGAGGGCGGTGCCGCTGCCCGCGGCGAGGACCAGCGCGTCTCCTTGGCCCACGTCACAGGCCACCAGCCGCCAGTCGGGCGGCGGCCAGCCCGTGACGACCCGCGTCAGCGGGGCCGGGCGGACGATGGCGACCAGCAGGAGCAGGGCGCAGCCCGCGCACGCCCAGGGGCGGCGGATCAGCCGGCGGGCGGCGAGCGCGGCGACGGCGGTGGCCGCGGCCAGCGCCAGTCCGCCCGGCCACCCGCCCGGCCAGCCGAGCTCTGCGCCGGGCAGTTCCGCGCCGGTGCGGGCCACCGTGGCGATCCAGGACGCGGGCCAGCCGGCGACCTGCGCGAGCCCCTCGGCGACGGGCGGCGCGAGCGGGGCCACGGCGAGTGCGGCGAAGCCGAGGACGGTGGCGGGCGCGACAGCCGGCTCGGCCAGGAGATTGCACGGGACGGCCACCAGGCTGACGCGCGCCGCCAGCACGGCGATCACGGGCGCGCACACGGCCTGCGCGGCCGCCGCCGCCGCGAGGACCTCTGCGATGCGGGCCGGGACGCCCCGGCGTCGCAGCGCGTCGCCCCAGCGGGGAGCGAGCGTCAGAAGGGCCCCGGTGGCCAGGACGGAGAGCAGGAAGCCGTAGCTGCGGGCCAGCCAGGGGTCGTAGAGCACGAGCAGCAGCACGGCCGCCGCCAGCGCGGGCAGCAGGCTGCGGCGCCGGCCCGTCCCGATCGCCAGCAGTGTGATCAGACCGCACGCGGCGGCCCGCAGCACGCTCGGCTCGGGGCGGCACACGATGACGAAGCCGAGCACGAGCGCACCGCCCAGCACCGCCGTGAGCCGCAGCGGCACCCCGAGCCGGGCGGCGACCCCACGGCGCTCGGCACGGGTGGCCAGGTGCGGCGGCCCGATCAGCACGACCAGCAGGATCGTGAGGTTGCTGCCGGAGACCGCCAGAAGGTGCGTCAGGTCGGTGGCGCGGAAGGCGTCCTCGAGATCGGGCGGAACGCGGGAGGTGTCGCCGACGACCAGTCCGGGGAGCAACGCGCGGGCATCCGGGGCGAGTCCGTCCGTGGCCTCGCGCAGGCCCGATCGCAGCCGGGCGGCGGTGACCTGGAGCGTGGAGGGGGGTGCGACGACCCGAGGGGGCCGGTGGCCTCCGACGCGGAGCACGGCGCCGACGCGGTCGCCCTCCCGGGCGGGCGGGGCGAGTCTGCCGTCGACGCGGAGCCGCGTCGACGGCAGCAGCCCGAGCCAGGAACGCGGCGCGATCAGCAGGACGGGCGTGCGGGTGGCAACCGTGCCGTGCGGGGTGACGACGCGGGTCGCTTCGGCCTCGAACACGACGGCGGGCATGGTGCGGGCCGCTCCGCGCACGTGCGGGCGGACGGGCCGTGGGTCCGTACCGACCGTCAGCTCGACGGTGGCCTCCCCGTACCGCCGCGCCAGCTCCGGAAGCGGGCCCCGGTGCGTATCGGCCGCCCGCAGGGCTGCCGCCGCGGCTCCGGCGGCGGCACACAGCAGCACGGCCGCCACCGCGACCGCCGCGCCCACGCGCGCGGCCGGCCGTCGCCGTGCCACCGCCACCAGCACCCCGGCGGTGACCACCGCCGCCCCGCAGGCGACGGCGACCACGCTCCCGTCCGCTCTCAGCGCGCCCGCCGCGGCCGCCCATGCCGCGAGGGCGGGCACCATCAGCCGCAGATCGGCGGGGCCGTCCGGACGGGCGCGGGCTTGCCCGGCGACGGGGAAAGGGCCCTGCCCGGTCGGCCGGGCGCGAGACGGCCGGGGCGGTGCGCCCCGGGCGGGACCGCCGCCGGAGCCGGTGGGTGCGGCAGGCAAGGCAGCCGTCCCGCCCGGCTGGGGCGCGCCGGACGCGCCGGACGCGCCACCGGGCCCTACCGCCACAGGCGCGGCTCCCGGGTCGTAGCGAGTGGGCGGGCTCACGGCTGGACCAGGGGGCGGAGGTCGGTGAAGCGGCGGTTGCCGATGCCGTTGACCTGGCGGAGTTCGTCGACGGAGCGGAAGCCGCCGTGCCGGGTGCGGTAGTCGATGATGTGCTGGGCGAGCACGGGCCCCACGCCCGGGAGGGTGTCGAGCTGGTCGACCGTGGCGGCGTTGAGGCTGATGGGGCCGCTCGGGACCCCTGAGCCGCCCGGCCCGCCCGGACTGCCCGGCCCGGCCGCGCTCCCCGCCGCCCCGGCCGCCGGAGGGCTCGCGGTGGCGCCGACCAGGATCTGTTCGCCGTCCGTGAGGACGCGTGCCCGGTTGAGGCCGGTGGTGTCCGTACCCGGCCGGGATCCGCCCGCCGCGTTCAGCGCGTCGACGACCCTCGATCCGGACGGCAGCCGCTGGATGCCGGGCCTGCGCACCTTGCCCGCCACATCCACCACCACGACACCGCTCGGGCGAACGCTCGCCGGAACCCCCGTCGGTACCGCTGCGGCCGTCGGCATCACCGCCGCCGTCGGGGCCGCCACCGCCGCGGGCATCTCCCGGACGGGTGCCCGCACGGTCTGCGGGCGCCCTGTCCAGAAGTGATACGCGGCGAAGACGCTCGCGGCGATCAGGACGACCGTCAGCGCGGCCAGGGTCCTGGGCTCGAGCCCGCACCGCAGTTGCACCCACAGCGGCATCCGCTCCCCCACGGCGACCCGCCAACCGGCCCGCCGCCGGGCGGGATCGGGCGGATCCGGGCTGCCGCGCCCCGGAGGCCGCGCCCCGGCCGGCCCACCCGCCCCTCTCCCCGACCCCGCACCCGCACCGACCCCTGCTACGCCACCACCACCGTCCCCGCCGGAGGAAACGCGGCGTGAAACCCCCACCGCCGGGCGCACACCGGAAACCACGTCCCCACTCCCCGCATCGGACGCCGCGTCAGAGCCAGGCCCGGCGAACAGCGCCGCCGCCCGTAGGCTCGGAGCGGGAGCAGAAGCAGAAGCATCAGCAGGCACGGCACGTGATCGAGTCGTCATGGAACGTGACCGTAGACGCCTTCGCGCGAACCCGCTCCGACAGCCCAAATCCCGTGGATAACCCGCCGGTTGTGGAAAACTCCGCCACCCGAACAGGGGCCCGGCCCGGCCGCGCCCCGGCGCTACCGCGCCGAGACCACCACGGCGAGCAGCCCCGGCCCCGTGTGTGCCCCGATGACCGCTCCGACCTCGCTGACGTGCAGGTCCACCAGTCCCGGCACCCGCTCGCGCAGCCGGTCCGCGAGGTCGTTCGCACGCTCGGGGGCGGCCAAATGGTGGACCGCGACATCGACCGGAGCGGCGGCCGCCCGCTCCACGGCGATCTCTTCGAGGCGGGCGATGGCCTTGGAGGCCGTACGGACCTTCTCCCGCAACTCGATCCGGCCGCCGTCCAGCTGCAGCAGCGGTTTCACGGCGAGCGCCGAGCCCAGCAGCGCCTGCGCGGCCCCGATACGGCCGCCCCGGCGCAGGTAGTCGAGGGTGTCGACGTAGAAGTACGCGGCCGTGCCCTGCGCGCGCTTCTCGGCGGCGGCCACCGCCTCGTCGAGCGTGCCGCCGGCGGCGGCGGTGTCCGCGGCGGCCAGGGCGCAGAAGCCGAGAGCCATGGCGACCATCCCGGTGTCCACGACCCGCACGGGTACGGGCGCCTCACGGGCCGCGAGGACGGCCGCGTCGTAGGTGCCGGAGAACTCGGCGGACAGATGGAGGGAGACGATCCCCGTGGCGCCCGCGTCGGCCGCAGCGCGGTAGGCGGCGGCGAAGACCTCGGGGCCGGGCCGCGACGTGGTCACCGGCTTGCGCTTCTGGAGCGCCTGCGCGACGGAGCGGGCCGAGATCTCGGTGCCCTCTTCGAGTACCTGGTCGCCCAGGACGACCGCCAGCGGGACGGCGGTGATGCCGTGCCGCTCCATCGCCTCCTGCGGCAGGTAGGCCGTTGAGTCGGTGACGATCGCGACGTGGCGGGGCATGCTCCGGAGATTACCCGCAGGGACCCATGGACGGCAGTGCGGGCCGGGGACCCGCGATCACTTCAGGTCGTGCTCTCGGGCCTGCGGGTCTTCTGCCAGGAGTACCCTGGCTGCCGCCACGCGTCCCGCGCGGTGATCGCGGGCCGCTCCGGCTCCGCCTCGGGCGCTGCCACGCCCTCCGCGCCGACGCCCGCGCCCGGCGTCGGGGCACCGGCTCCGGCCCCCGTGGGAGCGGCCTGCGGCTCCTCCTCCGTCGTCCAGTGCCGCAGCGCGCCGGCCTCCATCCGGATCTGCTCGCTGAGCATCGCCAGATCGTCGTCGGCGAACTGCCGCGCCCGGTCCTGTGCCGCCCACCGCAGCGAATCCGCCGAGTGCGTGACGCGCTCCACGCGCTCCCGCAGCTCGGGCAGGCTCCCGGCGACGCGGGCCTTGTCCGGCTCGGCCTCCAGCCGCTTGAGGTCGGCGTCGATCTCCTGGCCGTGCGTGCTGAGCCGCTTGAAGAGGGCCAGGGCCTCGGACAGCGACGGGTCGTCCGGCGCGGCGGCCCGCAGGGCCTCCTGGGTGGCGCGCATCGACGTCCGCAGCGACAGGCGCAGCTCGGCGACCTCGCCGGGCGCCCCGGGCTGCACGTACTGCTTGGCCTTCAGCCGCGTGTCCTCGACGGTGCGGCGGGCCTGGGTGACGGTACGGTCCACGCCGCGCTTGACGGCTCGCACCGACCTCACCACGGCGATCACCCCGAGCGCGACGAAGACCGCGAACATCAGCGCGACGATCACGGCCACGGCTTCCATGAGCGCTCCTCAGCGGGGTCGGTCCGACCGATCTGCGTTACCCCTCCACCGTAAACGGAAAGGGCAGGCCGGGGGTTCCAGCGGAACCCCCAACCTGCCCGTAGGGACAAACCCTCAGACCGCCCGTGACGGCTGTGGACCGTCCGGAAGGACCGTTACGCGGGAACGATGTTCACGAGCTTCGGCGCCCGCACGATGACCTTGCGGATGCCCGCGCCGCCCAGCGCCGCGACGACCGCAGGGTCCGCCAGCGCGACCTTCTCCAGCTCCTCGTCGGAGATCGCCGGGGGGACCTCCAGACGCGCCTTGACCTTGCCCTTGATCTGGACGACGCAGGTCACGGCCTCGTCGACCAGGTACGCGGGGTCGGCCACGGGGAAGGCCTCGTGCACGACCGAGCCGGAGTGGCCCAGCTTGCGCCACAGCTCCTCGGCGATGTGCGGGGCCAGCGGCGCGACCAGCAGCACCATCCGCTCGGCGACGGAGCGGGGCACCTCCGGCAGCTTGGTCACGAAGTTGTTCAGCTCGGTGACCTTGGCGATGGCGGTGTTGAACCGCAGGTTCGCCATGTCCTGGCCGGCGCCGTCAATGGCCTTGTGCAGGGCGCGCAGCGTCGCCTCGTCGGGCTCGGCGTCGACGACGGTGACCTCGCCGGTGTTCTCGTCGATCACGTTGCGCCACAGGCGCTGCAGCAGCCGGTACTGGCCGACGACGGCGCGGGTGTCCCAGGGGCGCGAGACGTCCAGGGGGCCCATGGCCATCTCGTACAGGCGCAGGGTGTCGGCGCCGTACTCGGCGCAGATCTCGTCCGGCGTGACGGCGTTCTTCAGGGACTTGCCCATCTTGCCCAGGACCCGGCTGACCGGCTCGCCCTGGTAGTAGAACTTCCCGTCGCGCTCCTCCACCTCGGTGGCCGGCACGGCGATGCCCCGGCTGTCGCGGTAGACGAACGCCTGGATCATGCCCTGGTTGTAGAGCTTGTGGAAGGGCTCGTTCGAGGCGATGTGGCCCAGGTCGAAGAGGACCTTCGACCAGAAGCGGGCGTACAGCAGGTGCAGCACGGCGTGCTCGGCGCCGCCGACGTACAGGTCGACGCCGCCGTGCGGCTGGCCCTCGCGCGGGCCCATCCAGTACTGCTCGGCCTCGGCGGAGACCAGCTGCTCGCTGTTGCGCGGGTCCAGGTAGCGCAGCTCGTACCAGCAGGAACCGGCCCAGTTGGGCATGGTGTTGGTCTCGCGGCGGTAGCGCTTGACGCCGTCGCCGAGGTCCAGCTCCACGTTGACCCAGTCCTCGTTGCGGGACAGGGGGGTCTCGGGGGAGGTGTCCGCGTCGTCGGGCTCGAAGGTGCGCGGCGAGTAGTCCTCGACCTCGGGCAGCTCCAGCGGCAGCATCGACTCGGGCAGCGGGTGGGCGACGCCGGCCTCGTCGTAGACGATCGGGAAGGGCTCGCCCCAGTAGCGCTGCCGGCTGAACAGCCAGTCGCGCAGCCGGAAGTTGATGGTGCCCTCGCCGATGCCGCGCTCGGTCAGGTGGGCGATGACGGTGCGCTTGGCCTCGTCGACGTCCATGCCGTTGAGGTCGATGTCGGCGTTGGCGGAGTTGATGGCCGGGCCCTGGCCGCCGTAGGCCTCGCCCTCCCAGCCCTCGGGGGGCTGGACCGTGCGGACGATGGGCAGGTCGAAGACGGTCGCGAACTCCCAGTCGCGCTCGTCCTGACCGGGGACGGCCATGATGGCGCCGGTGCCGTAGCCCATCAGGACGTAGTCGGCGACGAAGACGGGGATCTGCTCGCCGGTCAGCGGGTTGAGGGCGTACGCGCCGGTGAAGACGCCGGTCTTGTCCTTGCCCTCGGTCTGGCGCTCCACGTCGGTCTTCGACTGCGCCTGCTTGCGGTAGGCGGCGACGGCGTCGGCCGGGGTGCGGGCGCCGCCGGTCCACGCGTCCTTGGTGCCCTGCGGCCACTCGGCCGGGACGACGGTGTCGACCAGCCCGTGCTCGGGGGCCAGCACCATGTAGGTGGCGCCGAAGAGGGTGTCGGGACGGGTGGTGAAGACGGTGATCTTCTCGTCACGGCCGGCGACCTGGAAGGCGACGCGGGCGCCCTCGCTGCGGCCGATCCAGTTGCGCTGCTGGAGCTTGATGGCCTCGGGCCAGTCCAGCGCGTCCAGGTCGTCGATCAGGCGGTCCGCGTAGGCGGTGATCCGCATGTTCCACTGGCGCAGCTTGGACTTGAAGACGGGGAAGTTGCCGCGCTCGGAGCGGCCGTCGGCGGTGACCTCCTCGTTGGCCAGGACGGTGCCCAGGCCGGGGCACCAGTTGACGGGCGCGTCGGAGGCGTAGGCCAGGCGGTACTCGCCCAGGACGTCGGCGCGCTCGGCCTCGCTCAGCTCGCTCCAGGCACGCCCCCCGTCGACGGCGCGCTCGCCGGACTCGAACTGAGCGACCAGCTCACTGACCGGGCGGGCCTTCTTCGCGTCCTCGTCGTACCAGGAGTTGAAGATCTGCAGGAAGATCCACTGGGTCCACTTGTAGTAGTCCGGGTCGATCGTCGCGAAGGACCGGCGCTTGTCGTGGCCCAGGCCCAGCCGGCGCAGCTGTGCCTTCATGTTGTCGATGTTGGCCTCGGTGGAGACCCGGGGGTGCGTACCGGTCTGCACGGCGTACTGCTCGGCGGGCAGGCCGAAGGCGTCGAAGCCGAGGGTGTGCAGGACGTTGTGGCCCGTCATGCGGTGGTAGCGCGCGTAGACGTCGGTCGCGATGTAACCCAGCGGGTGGCCGACGTGCAGGCCCGCACCCGAGGGGTACGGGAACATGTCCATGATGAACTTCTTGGGCCGGGCGGCGACCTCGGGGTCGCCCGCCAGGTCACCGGTGGGGTTGGGCGCCTCGTAGGTGCCGTCGGCGTCCCAGAAGTCCTGCCAGCGTGCCTCGATGTCAGCGGCCAGCGCGGCCGTGTAGCGGTGCGGGGCAGCCGGCTCGGCGGCGGAAGTGGTCTCGCTCATCGTCCTCAAAGCTCCATCGATCGTCGTCTCTGCATGCGGTCCGGGAAATGAAAAAGCCCCTCGCACAGGAGGGGACGCCGCGCCGATGCCGACCGGACTGTCACCGGTCGGCTTTGATCAGCGCGGCCCGCTAAGCAGAAGGCGTACGGCACGCATGGGGTCAGGTTACCGCAGCGGCCGAAGGGCCCGCACGGACGGCCGCAGCGAGAGGCCCTCCGGGCGGGTGGCCGGGTTTATCCGGCGACCGCCGCAGAACGGACCGAGGCCGACCGGCTGCTGCTGTCCCCACGCGACCGGCTGCTCGCCCAGGGCGTGCACCGCGCGACCGGAGTCTGCGCGACCGACTTCCTCCTCGTACACGTCCCGCTCAAGGTGGCGGGTGGCCGGGTGGGCCCTGCCGCGCTGCTGCCCGTCCCGTCCACGCGGGCGGCCCGCGCGACAGCGACCCGCGTCCGCGGTCCGGCCGAGCGGGCGGTCCGGCCGACGGTCCGGAAAAGCCGAACGGGCCGCCCTATTCGGACGACCCGTTCATTCACTGTGGAGCTAAGGAGAATTGAACTCCTGACCTCCTGCATGCCATGCAGGCGCTCTACCAACTGAGCTATAGCCCCTTGTTTTGTTTTCCCGCCCGGTTCCCCCGGCGACATCGACTACATTACACGGACCTCCCCGCCATCTGCCAAATCGATGGCCCGTCAGCGCTTGAAACGAGCCCGCACAGGGTAGCGTCGTCCGTCTGATGACGATTTGTCCCGGAGGTTCCCGGAGCCGAGCCTCGTGACAGCCCGCCGTGGCACGCTGCTCGCCACCGCGGGCTGCTTGGTCTCCTTCGGCTGCCTCTGGCCGGCCCAGTACCTCGCCCACGTCTCGATGATCGACCTGCTGGTCTACCGGGCGGAGGGCTGGACCGTACGGAACGGGGGCGATCTCTACGCGATGCGCGCCACCCACGCGCGCCTCCTCGCCACCTACCCGCCCTTCGCGGCTCTGCTGTTCACCCCGCTCACCCTGCTCGCCACCGCCCCGCTGCGCGTTCTCGCGACGCTCACCAACCTCGGGCTGCTCATCTCGCTCGTCCACCTCTCGCTGCGGCTGATCGGCCACCGCCCGCCGCGGGCGGCCCTGACCCTCGCGGCCGCCGCCCTGTGCCTCTGGTGCGAACCGGTGTGGACGACGCTGCGCTACGGGCAGGTGAATCTGCTGCTGGCCGTGCTGGTGCTGTGGGATCTGACCCGGCCGGCGGCCCACCGATGGGCGGGCGTGGGCACCGGCCTCGCGGCGGGCATCAAGCTCACCCCGGCGCTCTTCGTGGTCTTCCTGGCCCTCTCGGGCCTGGCGCGGCGGCCCGGGGCGGGCCACTGGCTGCGACAGGCCCTCGTCGCCACCGCCGCCTTCGCCGGCACGGTGGCCGTGGGCGCCCTCGCCCTGCCCTACGACGCGCACCGCTTCTGGACGGGCACCGTGTTCGCCGCCGGGCGGGCCGGGCCCGCCGAGGACACCGCCAACCAGTCGCTGCGGGGCGTCCTCGCCCGGCTGCTGCACACCGGCGACCCCGGCCCGTGGTGGCTCGTCGTCGCCTCGGCCGTGGCCCTGCTCGGCCTCGGGATCGCGGTCGGGGCCCGGCTGTACGGGCCCGCGCGGACCGCGCCGGCCTGGGGCGCGCTCTCCTGCGCCGCGACGGCGCTGATCGTCAGCCCCGTCTCGTGGTCGCACCACTGGGTGTGGTGCGTCCCGATGACGCTGCTGCTCGTCTCGGAGGCGGCCCTCCGGCGCAGCGCCGCGTGGTGGGCGGTGGCCGCGGGCACCGGCGCGCTCTTCTTCTCGTACGCCCTGTGGTGGGTCCCGCACGTCGCGGAGGAACGGCTCGAACTGCACCAGAACGGCGCCCAGATGCTGCTGTCCGCCGGCTATCCGGCGTTCGGCGCGGCCTTCTTGGTGCTGGCGGCCGTCGTGGGGCTCACCGGCCGGGGGCACCCGCGGCCGCAGGACGCGCCGCTGGCGGAGCCTCAGGCCCCGGCGGCGGAGCGTCAGGCCCTGGCGAAGGAGTAGAAGCGCTTCAGCGCGCAGTGCTCGTCGAGCAGCCGGCCGTAGATCGGCTCGCCCTCGAGCTCACGGTAGGTCTCGATCGGGTCGCCTTTTATGATCAGCGCCCGCGCGCACTCCACACACCAGTACTGGTACGCGGAGTTGAGCGGCTCCATGTCGCGGACGATCGGCGTTCCGCTGCCGCACCAGTCGCACTTCCGGCTGTGTGCACCCATCGGTCAGCTCCCCCTGTGGCGGCGGGCCGTGCGGAGCGAGGAATCGCAGCTGTGAACGCGCCCGTGAACGCGTCTGCGCGCGTCGTGCCCGTGGCGGGAAGCCGCGCCGCGAGGAACGTCGACCCCCTTGAGGACGCACAGCGACATGGCGCTTTCCCTCCCCTTCGGCCCCGTCCGCACCCGGCCGTCCGATTCTGCCATGGGAACGTGCCGCAACAGCAAACAATCCCGCCTCCCTCTGAGAGGGAGACGGGATCGTCCGGATTGTGGAGCTAAGGAGAATTGAACTCCTGACCTCCTGCATGCCATGCAGGCGCTCTACCAACTGAGCTATAGCCCCGCTGTTCTCAGGTCTTCCGGCGTTTCCCCCGGCGTTTCCCGCGAACAAGAAGAACTTTAGCCTGCGACCTGCCCAGATGTGAAATCCGGTCCCGGCAGGCCGCCGGCGTCGGTCCTCCGGACCCGCTCAGACGTCGTCGCCGAGCACCGGCTCGGGGAGCGTGCCGGCGTTGTGCTCCAGCAGACGCCAGCCGCGCGCGCCCTCGCCCAGCACCGACCAGCAGCAGTTGGTGAGGCCGCCGAGCGCCTCCCAGGTCCCCGGCTCCAGGCCGAGCAGCCGTCCGATGGTGGTGCGGATCGTGCCGCCGTGGCTGACCACGACGAGCGTGCCGCCGTCCGGCAGCTTCTCGGCCGCGCCGAGCACGACCGGGGCGGCCCGGTCGGCGACCTCGGTCTCCAGCTCGCCGCCGCCGCGCCGCACGGGCTCGCCGCGCTTCCACGCCGCGTACTGCTCGCCGTAGGCCGCGATGATCTCGTCGTGCGTCAGGCCCTGCCAGGCTCCCGCGTACGTCTCGCGCAGCCCGGCGTCGGAGGCGATCTCCAGGCCCGTGACGGCGGCCAGCTCGGCGGCGGTCGCCGTGGCGCGTCGCAGGTCCGAGGCGACGATGGCGTCCGGCCGCAGCGCGGCCAGCAGCCGGGCGGCCCGGCGCGCCTGGGCGACACCGGTGTCCGTCAGCTCGATGTCCGTGGAGCCCTGGAAGCGGCGCTCCACGTTCCAGGCGGTCTGCCCGTGCCGCCACAGGACGATGCGGCGGCCACGGCCGGCCGGGGCGGGTGCGGTGGTGCCGGTGTCCGCGCCGTTCAGCTCAGCTCACCGTCCAGGTCGGCCGCTGCGGCCTGGCTCTCGGCGTGCTCGGCGGCCTTGCCCCGGGTGGCGACGGCGTCGGCCGGCAGCTCGATCTCGGGGCAGTCCTTCCACAGCCGCTCCAGGGCGTAGAAGACGCGCTCCTCGCTGTGCTGCACGTGGACGACGATGTCGACGTAGTCGAGCAGCACCCAGCGGGCGTCGCGGTCGCCCTCACGGCGGACCGGCTTGGCGCCGAGCTCCTTGTTGAGGTGCTCCTCGATCTCGTCGACGATCGACTTGACCTGGCGGTCGTTGGGGGCGGAGGCGAGCAGGAAGGCGTCGGTGATCGACAGCACGTCGCTGACGTCGTACGCGATGATGTCGTGCGCGAGCTTGTCGGCGGCCGCCTGGGCGGCGGCCTTGATCAGCTCGATGGAGCGGTCCGTGGCGGTCACAAGCCATGCTTTCGATAAAGAGGGTCAGTACCTCTCAAGGGTCTCACGACCCGCCAACCGCTTTCCGGGCCGTTTCGGACGGGCCCGGGGCCCGGTCGCCGAAACGGCCCGGAGCTGCGGCTCAGCCCTTGTAGTCCTTGCCCAGGGTGACGGTGATGTCCGCGTTGGGCGCGCCCGCCGCCTTCTTCACCGCGCCGGCCGGCAGACCCAGCGTCTTGGCGACCTCCTTGGCGTCGGCCGCCCGCTTGTCGTCCGCGTACGTCACCGTCGAGGCGGCGGCGGCCGCGGCCGTGCCGGCGTCGACGTGGGTGTAGCCGCTGTTGACCAGCGTGACCTGGGCGGACTGGGTGGCTGTCTTCCCTCCGGTGGCGTTCTTCACGCTGACCCGGGGCGTCGCGTCCGGGGCGGTGTTGCGGACGGTGCCGCCGAGCACGTTCTTGACCACGCTGTCGGTCGCCTGCGCGCTGAGCGTCCCGTCCTTCTGCACGGGCAGCACGGCCGTGTCGTACGAGCCGTTCTTGGCCTGCTTCGCGAGCTGGGCCAGCGAGGCTCCGAGCTCCTTGACCGACAGGGACGGGTCGGGGATCTGGGCGAGGGAGTCCACCGTGGTGGTGGCGGGGCCGGGGTCGTCGGGCATCTTCTTCAGCACGGCCCGCATGACCTGGCCGAACCGGACCAGCTGCTTGTCCGGGCTCTCGCCGGGCGCGCGGTGGGTCGCGTAGCCGACGGCCATCTGACCGCTGAGGTCCTGCCCCTTGCCCTGGCGGACCAGCGGGCGGTCGCCGGACTTCGCGCCGGGCACGGTGGCGTCGGTGTCGACGACGATGCCGCCGACCAGGTCGACGAGGTTCTCCAGGTAGGGGGTGTCCAGCCGCCAGCTGCCCTTGATGTCGGCGCCGAGCAGGGCGTTCAGGGCGTCCCGGGTGGCGCCGGTGCCCTCGTCCTGCACGGACTTGCCGAGCGTGGTGGAGCCGCCGCCCTCCTTGGAGACGGCCAGCGCGTTCGGCAGCAGGACCGTGGTGCCCTTCTTGGTGGTCTCGTTGTCGACGAGCAGGGCGGTGGAGCTGAGCCCGCCCTTCGTCTGCCGCAGATGCACCACGATCACGTCGCGCTTCTGCCCGCCGCCGCTCGCCGTGGTGCCCTTCTTCGCGTCGGAACCACCGAGCAGGAGGTAGCCGATCCCGCCGCCGAGCGCGAGGACAACCGCGACGACGAGGGCGACGACGCGGTTGCGTCCCTTGCGCTTGCGCTCGTCGCGGCGCTCGGTGCGGCTCTCGCTGAACTTGAGCCAGTCGATGACGTCCTCGGAGTCCTCGTCCGGCTCCTCGATGAAGGAGAACTGCTCGGTGCGGTAGTCCGGCGCCGCCGGGGCGTCGGAGGCGTCCGGGGCCCGCCGCGGCTCCGGCATCGGCACCGGCTCCGGCGCCCGGTGGGCCGGCTCCTCGTGGACGGGGGCACCCGCCTGCCGGGGGATCCACTCCTGCTGCCGGGTCTGCGGCTGTGCGGCCGGGTACGCGTCGTAACTCTGCTGCCCCGTTGCGCCGTACGGGTCATGGCCGTAGCCCTGCTGCTGTCCCTGCGGCCCCGTCGCACCGGCGCCGTACCCGCCGTCGTGCCCGTACTGCTGCCCGTACTCCTGGCTGTCGTGCCCGTACTGCTGCGGGAGCGCCTGGCCGTACTGGTCGTACACGCGCTCCGGGGCGTTCGGCTGGTACACCGGCTGTCCGTAGGCGTCGTAGCCGTACACCTGCGGTTGCTGTGCGTACGGGTCGTGCGCGTACGGGTCCTGTCGGTCGTTCACCAGTGCCCCTCAGTGCCCTGTGGATCCGGGGTCGATCCGGATCAGCCGCTGTGCCGGTAGAGCTTGCGCTTGTCGATGTAGCGCACCACACCGTCGGGCACCAGGTACCAGACCGGCTCGCCCTGCGCCACTCGCGCGCGGCAGTCGGAGGAGGAGATGGCGAGCGCGGGCACCTCGACGAAGGAGACCCGGTCCTCGGGCAGCCCCGGGTTGGCGAGTATGTGGCCGGGCCGGGTGACGCCGATGAAGTGGGCGAGGGAGAACAGCTCGTCCGTGTCCCGCCAGGTCAGGATCTGCGCCAGCGCGTCGGCGCCGGTGATGAAGAACAGGTCCGAGTCGTCATTGAGGGCACGCAGGTCGCGGAGCGTGTCGGTGGTGTACGTCGGGCCACCGCGGTCGATGTCGATCCGGCTCACGGAGAACTGCGGGTTGGACGCGGTGGCGATGACCGTCATCAGATAGCGGTCCTCGGCCGGTGACACCGCCCGGTGACTCTTCTGCCACGGCTGCCCGGTCGGTACGAAGACCACCTCGTCCAGGTGGAACTGCGAAGCCACCTCGCTGGCGGCGACCAGGTGGCCGTGGTGGATCGGGTCGAAGGTCCCGCCCATCACGCCGAGCCGCCGCTTCACGGGCCCTGTCTGCTCTCCCATGCGTGCAGACCCTACTGGGCGCGGCTCGGCGCCGAGCCGCCAGGGACCGGTGGGGTCAGCGGTCGCGGTTGAAGCGGGTGGTGATCCAGAGCAGGAGCAGCAGGATGACCAGGGCGGCGCCACCGGTCATGTACGGGCTGATGCTCTCGTGGGTGTCGACGTGCTCGCCCTCGGAGGCGAGGGTGGCGACGGCGGCGTGGGCGGTGATGAGGTTCATCGTCGGCAGGACCTATCCGGGATGGGATCCGGGGATCGCCGGATCGGGTGGAGACTTCTGCCACATCGTATGCGGGGGCCGTTCGCAACCCCACGCCGACTCCGGCGCGTCAGTCCTTGTTGCCGTAACCACGCAGCAGGAACCAGGCGAGGAGGGCGATGCCCACCACGCCGACGACGATGACCGTGCGCAGCAGCGCGCCCGGGCCCTCGTCACCCTTGGACACGGCGAGCAGCTCGGTGAATCCGGGATGCGTGGCGAAACCATTGATATGCGGCATGTCCCCACGGTAGCCATGCCGGTGCCACGGCCTAAGGTGGGGTCCGGCAAGCCGGGGGACGGGCCATGATCAGCCCATTGAGGGGGTCTCGATGAGTGACAACAGCTCCGACAACAGCTCCGACGACAAGGCCGGCCACGGCGCCGACGGCCGGGCCGAGGGCGGAAAGCGGCTGCCGGGCCGCGAGCGCCGGCGGTTTCCGGACATCTCCTCGCGGGCGTACGAGCACCCGGCGGACCGCTCGGCCCTGGTGGCCCTGCGCAAGCTAAGCGGCTTCGACACCGTCTTCAAGGCGCTCAGCGGGCTGCTGCCCGAGCGCAGTCTGCGGCTGCTGTTCCTGTCGGACTCGGTGCGGGTGAGCGACCAGCAGTTCCAGCATCTGCACGCGATGCTGCTGGACGCCTGCTACATCCTGGACCTGCCCAAGGTCCCGCCGATGTACGTCACCCAGGACCCGCAGCCCAACGCCATGTGCATCGGCCTGGACGAGCCGATCATCGTGGTGACCACGGGCCTCGTCGAGCTGCTCGACGAGGAGGAGATGCGGGCCGTCGTGGGCCACGAGGTGGGCCACGCGCTGTCCGGGCACGCGGTCTACCGGACGATATTGCTCTTCCTGACCAATTTCGCCCTCAAGATCGCCTGGATTCCGCTGGGCAATATCGCGGTGATGGCGATCGTGACGGCGCTGCGCGAGTGGTTCCGCAAGTCGGAGCTGTCGGCGGACCGGGCGGGCCTGCTCGTGGGGCAGGATCTGCGGGCCTCCATGCGCGGCCTGATGAAGATCGCGGGCGGCAACCACCTGCACGAGATGAACGTGGACGCGTTCCTCGCCCAGGCCGAGGAGTACGAGGCGGGCGGCGATCTGCGCGACTCCGTGCTCAAGATCCTCAATGTGCTGCCGCGCACCCATCCCTTCACGACCGTGCGTGCCGCCGAGCTGAAGAAGTGGGCCGAGAGCCGCGACTACCAGCGGATCATGGACGGCCACTACCCGCGCCGCGCGGAGGACAAGGACACCTCGGTGTCCGACTCCTTCCGGGAGTCCGCGAGCCACTACGCCGACACGGTGCGCTCCAGCAAGGACCCGCTGATGGGCCTGGTGCGGGACATCGCGGGCGGGGCGTCCGACCTGGGCGGCCGGCTGCGGGACGCCTTCGGCGGTGGCGGGACCCCGCCCAAGGGCGGGCCCGGCACGCCGGGGAAGGGCCCCGAGGACACGTCCGAGGATCCGCGACCGTAAGCCCTGCCGACGGCGGGCCGTCGGGCCGTCTTGCCGCCTGCGGCGGCGGGCGCCCTGCGGGCGCGGCCTCAAACGCCGGACGGGCTGGATTCGGCTGAGCTCAGCCACAACAAGCCCGCTGGGGGCACCTCCCAGCGGTAGCCGGGGGAGATTGAGGACACCGCCGCGCAGCGGAGGTGCACCTGTCACGACCCAGCTCAGGACGCCTTCGGCAGGCTCGGCTGGGCGCTGGGGGCCATGACGCCGCACAGGGCGGCCGGCTCGCGGCCCGTCGCGTACGGGTCGGTGTCGGCCGGCCGGTCGGTGGCCCGCTGCCCGGCCAGCAGCGGCCGCAGATAGCCGGCGTCGTCGGCCGAGCAGGACTGCGGTCCGGCCTGGACGTGGCTCTGCAGGACCTCCACGTGGTGCCCCTGCAGATCGTCACGGTCGAAGCGGAAGCGCATCTGCCGCCGCACGGTGAACAGCGACGCCCGGTCCTCGCCCTGCCCCGGCTCGCCCGCGTGCTGCCCGCCGCCGGCCCGCACGGCGTGCACGGCGTAGACGAAGGTGTGGTCGGCGGCGACCTCCAGCGTGCCGGGCGTCGTCTCGGTGAGGGAGAACGTGCCCTGGGTCCGCACCGGCACATCGGCGAGCGCGATCTGCGTGGGGTCGAAGCGCACCAGCCAGCCGGTGGCGGCATGCCGGCCGTCGTCGACGGGCTTGGTGAAGCTGCGGTCGAACTGGTCGAGTTGGGACGGGTCGAGCAGCAGCCGGACGCCGCGCTGGGCACCGCCGGTGAGCGTGGCGCGGTCGAGCGCCGACTTCAGCGTGTACTCCTTGGCGGTGGCGAGCGCGGTCATCACCAGGCTCTCGGAGAAGTGCCGGGTGCGCCGGGCGGGCGGCAGATTGATCCCTTCCTCGCCGTCGCGGAACTGCGCCGCCGGGCTGTGGTCGAGCAGCTCCCGTGCCGAGATGCCGCCCGGTACGGGGTCGCGGGGCGCGAGCGGCACGAGCGTGGTGCGCAGCGCCTCGGCCGTCGGCGGCCTGGGCTCCTCGTACGGGTGGCGCAGGCCCATGTAGACGGCGGTGCCGAAGGCCATGGTGATCAGCAGTATCAGGACGAGGACCTGCCGGGAGGCGCCGATGCGCGCCCAGACGTGGCGGCTGCGGACGGGGTGCGCGTGGTCGGCCATCCGCTCCTGCGCGGAGTACTCCTGGAGCCTGGCAGCGCGCACGAAGGACTCGTCGAAGACGACCGATCGGTACTCGTCGTCCCCGCTGCCCGGGGCGCCCTCGGGCGGCCCCTCGGGTGGGTCTCGCGGCCCGTCCATACTCCAAGAGTAGGTCCGCCGGGGCCTTGGTAAACGCCCTGGTACACGACAAGTTCCTCGGATCGTTCGGATCGCCGGGCAGCCGGCGCCCCATGCCTTGGCCCACGCTTCGGCGACCGGTCACCGCCCGCCGGTCGGTCACGGTGGGTGACCGGCCGGAGGCGTCAGCTCCGGCCCGGCGCGGCGGAGGCCACCGGTGGCTCGGAATCGGCGGACACCGAGGGCAACGGGCCGGGCCGCCCGGCCGCCGGAGCGTCCACGCCGGTGGTCGCCGGGGGCGGCGCCGGGTCCCCCCGGTCGCCGGAGGAGGCGCCGCGGTAGACGGCGGCGAAGGCCAGGGCGACCACGCCGATGCCCATCAGCACGGCCAGCAGCCAGGCCACCGGGCGGTGCCAGCGGGCATGGCCGCGATAGGGGCCCCGGGCCGTGCCGTAGCGCCCGTACGGGCCGTAGGCGTCGTCCGGGTCGAGGTCGTGGGCGAGACCGTGCCACTCCCCCGGCCGGGCCGAGGGCTGGCCGGTCGGGGGACGGCCGTCGGGGCCGTGCCCCTCGTAGCCGTCGGGACCCTCGTAGCCCTCGAAGACATCGTCGCGGGGATCGTCGTCGGCGGGGCCGCCGCCCGCCCGGGCCCGGGCGGCGTCGGCCTCGGCGCGCGCCCGCTCGGCGGCGAGCATCCGCTCGGCCGCGGAGGGTTCGTGGACCGCGGCGGACCGCACGAACTCCTCATCGAAGACCACGGAGGCGAACTCATCGTCCGCGCCTCCGTGGCGGTGGCTGTCGGGCTCTTCGCCGTCCGGGAACGGCTTGCCCCCCACATCGTCCGGCACCCGTCCAGATTAGACCCGAACCGCTCAATCCGCGCAGCCGCTACGGGAATTCAGGACGCGACGGGTCCGGCGCCGCCGCGTACATGACCGTCACCCGTGACGATGTACTTGGTCGACGTCAGCTCCGGCAGCCCCATCGGACCCCGGGCGTGCAGCTTCTGCGTGGAGATGCCGATCTCCGCGCCGAAGCCGAACTGGCTGCCGTCCGTGAAGCGGGTCGAGGCGTTGACCGCGACCGTGGTGGAGTCCACCAGCTGGGTGAACCGGCGGGCCGCGGCCTGCGAGGTGGTGACGATCGCCTCGGTGTGGCCGGAGGACCACAACCGGATGTGCCGCACGGCCATGTCGAGGGAGTCCACGACGGCGGCGGCGATGTCGTACGAGAGGTACTCGGTCTCCCAGTCCTCGACGGTCGCGGGCACGACGGTCGCGGGCCCCCCTTCCGCCAGCGCCTGGAAGCGCTCGTCGGCGTGCACGGTCACGCCCGCCTCGGCCAGGGCGGCCACGGCCCGCGGCACGAACCGCTCCGCGATGTCCTGGTGGACGAGCAGCGTCTCGGCGGCGTTGCAGACGCTGGGACGCTGCGCCTTGGAGTTGACGAGGATGTCCACGGCCATGTCGAGGTCGGCCTCGGCGTCGACGTAGACGTGACAGTTGCCGGTGCCGGTCTCGATCACCGGGACCGTGGACTCCTGGACGACCGTACGGATCAGCGACGCGCCGCCGCGCGGGATCAGCACGTCGACCATGCCGCGGGCGCGCATCAGCTCCCGGACGGACTCCCGGCTCTCGCCCGGCACCAGCTGCACGGCGTCGGCCGGCAGCCCGGCACCGCCGACGGCGTCGCGCAGGACCCGCACCAGGGCGGTGTTGGAGGCGTACGCGGAGGACGAGCCGCGCAGCAGGACGGCGTTGCCGGACTTCAGGCACAGGGCCGCGGCGTCCACGGTCACGTTCGGCCGGGCCTCGTAGATGATCCCGACGACACCGAGCGGCACCCGCACCTGGCGCAGGTCGATGCCGTTGGGGAGGGTGGAACCGCGGACGACCTCACCGACCGGGTCGGGCAGGGCCACGACGTCCCGGACGTCCTTGGCGATGGCCCGGACGCGCTCGGGGGTGAGGGTCAGCCGGTCGATGACGGTCTCGCTCGTCCCGGCGGCCCGGGCCTTCTCGACGTCCTCGGCGTTGGCCTCGACGATCTCCCGGGTGCGGACCTCCAGCGCGTCGGCGATCGCCAGCAGCGCCTCGTCCTTCGCCGAGCGCGGCAGTGGCGCCAGATCGGCGGCGGCGGCACGGGCGCGGTAGGCGGCCCGCAGCACCGGGGACTGCGGCATCGGGTCGGCGAGGGGGGAGGGGAAGACACTGCTGCTCATGGCGGCAGCCTAGCCCCGCCGCGCGCGGGAGCCACCTGTATTCCACAGTGCGGGACGCCTCCGGCGGGCTGTGGTGGGTGCACCTCCGCTGCGCGGCAGTGTCCTCAAACGCCGGACAGGCTTGATTCGGCTGAGCTCAGCCACCTCAAGCCCGTCCGGCGCCCCTAGAACGGGTGGACGCCCACCGGGGTGGCCGGCAGCGGGCCGTAGCCCTCCGCGATGCGCTGGTGATAGGTCTCGCGGTCGATGACCTCCAGGCCGACGATCTCCCAGGGAGGCAGCCGGGCGGTCGAGCGGTGCTCGCCCCACAGCCGCAGCGCCACGGCCGCCGCGTCGTGCAGATCACGCGCCTCTTCCCAGTAGCGGATCTCGGCGTGGTCGTTGGCGTAGCGGCTGGTCAGCAGGAAAGGGTGGTCGTGGGCGAGCTGCTCGAGGGCCCGCCGCACCTCCCCCAGCGGTGCCTCGGTCCCCGAGACGCTGAGCGTGACGTGCCACAGCCGGGAAACCTCGCCGCGGTCGCGCACGGTCTCGCCCGCCCCGTCCGGCCCCACGGGCCCCGCCGTCCCGTCCACCGCGTCGCCCGTCCCGACGCTGGTCAGTGTCCGCTCCGCCGTCCCCCGGGGCAGCGCCCCGGGGCGCCCTCGTCTCACCACCGACGGCCTCCTGTTGATCGCTGCTCCGCGCACGCGCGGCGGAGCGGTGTGGTGCCGGTTCCCGCTCTGGGTCCCGCTGTGCCGGTCCGGCTGCCGGTGCTGCCGCCGGTCCTGGTGCCGGCCCGCTGCTCGTCCGCCGGTCCGGTGCTCGTCCGTTTGCTCGTCTGGTTCGCTGTCTGCTGCTGGTGCGGGTGGTGCTCACCGTGTCCGGTGGTGCGGGCCACGTGCTGCCCGCGGGCACCGCCCGTCCGCGACGGCCCCCATGCTCAAAGTTGACCAGTCCGCAGGCGGCCGTGTGGCGGTTTTGCCGAAGGTCTCCATGGAAAGGCTGGACTTACCTCACACTCTCGCCCCGGGATGACGGCCGTCAGGGGCGCAGCACGACCAGATCATCGCGGTGGACGACCTCGCGCTCGTACGCGGGTCCGAGGTCCCGGGCCAGGTCACGGGTGGAGCGGCCGAGCAGCCGGGGGATCTCCCGGGCGTCGAAGTTGACCAGCCCCCGGGCCACGGCCCGCCCCGTAGAGTCCCGCAGCTCCACGGGGTCGCCCGCGGTGAATTCACCCTCGACGGACGCGATGCCCGCCGGGAGCAGCGACGCGCGCCCGTCGACCACGGCCCGCACGGCGCCGTCGTCCAGCGTCAGGGCCCCTCGGGGGGTGGAGGCGTGCGCGAGCCACAGCAGCCGGTCGGCGGAGCGGCGGCCGGTGCGGTGGAAGAACGTGCCGGCCGGCCGGCCGCCGAGGGCGTCGGCGGCCCGGCTGGCGGAGGTGAGGACGACGGGGATGCCGGCGGCGGCCGCGATCCGGGCCGCCTCGACCTTGGTGACCATGCCGCCGGTGCCCACGCCCGCCTTGCCGGCGCTGCCGACGGAGACGCCGTCGAGGTCCTTTTCCCCGGTGACCTCGGCGATCCGTGTGGTGCCGGGGATGCTCGGGTCGCCGTCGTAGAGGGCGTCGACGTCGGAGAGCAGGACGAGCAGGTCGGCCCGGACGAGATGGGCGACGAGGGCGGCCAGGCGGTCGTTGTCACCGAAGCGGATCTCGTCCGTGGCCACGGTGTCGTTCTCGTTGACGACCGGGACGGCGCCCATCGCGAGCAGCTGGTCGAGCGTCCGGTAGGCGTTGCGGTAGTGCGCGCGGCGGCTGGTGTCGTCGGTGGTCAGCAGCACCTGGCCGACGCGGCGGCCGTAGCGCGCGAAGGAGGCGGTGTAGCGGGCGACGAGCAGGCCCTGGCCGACGCTGGCGGCGGCCTGCTGACGGGCCAGGTCGCGGGGGCGCCGCTCCAGGCCGAGGGGGGCGAGACCGGCGGCGATGGCGCCGGAGGAGACCAGCACGATCTCCTTCTCCCCGCCGGCCTTGGCCAGCGTGTCGACCAGCGCGTCAACCCGGTCGGCGTCCAGCCCCCCGCCCGCGGTGGTGAGTGAGGAGGATCCCACCTTGACCACGATCCTGCGGGCCTCCACGACCTCCCGCCGGAGCTCCTGACCGGCCTCCCGGCCGACCGCCCGACCGGCCTCTTGCCGTGTCCCTGCCCCTGTCACGTCCGTACACCCCTGTGATCGCCGCTGGTCCGCCTGCTTCCGGCCCGCAAATCTACCGCCTGAGGAATGTGGTCGTTCGGCCCTATTTTGCGATGATTGCCGTCGGGGAAGATTGCTCCTGGCCCAGCCGCCGTCATACGGTCGGTAGCCGACCGTTGTCCATCGCGGTCTCCCTCACCCCCTAGCCCTCCTGCCAGGAGCCCGCCCAGTGCCTTCTGCCGGATCCGTCTCCCGCCGAGTCGTACAGCTCGCGGCGCTGCTCGCGATGCTGGCGTTCTTCGCCGCTCAGCTCGTGGGCGCCCTGCTGCCCAACGTGCCGCTCTTCATCACCGCCTCGGCGGCGGGCCTCGCGCTCGATCTCTATCTCCAGCACCGAGACCCCGGTCTGCTCTCGCTGCTCGGCAAGGTCCGCTTCGACGTCACCGTGCGTCAGCTGCTGCGCGACATGCTGATCATGGTCGGGCTGCTGCGCGTGCACGGCGACGGCCCGCTGCACGAGTACACCCCGCTGTTCATCGGACTGCTGCTCTTCTACGGCGCCCACTTCGGCTGCCAGGCCGTCGCGATCCTCGTGCGCCGCAGCCGCACCCTGCCGTTCCTGACCCGGAACGTCGACACCTCCGGTCTGCGCCTGTCGGCCGCGCCGCCGCGTCTGCTGGCCCGCCAGCAGGGCCGCCGGCTGCTGCGCTTCGCCGTCCCCGCCACGGCGGGCACGCTGATCACCGCGGGCACCGAGAAGGCCCTGTGGGGCGAGATCGGCGTCGGCATCGCCTTCGCGCTGTCCCTCGGCGGCGCCCTGTACCTGGCCACCTGGCTGCGCCCCAAGAAGCGCATCGCCAACGAGCAGCAGGCCCTGGAGTGGCTGGACGCCTGGCTGACCGGCTACAAGCCCACCGTCGGCATGTACTTCTCCGGCGGCACCAGCTCGGCCTACCAGGCCAACATGTGGCTCTCGACCCTCGCCGAGCTGGACGGCAACCCCGTCATCGTGCTCCGCGAGCGCTTCATGGTGCAGAAGATCGACGCCACCGACGTGCCGATCGTGTGCATCCCCAAGGTCGTGCACCTGATGGCCCTGGAGAAGTCGTCGCTGAAGATGCTGCTGCACCCGGCGAACTCCGGCAAGACCTCGCAGGTCCTGCGCATGCCGTCGATCAAGCACGCCTTCACCAACCACGGCGAGAGCGACAAGCTCTCCAGCTGCAACCCGTACTCCAAGGCGTACGACGAGATCTGGGTCGCCGGCCCCGCCGCCCGCGAGCGCTACCAGCTCGCCGACATCGGCGTCGACGACCGTGACGTCGTCGAGGTCGGCCGCCCGCAGCTCGCGCCGATCCAGCCGTACACCGCGCCGCGCGGCAAGGCCGCCGCCGAGGGCTTCACCACCGTGCTGTACGCCCCGACCTGGGAAGGCTGGGACGGCCAGCCCGGCAACACCTCGGTGATGCTGGCCGGCGAGAACATCGTCCGCGAGCTGCTCGCCGACCCCAAGGTCCGGCTGCTCTACAAGCCGCACCCGATGACCGGCTCCGTCGACCCGCGCGCGGGCCGTGCCAACGAGCGCATCCAGGCCATGATCCGCGAGGCCAACGCCCGCCGCAGCGGTCCCCGCCCCGGACCCGAGGCGGCCGCCGAGCTGGCGCGCCGCACGGTCGAGCTGGAGCGGCTCACCACGAGCACCTTCCGCCCCAGCGCGGACGAGGTCGAGCGGATGCTCCTCCAGGGCACTCCGGAGAAGGGCCGCGCGGCGACCGTGGCGGACGCCACCGCCGCCTGGGAAGCGGCGTACTGGGACTCGCTGCCGGTCTGGGAGCACCAGATCATCACGGCCGCCCGGCCCGCCCTCTACACCTGCTTCAACGAGTCCGACCTGCTGATCAGCGATGTCTCCAGCGTGGTCTCGGACTACCTGATCAGTGAGAAGCCGTACGCGGTGGCCAACACCAGCGGCATGACCGAGGAGGAGTTCCGCGCGGGCTTCCCGACGGTCAGCGCGGCCACGATCCTCAGCCCCGAGGCGGAAGGCGTCCGGGCGCTGCTCGCGGCCGTCCGCGCCCCCGGCCAGGACGCCCTCGCGGCGGCCCGTGCGGAGCTGAAGGTCGAACTGCTCGGCCCGTCCGACCCGCCGTCGCTGGTCCGCTTCAACCAGGCGTCCCTCGCTCTCTGCGCGAAGGCCGACGAGCGCCGCGCCCGGATGGAGGCCCGCATGGCCGCCGAGATCCCGGCCCAGCGCGAGACGCTCGCCGCGGGGCCGGCGGTCGGGGCGGTCTGAGCCGCCCGTACAGCGCATGGGGAAGGCCCCGGGAGGAAATCCTCCCGGGGCCTTCCCCATGCGCTCAGCGGGGCGGTACAGGCCGTTCGGGCCGGCCCGTACCGCCGACCGGCTAGAACGGCTTGAACTTCTCGAACTCCGTGTCCGCCTCGTCCCGCTCCGCGTCGCGGTCGCGACGGCGGACGGCGGCCGGACGGGGGGCGTCCAGACGGTGGTCCTCGCCACGGCGGCCCAGCATCTCCGCACCGGCGGCCATCGACGGCTCCCAGTCGAAGACGACCGCGTTCTCCTCGCTGCCGATGGCGACGCCGTCACCGGACCGGGCACCGGCCTTGAGCAGCGCGTCCTCGACACCGAGACGGTTGAGCCGGTCGGCCAGGTAGCCGACGGCCTCGTCGTTGTTGAAGTCGGTCTGCTTGACCCAGCGCTCCGGCTTCTCGCCGCGCACGCGGTACAGGCCGTCGTCCCCCAGGGTGACGGTGAAGCCGGCGTCGTCCACGGCCTTCGGGCGGATGACGATACGGGTCGCCTCCTCCTTCGGCTTCGCGGCGCGCGCCGCGCCGATGATGCCGGCCAGCGCGAAGGAGAGCTCCTTCAGACCCGTGCGGGCGACGGCGGACACCTCGAAGACCTGGTAGCCGCGGGCCTCCAGATCCGGGCGGATCATGTCGGCGAGGTCCTGGCCGTCCGGGATGTCGATCTTGTTGAGAACGACGATGCGCGGCCGGTCGTCCAGGCCGCCGTACTGCTTCAGCTCGGCCTCGATGACGTCCAGGTCCGAGACCGGGTCACGGTCGGACTCCAGGGTCGCCGTGTCCAGGACGTGCACGAGCACCGAGCAGCGCTCGACGTGCCGCAGGAACTCCAGGCCGAGGCCCTTGCCCTGGCTGGCGCCCGGGATCAGACCGGGGACGTCCGCGATGGTGTAGACGGTCGAACCGGCCGTCACCACGCCCAGGTTCGGGACCAGCGTCGTGAACGGATAGTCCGCGATCTTCGGCTTGGCGGCGGAGAGCACCGAGATCAGCGAGGACTTGCCCGCGCTCGGGTAGCCGACCAGCGCCACGTCGGCGACGGTCTTGAGCTCCATGACGATGTCGCGGAACTCGCCGGGCTCGCCGAGCAGCGCGAAGCCGGGGGCCTTGCGGCGGGCCGAGGCCAGCGCCGCGTTGCCGAGGCCGCCGCGGCCGCCCTGGCCGGCGATGAAGGTGGTGCCCTGGCCGACGAGGTCGGCGAGGACGTTGCCCTGCTTGTCCAGGACGACGGTGCCGTCCGGCACGGGCAGGATCAGGTCCTGGCCGTCCTTGCCGGAGCGGTTGTCACCGGCACCGGGCGCGCCGTTGCCGGCCTTGCGGTGCGGGCTGTGGTGGTAGTCGAGGAGCGTGGTGACCGACTGGTCGACGACCAGGATCACATCGCCGCCACGGCCGCCGTTGCCGCCGTCCGGGCCGCCCAGCGGCTTGAACTTCTCACGGTGAACGGAGGCGCAGCCATGGCCTCCGTTACCCGCGGCGACATGCAGCTCGACGCGGTCCACGAAGGTGGTCATTGCGGTGCCTCCAGATGAATACGGGGATGTCTCTGTTACTAAACACGTCGAGGGCGGGCCAGCTTCCCCGTCACCGGAAAAAGCAGGCCCGCCCTCGGAAAGGTGTTATGTCGTGCCGAAAAGCTGATTACTCAGCGATCGGGACGATGTTCACGACCTTGCGACCACGGTGGGTGCCGAACTGCACCGCACCGGCGGCCAGCGCGAACAGGGTGTCGTCGCCACCGCGACCGACGCCCGTGCCCGGGTGGAAGTGGGTGCCGCGCTGGCGGACCAGGATCTCACCGGCGTTGACGGCCTGGCCGCCGAAGCGCTTGACGCCGAGCCGCTGAGCGTTGGAGTCGCGACCGTTCCGAGTGGACGATGCGCCCTTCTTGTGTGCCATGTCTCAGTCCCTTACTTCGCAGCCGTGGGGATGCCGGTGACCTTGATCGCCGTGTACTGCTGGCGGTGACCAATGCGCTTGCGGTAGCCGGTCTTGTTCTTGTACTTCAGGATGTCGATCTTGGCACCCTTGTGGTGGTCCACGATCTCGGCCTGGACCTTGATCCCGGCCAGCACCCACGGGTCGCTGGTGACGGACTCGCCGTCGACCACGAGCAGCGTGGAGAGCTCGACAGAGTCGCCCACCTTGCCGTCGGAAATCTTGTCAACCTCGACGATGTCGCCGACAGCAACCTTGTGCTGGCGACCACCGCTACGCACAACTGCGTACACGCGGATCTCACTCTCTCGCTGGTAATCGGGACCTCTGATGCCAGCCGCTCACGCGGGCGTAAAGCCCGCGCATATCCGAATGGACGAGCGGCCTCTCCCGGAATTCACCGGAAGGGATGTGCTCAGGGGTTGGCGTACAGACGCCGAAGGACAAGGTTACGGGGCCCTGTCCAGGGGGTCAAACCGGGGCCCGGGCCCCGTAAAGGGGCCCGGACCACGGATCACTCAGTCCTCGGCGGAGGAGACGGCGGCTGCCGTCTTCTTCGCCGCCCGCTTCGCGGGGGCCTTCTTGGCCGTCGCCGTCTTCGTGGCGGCGGCCTTCGTGGCCTTCTTGGCAGTCGTCTTCTTGGCGGTCGTCGTCTTCTTGGCCGCCGTCGCCTTCTTCGCGGCGGTGGCCTTCTTCGCCGGTGCCTTCTTGGCGGCCGTCTTACGGGCCGTCTTCTTGGCGGGCGCCGCCGCCTCGGCCTCTTCAGCAGACGCGGCTGCCTCAATCGGCTCAATCGGCTCGACCGGCTCGGCCTGCTCGACCGGGGCCGCGGGCTCCTCGGCCCGGACGGGCTCCGGCTCCGGCTCGGCCACGGCCTTCGCGGGCGTCTCCACGACCATCACGGCCGCTTCCTCGGCCGCCTTGGGCGAACCCGCCGGGGACGTCGCCTTGCGGACCGCACGACGGCGCGTACGGACGGGAGCAGCCGGGGCGGCCTCCGTCACGGCCTCCGCCGGGACCTCGGCCTTAGCCTCCGGGGCCGGCTCCACGACCGGCTCCGCGACGGGCTCCACGATCGCCTCGGGGGCCGCGACCGGCGCGACCGGCTCCACGACGATCTCGGGCTCCGGCTGCTCGGCCGCCTTCGGCGAACCCGCCGGAGCGGACGCCTTGCGGACCGCACGACGGCGCGTACGACCACCGCGCGAAGCCGCGGCCTTCGCCTCGGTCGGGCTGCCGAACCACTCCTCGTCACCACCGACCGCCGGCTGGAGTTCCGCCTCGGTCACCGCGACGGGCTCCAGCTCGGGCAGCTCGGCCTCCACCTCGGCCGGGGCGGACGGGGCCGGCTCGGCCGGCTCCTCCACCGCGTACTCGTGGACGTGGTCGTGCTCGGGCTGACCGGCACCGGCCTTGCCCTTCTTCTTGCCGCGCTTGCCACCGCCGCCGCCACCGACGGACGTCGGCTGGTCCATGTGAACGATCACACCGCGGCCGTTGCAGTGCACACACGGCTCGGAGAAGGACTCCAGCAGGCCCTGGCCGACCCGCTTACGGGTCATCTGGACCAGACCCAGCGAGGTCACCTCGGCGACCTGGTGCTTCGTACGGTCCCGGCCCAGGCACTCCAGCAGACGCCGCAGCACCAGGTCCCGGTTGGCCTCCAGCACCATGTCGATGAAGTCGATCACCACGATGCCACCGAGGTCGCGCAGCCGCAGCTGACGCACGATCTCCTCGGCCGCCTCGAGGTTGTTCTTGGTGACCGTCTCCTCCAGGTTGCCGCCCTGGCCGGTGAACTTGCCGGTGTTGACGTCGACGACGACCATCGCCTCGGTCCGGTCGATCACCAGCGAGCCACCGCTCGGCAGCCAGACCTTGCGGTCCAGCGCCTTCATCAGCTGCTCGTCGATCCGGTACGTGGCGAAGACGTCGACGTCCGACGTCCACTTCTGCAGCCGGTCGGTAAGGTCCGGGGCGACGTGCGCGACATAGCCGTGAATGGTCTCCCAGGCACCGTCACCACTGACGATGACCTTCGAGAAGTCCTCGTTGAAGATGTCGCGCACGACCCGGACGGTCATGTCCGGCTCGCCGTAGAGCAGCGTCGGGGCGTTGCCGCTCTTCGCCTTCTTCTGGATCTCTTCCCACTGCGCCTGCAGCCGCTGCACGTCACGGGCCAGCTCGTCCTCGCTCGCACCCTCCGCGGCGGTACGGACGATCACGCCCGCGTCCTCGGGGACGACCTTCTTGAGGATCTGCTTCAGCCGCGCGCGCTCGGTGTCGGGCAGCTTCCGGCTGATGCCGGTCATCGAGCCCTCGGGCACGTAGACCAGGTAGCGGCCGGGGAGCGAGACCTGGCTGGTCAGGCGGGCACCCTTGTGACCGATCGGGTCCTTGGTGACCTGGACCAGCACGGACTGGCCGGACTTCAGCGCGGACTCGATGCGGCGCGGGCCGTTGCCCATGCCGAGCGCCTCGAAGTTGACCTCACCGGCGTACAGGACGGCGTTGCGGCCCTTGCCGATGTCGACGAACGCGGCCTCCATCGACGGCAGCACGTTCTGGACCTTGCCCAGGTAGACGTTGCCGACGTAGCTGGTGGCCTGCTCCTTGTTCACGTAGTGCTCGACGAGGACGTTGTCCTCCAGCACGCCGATCTGGGTGCGCTCACCGCTCTGGCGCACGACCATGACGCGCTCGACGGCCTCACGGCGGGCCAGGAACTCGGCCTCGGTGATGATCGGCACACGACGGCGGCCCTGCTCACGCCCCTCACGGCGGCGCTGCTTCTTGGCCTCCATGCGGGTCGAGCCCTTGATGGACTGCACCTCGTCGAAACCGGTGCCGGGCTCGCGCTCCTCCCGCTTGCGGGACTCGCGCGGCTCACGGACCTTCACGACCGTGCGCTCCGGGTCGTCACCGGTGACCTCGGCCTCCGCGGCGTCACCACTGCGGCGACGGCGGCGACGGCGACGGCGGCTGCTGGACGAGCCGTACGCGTCCTCGTCCTCGGCTTCGGCCTCGGCGGACTCGGCCTCCTGCTCGGACTCGGGCTCCTGATCGGCCTCGGCGCGGCGCTCGGTCTCCTCCTCGCCGCCCTCGCCCTCGGCGGACTCACCACGACGGCGGCGACGGCCACCGCGCCGGCGACGGCGCGAGGGGCGGTCGCCCGACTCCTCGTCGTCCTGCGCCACGTCCTCGGCGTCCTCGCCAGCCTCGACGTCATGGGCCTCGGGGGCCTCCTGGACGTCCTCCGCCGGCTCCACGACGGCAGCGCGCTCCTCGGCCACGACCGGCTCGGCCTCGGCGGCCTCACCACGACGGCGGCGACGACGGCGGCCACGGTCGGCGGCGGGCCGCTCGACCTCGGCGGGCTCCTCCTCGGGCTGCTCCTCCGCGGGGACGGAGGCGGCGGCGGCCGCGGCGGCGGTCTCCGGGGTCTGGAACATGGGCTCGGCGAACACCGGCGCCTGGAACACGGCGGTCGGCGGGCGCACGGCACGGCGACGGCCCCGCGCGGGAGCAGCCTCCGGCTCCACGTCCGCGGCGGCGGCACGGCGACGGCGGCCACCGGTGGCGGCGGGCTCGGCCTGCTCGGCGGCGGGCTCCGCGGCCTCGGCGGCGCGGCGGCTCTCTGCCTTCGCGGCCTCGAGGGCCTGCGTGGCGGCCTCGGCGTCACCGGGGGCGACGCGTCGGCGGCCACGGGCGGCACGGGCCGGCTTGGCGGGCGCCTCCGGGGCGGCCGCCTCCACGGCGGCTTCCTCGGTCTCCTCGGCCTCTTCGGCCTCTTCCTCGGTCACGACCGGGGCCACGGCCTCGGCGGGCTGCGCCTCCGGTGCGGCGGCGGAGCCGGCCTTACGGGTGGCGCGGCGGCGCGTACGGGCCGGCTTCGTGGCCGGGGCCTCCTCGGCCGGGGCTTCCTCGGCGAGGGCGGCCGACTCGGCGGCGGCGTCCATGGCCAGCGGCACGGGGACCTCGGCGAGAACGACGGGCTCGGCGGGCGTCTCGGCGGTCTGCGGGGCACCCGCCGGGGCGGTGGCCTTGCGGACCGCGCGGCGACGCGTACGGGCCGGCTTGCTGTCGGAGACCTCGGCGACGGGCTCGGCGACGGGCGCAGCCTCGGCCGGGGCCTCGGTGACGGCGGCGGCCGGAGCGGCCTCGGGTGCGGCGGTCTCCGCGGCTGCGGCGGTACGCGGCGAACCGGCCGGAGCCGTCGCCTTGCGGGTCGCACGGCGGCGGGGACGCGCCGGGGGTGCCGCCTCGGTGGCGGCGGGGGTCTCTGCGACGGGCGCGGCCTCGGCCGGAGCGGCCTCGGGCGCGGCGGCCGTCACGGCCGGCTGCGCGGCGGCGGTCTCCGCCACCGGCGGACCGGCCGGGCGGGACGCCGCACGGCGGCGGCGCCGCGGCGGCAGCGTGTCGCTGGGGCTTGCGTCGGAGTTGTTCCCGGGTGCGCTGGGCGCGTTCTCGGGCTCGGTGGGCTCAATAGATTCGAGCATGCGGGCGGTTCTCCCGTCACGCTCCCGGGCGCCGCGTCGTGATCCGACCCGGCGGTCCGCGTGTTGTGCGCGGTACCGCCGTCCGGGGCGCGGTCGCCGCACGGGAGCTGTCGTCTCGCTCGCCGGGGCCGAGTCGTCGGCACCGGCGAAAGTCTCCTGGTCAGTGCGCCTGCCGGACCCGGGTGGCTCCCTGGTGGATCGGCGGCGCTACGACGGCCGTCCTACGCGGAACCTTCCGGCACCTTCGCGGCGCTCGGCCCGGCGGCCGTGGATGGAGCGGCCGGGGCGGCGTCGCGGTCGGGCGCGAGCGGATCGGTCACCGTGCCGGACTCCTCATCGAGCAGCCCCTGCGCCAGCCTGGTCACCGCAGCGGGGACCGGCGGCGCCAGGTCGGCCGTAGCGCGGAGACCGGACAGGACGTCGTCGGGTCGCACGGCAGGTGTCAAATGCCGAACAACCAGCCGCAGTATCGCACAGGGACCGTCGCCGGGCCTATCGGCCGGGGCCTGACGCGCTTCGAGTCGGGCCACCGCGCCACGGGCGTCGAAGGTCCGCAACCCGTTTTTCGTCCGGCGCTGGACCTCGACGGTCTCCTCGGCGAGGAAGGCCGCCACGGCCCGCTCGGCGTCCGCGACCTCGACACCGTCGAGCCGCAGCTCCCAGAGGGAGGCCTGCAGCCGGTCGGCGAACGAGGAGGTGTGGGCCTCCACCGCGTCCGTGATGTCGAGCCCGTCGGGCAGCGACTCGTCGAGCAGCTCCCTGAGCTGCCCGGGGTCGCGGAACTCGGCGAGCTGGATCTCCAGGAACTCGGCCTCACTGCCCGTGCCGGTGGGTGCGGCATTGGCGTACGACACCTTGGGGTGCGGGGAGAAGCCCGCCGAGTACGCCATGGGGACGTCGGCGCGGCGCAGGGCCCGCTCGAAGGCGCGCTGGAAATCGCGGTGGCTGGTGAACCGAAGGCGGCCGCGCTTGGTGTAGCGCAGACGAATGCGCTGCACCACAGGTGCGGGCGGCGGACCTTCGGGCTGTCGCTTGCCCAGTGTCGTTCAGTCCTTCGTGAGAGCGGTCGTACTGCTACCTAGAGTACGTGCCCCGCGCGGGAGCGCGCCCCGGTGGGTCGGAACGCGTGAAGGCCCCGCCGGGGCGGCGGGGCCTTCACAGGGTGCTTGCGGGGACTACTTGACGACCGTCAGCGGCAGCAATTTCTTGCCCGTCGGGCCGATCTGGATCGAGGTGTCCATCTGCGGGCAGACACCGCAGTCGAAGCACGGCGTCCAGCGGCAGTCCTCGACCTCGGTCTCGTCGAGCGCGTCCTGCCAGTCCTCCCAGAGCCAGTCCTTGTCGAGACCGGAGTCCAGGTGGTCCCAGGGCAGGACCTCCTCGTACGTGCGCTCACGCGTGGTGTACCAGGCGACGTCGACGCCCTGCGGGGGCAGCGTCTTCTCGGCGGACTTCATCCAGCGGTCGTAGGAGAAGTGCTCGCGCCAGCCGTCGAAGCGGCCGCCCGACTCGTAGACCTCGCGGATCACGGCGCCGACGCGGCGGTCGCCGCGCGAGAGCAGGCCCTCGATGATGCCGGGCTTGCCGTCGTGGTAGCGGAAACCGATGGAGCGGCCGTACTTCTTGTCGCCGCGGATCTTGTCGCGCAGCTTCGCCAGGCGCGCGTCGGTCTCCTCGGCGGAGAGCTGCGGCGCCCACTGGAAGGGGGTGTGCGGCTTGGGCACGAAGCCGCCGATGGAGACCGTGCAGCGGATGTCGTTCTGCCCGGAGACCTTGCGGCCCTCGGCGATGACGTTGACCGCCATGTCACCGATCTGGAGGACGTCCTCGTCGGTCTCGGTGGGCAGGCCGCACATGAAGTACAGCTTCACCTGGCGCCAGCCGTTGCCGTACGCGGTGGAGACCGTACGGATCAGGTCCTCTTCCGAGACCATCTTGTTGATGACCTTGCGCATGCGCTCGGAGCCGCCCTCGGGGGCGAAGGTGAGGCCCGAGCGGCGGCCGTTGCGGGTCAGCTCGTTGGCGAGGTCGACGTTGAAGGCGTCCACGCGGGTCGACGGCAGGGAGAGGCCGATCTTGTCCTCTTCGTACCGGTCGGCGAGGCCCTTGGCGATGTCACCGATCTCGGTGTGGTCGGCGGAGGACAGCGACAGCAGGCCGACCTCCTCGAAGCCGGTCGCCTTCAGGCCCTTCTCGACCATCTCGCCGATGCCGGTGATGCTTCGCTCCCGCACGGGACGCGTGATCATGCCGGCCTGGCAGAAACGGCAGCCGCGGGTGCAGCCGCGGAAGATCTCCACCGACATCCGCTCGTGGACGGTCTCCGCGAGGGGGACCAGCGGCTGCTTGGGGTAGGGCCACTCGTCGAGGTCCATGACGGTGTGCTTGGAGACCCGCCACGGCACGCCGGAGCGGTTGGGCACCATACGGGCGATGCGGCCGTCCGGCAGGTACTCCACGTCGTAGAAGCCCGGGACGTAGACGCCGCCGGTCTTGGCGAGGCGCAGCAGCAGCTCCTCGCGGCCGCCGGGGCGGTCCTCGGCCTTCCAGTCCCGGATGATCTCGGTGATCTCCAGGACGGCCTGCTCGCCGTCGCCGATGACCGCGCAGTCGATGAACTCCGCGATCGGCTCGGGGTTGAAGGCCGCGTGGCCGCCCGCGAGGACGATCGGGTCGTCGACGGTACGGTCCTTGGCGTCCAGCGGGATGCCCGCGAGGTCCAGGGCGGTGAGCATGTTGGTGTAGCCCAGCTCCGTGGAGAAGCTCAGGCCGAAGACGTCGAAGGCCTTGACCGGGCGGTGCGCGTCCACGGTGAACTGCGGGACCTTGTGCTCGCGCATCAGCTCTTCGAGGTCCGGCCAGACGCTGTAGGTGCGCTCGGCGAGCACGCCCTCGCGCTCGTTGAGGACCTCGTAAAGGATCATGACGCCCTGGTTGGGCAGTCCGACCTCGTAGGCGTCGGGGTACATGAGCGCCCACCGGACGTCACAGCTGTCCCAAGGCTTGACGGTGGAGTTCAGCTCTCCACCGACGTACTGAATGGGCTTCTGCACGTGCGGGAGCAGCGCTTCGAGCTGTGGGAAGACGGACTCGACAGACATCTCGACCTTCGGGAGCTGGCAGGGGGCGACTCTCTAGCGTACGCGAGGAGGGCCGTCCCCTGTCCCACGGCGAATTCGGACGGCACTTCGGGAGGGGCTCACCCCCGCAGCGCGGTCCGGTGCCGCTTCGCGGACGCCTTCTCCCACACGTCCGGCAGCTCGCGTTCGTACGCGGCCGCGAGGGCTTCCTCGCGGCCGTGCAGCAGTCCGAGCGTGTAGGTGCTCTCCCCCGCGGCGTGTGCCTGGATCGCGAGGGCGCGCAGGGCTTCGCGGGCCATGACGCTGTCCTGGTGTTCGCCCAGCAGGCTCTGGACGGACTTCATCCGCCGCGCGAAGCGCTTCGCGGGCTTGCCGAGGGCCGGTTTCGCGGCCTCGGCGGCGTAGCGGACGCGCTTGGCCGCCTTGCGGGCCTCGTGCAGGGCGGTGTCGCGGGCGGGGCCGGCCTCGGTGGCCAGGGCGCTCTCGAGGCGGCGGGCGAGGCGGCGGTAGTCGCGCAGGACGGCCTTGGCGATGGTCCTGCGCGGGGTGTCGGCGGCGGCGGGGAGCAGGGGCGGGTCGGCGAGGAGCGCGTCGAGGGTGTCGAGGAGGGTGAGGTAGCGCTCGCTGTCGAGGACGGAGACCAGGCGTTTGCGCGCGCCCGCGTGGCGGGCGGCGGCCCAGCGGCGCAGCCGGGCGCGGACGGGGCCGAGGACGAGGGTGTCCGGGACCTCGTCGACGCGTGCGCGCAGGCGGGCGGAGAGGACCTCGCGGTCCCGGTCGACGCCCAGTTCGCCGGCGAGCCATTTGAGCTCGGCCCCGATCGGGTCGGTGACCTCGCGGTCGAGGACCTTGCCGAAGGTGCGGAAGGCGCTGCGCAGCCGGCGGGTGGCGACGCGCATCTGGTGGACGGAGTCGTCGACGTCGCGCCGGACGTCGAGGTCGCCCGTGACGACGGCTTCGGCCTGGGCGCGGACGTAGGCCAGGACGTGTTCGCCGGCGGTGGGTTTGCCGGGCCCGGCCCGGCGCCGCTTCCGCTTCCCGCGCCCCGCGGGCTCGGGGTCGGTCTCGGTGAGCGCGCGGGACAGCTTGGAGGGGGCCTGTGAGGGGCGCAGGCCCGCGGCGCGCAGATGGGGCTCGACGGTGTCGAGGAAGCCGGGGTCGGTGTCCTTGCCGAGCTCCAGCTCGAATTCCGTCCAGTGGGCCGTGCGGCCGCCGTCGGTGAGCCGGTCGGCGGTGACCTCGTCGGTGCTCGCCTCGGCGAGGACTCCGCCGTGCTCGTCGAGGAGGAGGTGGACCTCGCGGCGGGAGACGATCCGCACGAGCGGGGTGAGCCGGGCGTGGCGGGTCCGGGAGCGGACGAGGGCGGCGAGGGTGCGGGGGACGTCGGGTGACAGGGGGGCGCGGATCTCGTCGCGGGTGCCGGGGGCGACGGGGAGCTTGAGGTGCCAGCCCGCGTCGGTGCCGCCCGTGCGGCGGCGCAGGGTGATGCCCGCGGCGGCCAGCCGGTGGTCGGCGGTGTCGTAGTAGACGGCGTCCAGCTCCGCCGGTTCCTGGTCCGCGACGCTCGCGACGCCCGCCACCCCGCTCAGGTCGGGCAGCGGGGGCGCGTCCGCGCTGTCTCCGGCTTCGTATTTCCGCTCGATCTCTCGCACGGTTTCCGCCATGAAGCGAATCTAATGCGCGGATGGCCGGGCCGACAGACCTCAGGCGGACACGGGGCGCTGCACCTTGATGGACTGCAGGAGTCCGACGGCGATCCAGGCGGCGAACATGGACGAGCCTCCGTAGGACACGAAGGGCAGGGGCAGGCCGGTGACGGGCATGATCCCGAGCGTCATGCCGATGTTCTCGAAGGACTGGAAGGCGAACCAGGCGATGATGCCGGCGGCCACGACCGTGCCGTAGAGCTCGGTGGTGTCGCGGGCGATGCGGCAGGCGCGCCACAGGACGACGCCGAGCAGGACGATGATGAGTCCCGCGCCGACGAAGCCGAGCTCCTCACCCGCGACGGTGAAGATGAAGTCGGTCTGCTGTTCGGGGACGAACTGGCCGGTGGTCTGGCTGCCGCGGAAGAGGCCGGAGCCGGTGAGGCCGCCGGAGCCGATGGCGATGCGGGCCTGGTTGGTGTTGTAGCCGACGCCCGCCGGGTCGAGGGCGGGGTTGGCGAAGGCGGCGAAGCGGTTGATCTGGTATTCGTCCAGCACGCCGAGCTGCCAGATGAGGACGCAGCCGACGACGCCGGTGCCGAGCAGTCCGGCGATCCAGCGGTTGGAGGCGCCGGAGGACAGCAGCACGGCGAGCACGATCACCACGAGGACCATGACCGAGCCGAGGTCGGGCATCAGCAGGATGATGACGATGGGCAGCGCGGCGAGGCCGAGGGCTTCCATCACGGTGCGGTGGTCGGGGTGCAGCCGGTCGCCGGCGTCGACCTTGGAGGCCAGCAGCATCGCCATGCCGAGCGTGATGGTGATCTTGGTGAATTCGGAGGGCTGGATGGAGAAGCCGCCACCGAGCTGGATCCAGGACCGGGCGCCGTTGATGGTCGCGCCGAGCGGGGTGAGCACGGCGGCGGTGAGCAGCACGGAGATGCCGTACAGGATGGGGACGGCGCCGCGCAGGGCGCGGTGGCCGAGCCAGACCGCGCCGACGGCGAGCGCGAGCCCTATGCCGGTGTTGAGGATGTTGCGCAGCAGGAAGTAGTACGGGTCGCCGTGGTTGAGCTCGGTGCGGCCGCGGGTGGCGGAGTAGACGAGCAGGGTGCTGATGCCGGACAGGGCGAGGGCGGCGAAGAGCATGACCCAGTCGAGCCTGCGGACGACGGAGTCGCGGGCGGTGAGCTTGCCCCAGGCGCCGCGCTCGGGGCTGTAGCGGCGGACCTTGTAGCCGTCGGTGGTGGTCACTCGTCCTGCCCCCCTGCCGCTGCCGGGTCGGGCTTCTCCGTGGAGTCGGGGCCGCCGTCCGGCTTTTCCGTGGAGTCCGGGTCGTCCGGCTTCCCGGAGGAGTCCGCCGTGCCGGGCTGCCGGGCGCCGGCGCTCTCCTGGGCCGCCTGGTCCTCTTGGTCCTCCTTGCGGGCGGGCGGGCTCGGGATCGCCTGGGCCTCGATGGTGCCGTCCTTCTGGATCCTCGGGAGCTTCGCCTCGGGCCTGGGCAGCAGCGCCTTCTTGGCGTCGATCTTCCCCTTCTCGTCGACGCCGTAGAGCGCGTTGTAGATCTTGCGGACGGCCGGGCCGGAGGCGCCGGAGCCGGTGCCGCCCTGGGAGATCGTCATGACGATGGTGTAGTCCTCGGTGTACGTCGCGAACCACGAGGTCGTCTGCTTGCCGTAGACCTCCGCGGTACCGGTCTTGGCGTGCATCGGGATCTGTTTCTGCGGCCAGCCGCCGAACCGCCAGGCGGCGCTGCCCTGGGTGGCGACGCCGGCCAGGGCGCGGTCGAGCTGGTCGCGGGTCTTGCGGTCGAAGGGCAGCTTGCCGTGGGCCCGGGGCTTGATCTCCTCGACCCGCTTGCCGTCGGGGCTGACGATGGCCTTGCCGACGGTGGGGTTGTAGAGGGTGCCGCCGTTGCTGATCGCGGCGTAGATGGTGGCCATCTGGACGGGGGTGACGAGCGTGTCGCCCTGGCCGATGGAGTAGTTGACGGAGTCACCGGCGCGCATCCGCATGCCCGATTCGCAGTTCTCCTTGGCGATCTTCCCGGCGTAGCTGTCGTCCTTCTTGCCCTGCTTGCACCAGGAGTCCTTGTTGGACTTCCAGTAGTTCTTCTTCCAGTCGCGGTCGGGGACGCGGCCGCGGACCTCGTTGGGCAGGTCGATGCCGGTCTGCTTGCCGAGGCCGAACTGGTGGGCGGTCTTGTAGAACCAGTCCGCCGGGTGCTTGGGGTTGTTGCCACCGTCCTTCTGCCACTGGCGGTAGGCCAGGTCGTAGAAGACGGTGTCGCAGGAGACCTCCAGGGCCCGGCCGAGGTCGATGGGGCCGTAGCCCTTGGACTCGAAGTTCTTGAAGACCTGGTTGCCGATGCTGTAGGAGCTGGAGCAGTTGTAGTTGTCGGTGAAGGAGTAGCCGGCGTTGACGGCGGCGGTCGCGGAGATGACCTTGAAGACCGAGCCGGGGGCGGCCTGGCCCTGGATCGCCCGGTTGAGCAGCGGGAAGTTGGAGTCCTTGCCGGTGAGCCCCTGGTAGTCCTTGGCGGAGATGCCGCCGACCCAGGCGTTGGGGTCGTAGGTCGGGTTGGAGGCCATGGCGACGACGCGGCCGGTCTTGGACTCCATCACCACGACGGCGCCCGCGTCGGCCTTGTAGTTGACGCCGGTGTTGCGGTCCATCTCCTTGCGGGCGTCCTTCATCGCCTGGTCCAGTTCTCGTTCCGCTATGGCCTGCACGCGGGCGTCGACGCTGGTGACGATGTTGGCGCCGGGCTCGGCCTTGTCGCTCTTGGCCTTGCCGATGACACGGCCGAGGTTGTCGACCTCGTAGCGGGTGACACCGGCCTTGCCGCGCAGCTCGGTGTCGTACTGGCGCTCCAGGCCGGAGCGGCCGATCTGGTCGGAGCGCAGCAGCGGGGAGCGGCTGTCCTTGGCCTTGGTGATCTCGTCGTCGGTGACGGGCGAGAGGTAGCCGAGGACCTGGGCGGTGTTGGAGCCGCCGGGTCCGGCGTAGCGGCGGACGGCGGTGGGCTCGGCGGTGATGCCGGGGAAGTCCTCGGCGCGCTCGCGGATCTGCAGGGCCTGCTGGGTGGTGGCCTCGTCGGTGATGGGGATGGGCTGGTAGGGCGAGCCGGCCCAGCAGGGCTGGGGGGTCTTGGCGTCGCAGAGCCGCACCTTGGCGGCGACGTCCTCGGGCTTGAGTTCGAGGATGCCCGCGAGGCGGGTGAGGACGCCCTTGCCCTTGTCCTTCATCTTCATCAGGTCGGTGCGGCTGGCGGAGACGACGAGGCGGGTCTCGTTGTCGGCGAGCGGCACGCCGCGGGCGTCGAGGATCGAGCCGCGGGTGGCGGGGGCGACGACCTGCTGGATGTGGTTGTTGGCGGCTTCGGCCGTGTACTGGTCGCCGCTGCGGATCTGGAGGTACCAGAGGCGCCCGCCGAGGGTGAACAGCAGGGAGAAGACGAGGACCTGGATGACGATGAGCCGGATGGTGACGCGCGAGGTGCGCCCGGTCTCGGGGAGGTTGCTCATGGGGTCCCCGCCTCCCGCCGGCTGCCGGTGAATCGCTGCGTCACAGTCGCTTGACCCCCTTGATGCGTCCGGACTTGTTCTTCGCCGACTTGGTGAGCAGACCGCCGCGCTGGCTGCCGATGCGGTTCGCGCGGCCGCCGGAGAGCCAGCCGTAGGAGCCCTCGCCGCCCGCGGGGGAGCCGTCGCCGGCGAGCGGGTCGTTGTGGGTGCGGCGCGCCAGCGCCATGATCAGCGGCACGGTGAAGGGCGCGAGCAGCAGGTCGTACACGGCGGCGGTGAGGACAAGGCCGGTCAGTCCCACGTGGCGGGCGGCGGTGTCGCCGACGAGGGAGCCGACGCCCGCGTAGAGCAGGGTGGAGCCGACCGCAGCGGCGACGACGACGAGCATCGGGACGGTGGCCGACCGCATCCGGCCGTTCTCGGGCCGGGCGAGGCCCACCACGTAGCCGACGAGACACAGCACGAGGGCGTAGCGGCCGGTGGCGTGGTCGGCGGGCGGTGCGAGGTCGGCGAGGAGGCCCGCGAAGAAGCCGATGAGGGCGCCGCTGGTGTGGCCGTAGACCAGGGCGAGGGCGATGACGACGAGGAGCAGCAGGTCGGGGACGGCTCCGGGCAGGTGGAGCCGGGCGAAGACGCTGACCTGGACGACGAGGGCGACCACCACGAGCACGGTGGAGAGCAGGATCCGGTTGAGGCGCATCGTCTTCAGTCCCTGGGCTTGGCGCTCGCGGAGGGGGTGACCGTGACGGTCACCGTGGGGGCCGGCTTGGGGGCTTCCGGCTTGGGCGGCAGGACGGTGTCGCGCGGGTCGGTGCGGGGCGGCTGGACGACGACGCCGACGACGTCGAGCTTGCTGAAGCCGACGAAGGGCCTCACCTGGAGCGTGCGGGTCAGTCCGCCGCCGGCGGGCTCGACGCGGGTGACCTCGCCGACGGGGACGCCGGGCACGAAGGGCTTGTCCTTGCTGGAGCCGAAGGTGACGAGGCGGTCGCCCTCGCGCACGGCGGCCTTGCCGTTGAGGAGTTCGACGCGCAGGGAACGGTCGCCCTGGCCGTTGGCGAAGCCGATCTCGCCGGTCTTCTCCATCCGGGTGCCGACGGTGAACTTGGGGTCGCTGGCGAGGAGGACGGTCGCGGTGGACGGGCCGACGGTGGTGACCCGGCCGACGAGTCCGTCGCCGTTGAGGACGGTCATGTCGCGCTTGATGCCGTCGTGGGCGCCGCAGTCGATGGTGACGGTCCAGGAGAAGCCCTGGGCCGCTCCTATGGCGATGACCTGGGCGCCCTTGATGCCGTACTGGCCGGCTCCGGCGGTCTTGAGCATGGCGTCCAGGTCGCGGACCCGCCCGCGGTTGCGGTCGTCACTGCCGAGCCGCTGCTTCAGGGCGGTGTTCTCGCGCTCCAATTCGCTGATCCTGGTGTGGCGTTCACCGGAGTCGCGGACGGCGGCGACGGCGTTGCCGACCGGGTCGACGGCGGAGGCGACGCCCTCCTCGACCGGGCCGAAGACCGAGGCGGCGGCATGCCGGGCACCGTCGAGCGGGGACCGCTCGCCACCACGGATGTCCACCGTGATCAGCGCGAAAGCGATGGCGACCAGCAGCACCAGCAGCAGCCGGCTCTCTCGTGTGTCCCTCACGTGCGGCGGCGTGCCCTTCTCATCGGACCGGCCGGGCTGCGGGTCCGGGCCGGTCATCGGGAGCGTTCTGCCTGTATATCAGGTTGTTTCCCGGCGGTGCCGGTGCGCCGGGGCGCGGTCGGCCAAAGACCGCCGACGCCTTCGGGGCGAATCCCCCGGGGGTCCCCGGTGGCCCCCGGCAGAGGGGTCCGGGAAGCCGCTCCGAGGGGCGGAGCAACGTTCCTCCCCCGCTCCCGGGCGGGGGAGGTCTCAGCCGGGCGTCAGCGGCGCGGCTGGGCGTCGAGCACTTGCTGGAGCGCCTCGAACTCCTCGACGCACTTGCCGGAGCCGAGAGCGACGGAGTCCAGCGGGTCCTCGGCGATGTGGATCGGCATGCCGGTCTCCCGGCGCAGCCGCTCGTCGAGGCCGCGCAGCAGGGCGCCGCCGCCCGTGAGAACGATGCCGCGGTCCATGACGTCACCCGACAGCTCGGGCGGGCACTTGTCGAGGGTGGTCTTGACCGCGTCGACGATGGAGTTGACGGGCTCCTCGATGGCCTTGCGGACCTCCGCGGCGGAGATCACCACGGTCTTCGGCAGCCCGCTGACCAGGTCGCGGCCACGGATCTCGGTGTGCTCGTCCTGCTCCAGGTCGTACGCCGAACCAATGGTGATCTTGATCTGCTCGGCGGTGCGCTCGCCCAGGAGGAGGCTGTACTCCTTCTTGATGTGCTGGATGATCGCGTTGTCCAGCTCGTCGCCCGCGACGCGGATGGACTGCGCGGTGACGATCCCGCCCAGCGAGATGACGGCGACCTCGGTGGTGCCGCCGCCGATGTCGACGACCATGTTGCCGGTGGCCTCGTGGACCGGCAGGCCGGAACCGATCGCGGCGGCCATGGGCTCCTCGATGATGTGCACCTGCCGGGCGCCGGCCTGGGTGGAGGCCTCGATGACGGCGCGCCGCTCGACGCCGGTGATGCCGGAGGGCACACAGACCACGACGCGCGGGCGGGCCATCCAGCGCCGCTTGTGGATCTTGAGGATGAAGTACCGGAGCATGCGCTCGGTGATCTCGAAGTCGGCGATGACGCCGTCCTTCAGCGGGCGGACGGCGACGATGTTGCCCGGGGTGCGGCCGATCATCTTCTTCGCCTCGGAGCCGACCGCGAGGATACCGCCGGTGTTGGTATTGATGGCGACGACGGACGGTTCGTTGAGGACGATTCCGCGGCCTCTGACGTACACCAGCGTGTTGGCGGTCCCGAGGTCGACAGCCATGTCACGGCCGATGAACGACATGTTGTTCCCCATGAGGATACGTCTGGCCTTCCCAGCTGGAGCGAATGCTTACTTGAGGTCGGCAGGTGTGGTGCGCTGCGGGGCGCGGAAGCTTCATCGTAGTCTCGACCGCTCGAACGCGGTGCGAGGGTTCCTCCGCCATTGTCGGCGGAACACGAGCGCGCCCCCGTAATGGTGACGTCGTGTCGGAGTGAGAGGTTCCCTCGTTCGCCGCGCATATGCCAGAGGGCGACCGAAAAGAAATCGGTCGCCCCTGATCAGAATGGGCGCGGGCCTGATGCGGTATCAGGCGAGGCCGGGAAAGAAAATCTTGATTTCCCGCTGGGCGGACTCCTCGGAGTCCGAGGCGTGGATGAGGTTCTCCCGGGTGATGGTGCCGAAGTCACCACGAATGGACCCCGGGGCCGCCGCGATCGGGTCGGTGGGACCGGCCAGCGCGCGCACGCCCTCGATCACCCGCTCGCCCTCGACGACCAGCGCGACGACCGGGCCGGAGGCCATGAAGCCCATCAGCGGCTCGTAGAACTCACGGCCGACGTGCTCGGCGTAGTGCTGCTCCAGCGTCGCCCGGTCCAGGGTCCGCAGCTCCAGCGCGCTGATCGTCCAGTTCGCCTTGCGCTCGATCCGGCCGACGATCTCGCCGATCAGGCCGCGGCGGACCGCGTCGGGCTTGAGAAGGACGAGGGTGCGCTGGCTCATAATGCGGCTCCTTGCAGGCAGGGTGTGGTGCGGCAGAGAGTACAGGGGCGCGGGAGCGCTCCCGAACCAGGCCCGGGCCTGCCCGGGTGCCGGCCGGCGGCTGGCGTTGTCCTCAAGCGCCGGACGGGCTCGAATCGGCTGAGCTCAGCCACATCAAGCCCGTCCGGCGCTTGAGGACGCGCCCGCAGGGCGCTCGCCGCCGCAGGCGGCACCTACGGCCCGTAGCTGAAGATCCGCCGGTCAGGCCTGCGCCGCGAAGCGGGCCTTCGCCTCGTCGACCTTGCGGCCGAAATGCACCGAGGCCCACCACAGACCGGCGAAGACCACCCCGAGGATGAACATCGTCGGGACCACGAAACCGCTCGCGATCAGGCCGATCTGCAGCAGCCAGCCCAGCTGCACGCCGCCGGGCCGGGTGAGCATGCCGCAGAGCAGCACGCTCAGCAGCATCGCGGTGCCGCTGACCGCCCAGACCGTGCCGGTGGACAGGTCGGAGGTCTGCATGGCGACCAGACCGGCGAAACCGATGACGAAGAATTCACCGATCAGGGTGCTCGCGCAGAGCGTTCTCATGTCAGCCCTTTCCCAACAGCAGCCGGGCCTCGCCGACCGTGATCACCGAGCCGGTCACCAGCACACCGGCGCCGGCGTACTCGGCCTCTTCCTCCGCGAGGGTGATCGCCGCTTCCAGCGCGTCGTCCAGCCGGGGCTCGACCTGCACCCGGTCCGCGCCGAAGACCTCGACGGCCACGCCCGCCAGCTCGTCCGGATCCATGGAGCGCGGGGTGGAGTTCCGGGTCACCACGACCTCGTTGAAGATCGGCTCGAAGGCCTCCAGGAGACCCCGGACGTCCTTGTCGGCGCTGGCGCCGACCACCCCGACGAGTCGGCTGAATCCGAACGCCTCGGTGACCGCTTCGGCCGCGGCGCGCGCGCCCGCCGGGTTGTGCGCGGCGTCCAGCACGACGGTGGGGCTGCGGCGCACGACCTCCAGGCGGCCCGGCGAGGTGACCGAGGCGAAGGCCCGGCGGACCGTGTCGACGTCGAGCGTGCGGGCGTGCTGGGAACCGATCCCGAAGAAGGCCTCCACCGCGGCCAGGGCGACCGCGGCGTTGTGCGCCTGGTGTGCCCCGTACAGCGGAAGGAAGACGTCCGGGTATTCGCCGCCCAGGCCGCGCAGGGTCAGCAGCTGCCCGCCGACCGCCACCTCGCGGGCTGTGACGCCGAACTCCATGCCCTCGCGGGCGACCGTGGCGTCCGCCTCGACCGAGCGCTTGAGCAGCACCTGCGCCGCGTCGACCGGCTGCTGGGCCAGCACGACGGTGGCGTCGGTCTTGACGATCCCGGCCTTCTCCTCGGCGATGTCACCGGGGGTCGATCCGAGCCGGTCGGTGTGGTCGAGGGAGATGGGGGTGACCACGGCGACACCGGCGTCGATGACGTTGGTCGCGTCCCAGGTGCCGCCCATGCCGACCTCGACGACCGCCACGTCCACGGGCGCGTCGGCGAAGGCCGCGTAGGCCATCGCGGTGAGCACCTCGAAGAAGGACAGCCGGTGTTCCTCGCGGTCGTCGACCATCTGGACGTACGGCTGGATGTCGCGGTACGTCTCGATGAAGCGCTCGGCGGCGATCGGTGCGCCGTCGAGGCTGATCCGCTCGGTGACGGACTGGACGTGGGGGCTGGTGTAGCGGCCGGTCCGCAGATCGAAGGCGCCCAGCAGGGCCTCGATCATGCGGGCGGTGCTGGTCTTGCCGTTGGTGCCGGTGATGTGGATCGAGGGGTAGGCGCGCTGCGGCTGGCCCAGGATGTCCATCAGGGCCTCGATGCGCACCCGTGACGGGTCGAGCTTGGTCTCACCCCAGCGTCCCGCCAGCTCGGCCTCCACCTCGCGGAGCTCCCGGTCCACCTCCGGGTCGGCCGGGCGGGCCGGTACGCCGTCGCCCTGCGGCTGCCCGCCCTGGGCGCGCAGGGTACGGCTGCCCGCCTCGATCACGGCGAGGTCGGGGTCGCGGTCGGTCTCGGCTTCGACGATCTCGGCGAACTGGTCGTTTCCGCCAGTTTCACCGGGTTCCGTGTCGCCATGGTCGTCGTTCAGGGGGCGCTCGCTCACGCCGACCAGTCTACGGAGCCGGGGCGGCGCGCGGGGCCGGGGACGGGCTGGCGCGGCAGGGGTCACACTCGCCGGGAGCGCCCCGCGCCCCCCGACTGGCCGCCGCCGGGGGCCGGTTCACGCCAAGCGGGGCCGGGATCCGTGACATACGGTTTTCCCGAAATCTCCGGAGACCGCAGTGCGGGCCCCCGCCAGGGCCTGTCCGCGGTCTTAGTGGATCAGCGAGCGGCGCTGAGAGCTGGGTGAGCGACATGGCGTCCGAGGACCGGGAGCGGCTCGGGGCCGTCCTGGAGGCGCTGCCCCCGGGCGCGCTGCTGCAGAGCCCGGACGACCGGGTGCTCGCGGTCAATCAGAAGTTCGTCCGCATGTTCGACCTGGCGGGCCGGGCCGACCTCTCCCCCGGCGCCCCCCTTGGCCCGCTCCTCCCCCTCGTACGGGCCTTCTTCACCGCCGACCACACCGGCCCCCGCGCCCTCGACGGGCTGCCGGCGCACCGCCGCATCCACCGGGTGGCCGAGATCCCCCTCGACGACGGACGCGTCATCCGCCGCGAGGTCGAACCGCTGCGCCACGAGGGTGCCTACCTCGGGGCGCTGTGGCTCTTCGACGACATCAGCGAACGCAAGCGGCGCGAACGCGATCTCGAACGGGACAATCTGGCCCTCACCGAGCTGGCCCGGCAGCGCAACGCCTTCACCGCCGCCGCCTCCCACGAACTGCGCACCCCGCTCTCCTCCATCAGCAGCTTCTGCGAGCTGCTCACCGACCCGGCCTTCGGGGAACTGACCGAGGACCAGCGCTCCTTCCTCGACGCCATCGGGCGCAACGCCGAGCGGATGCAGCGGGTGATCTCCGATCTGCTGCTCACGACCCGGATGCGGGCCGCCGGGCCGCAGCTGGAATTCGGCCCCGTGGAGGTGGACCGGATGCTGGAGGACGCCGTGCTGGACCGGATCGGCACGGGCGCGGGGCCCGGCGTCTTCACCGTGGTGGACTGCGCCCCGGGCCCCGCCCTCCGCGGCGACCGGCACCGGCTGCGGCACGTGCTCGTCAATCTGCTGGAGAACGCCGCGAAATTCACCCCGCCGGACGGCCGGATCACCGTCACGGCGGCCCCCCGGGATGACCACTGGGAGATCGAGGTCGCCGACACCGGCATCGGGATTCCCGAGCAGTACCGGGAGGAGATCTTCACCGGCTTCGTCCGGGCCCCCAACGCGCAGCACGGCGGCTACCCCGGCACGGGCCTGGGGCTCGCCATCAGCCGCACCATCGTCCAGCTGCACGGCGGCACGATCACGGCGGGGGGCCGGGAGGGCGAGGGGGCGGCGTTCCTGATCCGGCTGCCCGTCGCCGGGCCCGGCCCCGCCCCGGCCGCCGCCCGAGGGGCTGCCGCCGGAGGGGCCGCTACCGGAGAGGCACCGGCATGACCCGCGTACTCGTCGTCGAGGACGACGCCGACCTCGCACTCGCCCTGCGGACCCTCCTCACCCAGGCCGGCCACGAGGTCATCCACGCCGACAACGGCCGCGACGGGCTGCGGCTGCTCTTCGCCGAGCGGCCCGCGCTGATGGTCCTGGACATCGGGCTGCCACAGCTCAACGGCTGGGAGGTGCTGGAGCGCACCCGGGACCTGAGCGATCTGCCCGTGCTGCTGCTCACCGCCCGCGGCGCCGAGAGCGACCGGGTCCGGGGCCTGCGGGCGGGCGCCGACGACTACCTGCCCAAGCCCTTCGGCAACGACGAGCTGCTCGCCCGCGTCGAGGCGCTGCTGCGCCGCAGTGCGCCCACCCGCTGGGCCGGCGACTCCTTCGACGACGGGCTGCGGCTGGTGCCGGACCGCCGCTCGGCGGTCTGGCAGGGCCACGAGGCACGGCTCAGCGACATCGAGTACCGGCTGCTCCAGGTGCTCGTCCGCAACCGGGGCCGGGTGATCACCACCGATCAGTTGCTCGACCGGGTGTGGGACGACCCGCAGGGCACGGGCCGCGAGCGGGTGAAGTTCGCGGTGCTGCGACTGCGGCGGAAGCTGCGCCAGGCGGCCGGGGACGAGGCGGCGGACCCGCTGGAGGCCGTCCGGGGGCTCGGCTACCGCTACCGCGCGAACGGGGAGGGCGAGGGCGACCCGGACCGGGAGGGGGCCGAAGGTCCCTGACCGCCGCGGGCCGTACGTCCCGGGCCCGTGGGGGCCCGAAGTCACCACTCGCCTCCCCCGCGGCACTCGCAACCGTCCGGCAACCGACGACCGTCCCGACGCGCAACCGACGCACCACAGGCTCTGGAGCTGTCACCGCCTGACAGCCCCAGGAGTTCTCTCGTGTCCCTGCCCCCGCGCAGCATCGCCATCGTCCTCGGTACCCGCCCCGAGCTGGTCAAGCTCACCGACCTCGTGCGCCTCCTCGGCCCCGCCGCGCACCTCGTCCACACCGGGCAGCACTACGACGAGGAGCTGTCGGGCCGCTTCCTGACCGAGCTGGGCCTGCCCGAGCCGACCTTCCTGACCGGCATCGGCGGCCGCCCCCGGGCCGTGCAGATCTCCGCGGCGCTGGCTCAGCTCGACACCCTCTTCACCACCGAGCCGCCGCTGGCCGTCGTCGTGCAGGGCGACACCAACGCCGCCCTCGCCGGGGCGCTCGCCGCCAACGCCCGGAACATTCCCCTGCTGCACGTCGAGGCCGGGCTGCGCAGCCACGACCGGAACATGCCCGAGGAGCACAACCGCGTCCTCATCGACCGGATCGCGGACGTGCTGTGCGCGGCCACCGGGGACAACCGCGCCAATCTGCTCGCCGAGGGCATCGCCGACGAGCGGATCGCCGTCACCGGCAACACCGTCGTCGAGGCCGTGCGCAACCAGCTCCCCGACGGCCCCGAGCGGGCCGCGCTCCTGGCCCGCCACGGGCTGAGCCCCGACGGCTACGTCCTGGCCACCGTGCACCGCCCGGAGAACACCGACTCCCCCGAGGCGCTGCGCGCGATCCTCGGTGAGCTGGGCGCCCTCGCGGCCGACACCCCGGTCGTCCTGCCGCTGCACCCGCGCACCCGGGCCCGGATTGCCTCCGCCGGGCTGGCGGAGCTGCTGGCCCCGCTGCTGGTGACCGCGCCGCTGGGCTACGCCGAGTTCCTGGCGCTGGCCGCGCACGCCGCGCTGCTCGTCTCCGACTCCGGCGGCATCCAGGAGGAGTGCACGGTCCTCGGCCGCCCGCTGGTGGTCGTCCGCCGCTCGACCGAGCGCCCGGAGGCGATGGCGGACTTCGCGGACCTCGTCGAGCCGGGGGCGGAGATCGGGCGCGTCGCCCGGCGCCGCCTGGCGGAGGGCCCGGCGGGCCTTGCGCGCCTGGCGGCCCTGCCGAGTCCCTTCGGGGACGGGTCGGCTTCGGAGCGGATCGTCGCGCTGCTGGCGGCGGTCACCGCGCCGCGTCAGCTCGCCGCCGCGGCCTAGGCCTTCTCCCCCGCCCCTTCCCGTAACCGGGGCTCCGCCCCGGACCCCGGTCCTCAATCGCCGGACGGGCTGGATCCCTCAGGAGCTTCCCCTCATGTTCGACAGTCCCTTCCTGCTCGTCTTCCCCTTCTTCCTCCTGCTCTGCTTCCTGCTGTACTGGGCCGGCGCGCGGCACGCGTACACGCGCCGCGCCGAGGCCGGCATCGGCGACCCCGCGAGCCACGACTGGCACTTCTTCGTGCCGTGCCGTGACGAGGAGGCCGTCGTGGCCACGACCGTCGGCCGGATGCGGAGCGACTTCCCCGGCGCGCACGTCTGGGTCATCGACGACGACAGCGACGACCGGACCGGCTCCATCGTCGCGGAGCTGGCCGAGACGGACCGCCGGGTCCACCTCGTACGCCGGCACCGCCCGAACGCCCGTACCGGCAAGGGCGCGGCCCTCAACGCCGCGTACGACGAGCTGAACCAGTTCCTGGGCGAGGACGCCGACCGCGAGCGGGTCGTCGTGTGCGTCATCGACGCCGACGGCCAGCTCGACCCGCAGGCCCTGGCCCGGGTCAGCGGCCCGAGCGGCTTCGGCGACCCGGAGATCGGCGGCGTGCAGGTCAGCGTCCGGATGCGGAACACCGAGGACCCGCGCCCGCTGCCCGACCGCGGTCGCGTCCGCAATGCCTTCGCCCGGCTGCTGGTGCGCATGCAGGACATGGAGTTCTCCGTGTCCAACGCGGGGATGCAGCTGCTGCGCGGCCGCACCGGCTCCGTCGGTCTCGGCGGTAACGGCCAGTTCACCCGTCTCTCGGCCCTGGACCGCATCGCGGCCGCCGAGCGCCGCCCGTGGCAGCGCGGTGCCCTGCTGGAGGACTACGAGCTGGGTCTGCACATGATCCTCAACGGTGACCGGATAGCCCACATAGCCGACACCTGGGTCTCCCAGGAGGGGCTGCCGCACGGCCGCCGGTTCCTCACCCAGCGCACCCGCTGGGCGCAGGGCAACCTGCAGTGCGTCCGCTACGCGCCGCGCATCGTCTCCTCGCGCCACTACAGCGGCAAGGGCGTCCTGGAGACGCTCTACACCTTCCTCCAGCCGGTCGCCCACCTGGTCACGCTGGCCCTGTGCGCGGTGATGTTCGTCTTCCTGGGCCTGTCCATCGCCGACGAGGGCGCGGGCGAGACGCTCGGCGGCATTCTGGCGCTGTGGCCGCTCGTGCTCGCCCTGGCCGTCGTCTCCGTGCTGCCGTTCGTGCTGTGGGGCCCGGTCTACCGCCGGGACCGCGCGCCGGGCCGCTCGCTGCTCGTCGCGCTGCTGTGGGGCCTCGCGCTGTGGCTGTACGCGTACCACCTGTTCCCGGCGTCCGCCCGGGGGTTCGTCCGGATGCTGCGGGGGCGCAACGGCTGGGCCAAGACGCGTCGCAACGCCGAGCAGGTCCTCTCCGGCCCGGTGGCCGTGGAGAGCTGACGAACCGTTCTGCGGACCGTCACCGGCAAACCATGAGGTGGGTCACACAGCCCGCGCACAGCACAACCTCCCGTCCCCCGTAGCCATCTGACGGCCGGGGACTCATGCCCGGAGCCGTTCCGGGCGGCGGACACGGGAGCGTTGTGCGGATACCTGAAGTCAGCACAAGGATGCACCTGCTGCTGCTCACCGCGTGGACCGTCCTGTGGTTCGCGGTGGTGGAGCCGAACGGCGGGTTCTCCTGGCACTACCTGCGCACCGGCGGCGAGCTGATCTACCAGGGCTCGTCGGGCGACGGCACCGGCGGGCTCAATCTCTACGCCCACCACCCCGAGCTCCAGATGGGGCCTATCAGCTTCCTGGTGGCGGGCCTGTTCAACCCCTTCTCGGAGCACACGGGCCAGTTCCTGGCGGCGGCGTTCATGTCGCTGCTGGGCCTGGTGATCCTGGTGCTCGCCGGGCGCAGTGCCGCGACGTACTTCCTCGGCACCGGCACCAACCACCAGCGGCTGCGGCAGCGCGTCCTGATCGCGGGGCTCGCCTTCATCCCCATGTGGATCGAGGTTTCGGTCCGCTTCGGCCACCTCGACGACGTGCTCGCGCTGTTCTTCACCGCGCTGGCCGTGTGGTTCCTGACCCGGGGCAACGCCGCCGCCGGCGGCGCCTGTCTGGCGCTGGCCATGGACTCCAAGCCGACCGCGCTGGCGTTCCTGCCGCTGATCCTCACCCTGCCGAAGCAGCAGTGGCTGCGTGCGGGACTGTGGTGCGCGGGGTTGGTGGCGGTGGCCTGGCTGCCGTTCTTCCTCGCCGACCCGCAGTCCTTCGCCGCCGCGAAGTTCACGATCCCCAACAACCCGGCGTCCGCGCTGCGCTGGCTGGGGGCGAACGATCCGGAGACGCCCGACTGGGCCCGGCCGGCCCAGGCCGCGCTCGGTCTCACGCTCGGCGCGGTCGCGGTGTGGCGGGGCCGCTGGGCGGGGGTCGTGCTGCTGGGCGCGAACGCCCGGATCGTCCTCGACCCGAGCGTCTACACCTACTACACGGCGTCGGTGCTGCTCGGCACCCTGCTGTGGGACGTGTGCGGGCAACGGCGGCTGGTGCCGTGGTGGAGCTGGATCGCGCTGATCACGCTCTACGGCAGCGTGTTCGTCGTGCCCGACGAGTCGGCCAAGGGCCTCGTCCGGCTCGGCTTCGTGGCCGTGTCGACGGCGTACGTGCTGTTCTGGCCTATGCGCGACCGACGGAACCGGAACAGGCCCCTCGACCGGATGGAAGAGGGGCCTGTGGAAGGGCCGTGGGGTCCCATGTGGGACCCGGACCGGACTAGGCCGTGGGCAGGCCCGCCAGCTGCGCGGTGAGCCGCTCGATGTCGGCCTCGGCCGTCTCCAGCCGCTTACGGATCTTCTCCACGGCCACGTCGGCGGCCTTGGCGAGGAACGCCTCGTTGCCCAGCTTCGCCGTGCACTGCGCCTTGTCCTTCTCGGCCGCGGCCAGCGCCTTGGTCAGCCGCTTGCGCTCGGCCTCGACGTCGATGGTGCCCGAGAGGTCGAGGGCGACGGTGGCGCCGGCGACCGGCAGGGTCGCGGTGGCGTGGAAACCGTCCCCGGCGGGCTGGAGCCGCAGCAGCTGGCGGATGGCGCCCTCGTGGGCGGCGAGGGTCGTACCGCTCAGGTCGAGCTGCGCCGGGACCCGCTGACCGGGCTGGAGGCCCTGGTCGGAGCGGAAGCGGCGGACCTCGGTGATCACCTGCTGGAGGTTCTCGATCTCCCGCTCGGCGTCGGCGTCGCGGAAGCCGCCCGGGGCGTCCGCCCCAGGAACGAAGACAGCCTTCGGCCAGTCGGCGACGACGACCGACTCCTTGCCCGTGAGCGTCGTCCACAGCGTCTCGGTGACGAAGGGGACCACCGGGTGCAGCACGCGCAGCAGGACGTCGAGGACCTCGCCGAGGACGCGGCCGGAGACCTTCGCCTGCTCGCCGCCCGCCATGAACGTGGTCTTGGAGAGCTCGACGTACCAGTCGAAGACCTCGTCCCACGCGAAGTGGTAGAGCGCCTCGCTGAGCTTCGAGAACTGGAAGTCCTCGTAGTACGCGTCGACCTGAGCGACCGTCTTGTTCAGCCGCGACAGGATCCAGCGGTCGGTGGCCGACAGCTGCTCGACGGGCGGCAGGTCGCCCTCGACCGTGGCGCCGTTCATCAGCGCGAAGCGCGTGGCGTTCCAGATCTTGTTGGCGAAGTTGCGGGACGCCTGGACCCAGTCCTCGCCGATCGGGACGTCGGTGCCGGGGTTGGCGCCCTTGGCGAGGGTGAAGCGGACGGCGTCGGAGCCGTACTTGTCCATCCAGTCCAGCGGGTCGACGACGTTGCCGAAGGACTTCGACATCTTCTTGCCGCGCTCGTCGCGGACGAGACCGGTCAGCGAGATCGTCTTGAAGGGGACCTCGCCGTCCATCGCGTACAGGCCGAACATCATCATCCGGGCGACCCAGAAGAAGATGATGTCGTGGCCGGTGAGCAGGACGTCGGTCGAGTAGAACTTCTCGAGGTCCGGGGTGCGCTCCGGCCAGCCGAGGGTCGAGAAGGGCCACAGGCCGGAGGAGAACCAGGTGTCCAGGACGTCGGTGTCCTGGTGCCAGCCCTCGCCGACGGGCGGCTGCTCGTCGGGGCCGACACAGACGACCTCGCCGTCGGGGCCGTACCAGACGGGGATGCGGTGACCCCACCACAGCTGGCGCGAGATGCACCAGTCGTGCATGTTGTCGACCCAGTCGAAGTAGCGCTTCGACATGTCCTCGGGGTGGATCGCGACCCGGCCGTCGCGGACCGCGTCACCGGCGGCCTGCGCGAGCGGCTTGACGTTGACCCACCACTGCAGCGACAGGCGCGGCTCGACGGTGGTCTTGCAGCGCGAGCAGTGCCCGACGGAGTGCGTGTACGGGCGCTTCTCGGCGACGATGCGGCCCTGCGAGCGCAGCGCGCCGACGACCGCGGAGCGGGCCTCGAAGCGGTCCTGGCCGAGGAACGGGCCGTGGACGGTGATGACGCCGTGCTCGTCCATGACCGTCAGCGACGGCAGGCCGTGGCGCTGGCCGATCGCGAAGTCGTTCGGGTCGTGGGCCGGGGTCACCTTGACCGCGCCCGTACCGAACTCGGGGTCGACGTGCGTGTCGGCGACGACCGGGATGGTCCGGTCGGTCAGCGGCAGCTTGATCTGCTTGCCGACCAGGTGCCGGTAGCGCTCGTCGTCCGGGTGGACGGCGACGGCGGTGTCACCCAGCATCGTCTCGGCACGGGTGGTGGCGACGACCAGCGTCTCCTCGCCCTCGCCGTACAGGATGGAAACGAGCTCGCCCGCGTCCTCCTGGTACTCCACCTCGATGTCCGAGATGGCCGTCAGACAGCGCGGGCACCAGTTGATGATGCGCTCGGCGCGGTAGATCAGCTCGTCGTCGTAGAGCTTCTTGAAGATGGTCTGGACGGCCTTGGACAGGCCCTCGTCCATGGTGAAGCGCTCACGGGACCAGTCGACGCCGTCACCGAGCCGCCGCATCTGGCCCAGGATCTTGCCGCCGTACTCTTCCTTCCACTTCCACACGCGCGAGACGAACTCCTCGCGCCCCAGGTCGTGGCGGGACTTGCCCTCCTCGGCGAGCTGCTGCTCCACCTTGTTCTGGGTGGCGATGCCGGCGTGGTCCATGCCGGGCAGCCACAGCGCCTCGAAGCCCTGCATGCGCTTACGCCGGGTGAGGGCGTCCATCAGGGTGTGCTGGAAGGCGTGGCCCAGGTGCAGCGAGCCCGTGACGTTCGGCGGGGGGATGACGATGGTGTACGGCGGCTTCTCGCTCTTGGCGTCGGCGGTGAAGTAACCGCGCTCTACCCAGCGCTCGTACAGCTGCCCCTCTACCTCGGCCGGCGCGTACTGGGTCGGCAGTTCGGGGTTGCTGTTCGTCGGCCCGCGGTCGGGGCTCTGCTGAGTGTTCTCGGTCACGGGGAGATTCTACGGGGCCGCGCCGCCCGCTCACGAACCCGTTTACGCCCCGGGGCGGGGCGCGGCGGGGCGATCCGTAAGGATGTCGCGAACCGATCTTCCACAGCCGCATCCGTAGACACATCCGTAGACGCAGGGGACGACGATGACCCAGCACCAGCCCGGCCCGTACGGGACACCACCACAGCAGCCGGATCCGTACGGCCGGCCGGGGTACGGCTACGGCGAGCCGCCGTACCAGCCCCAGCAGCCGGGCGGCTGGGGTCCGGGCATGCCGCCCCCGTACCCGCCGCCGATACCTCCGCGGGGCGGCGGCAAGGGCAAGGCGGTCGTCCTCGCGGTCGGCGCGGTCGTCCTGGTCGGCGCGATCGTGGGCGGCATCGTCCTCCTCACGGGAAGCGGACGGGAGAAGAGCGACAAGGCGGACGGCCAGGCCTCGCCCACCGCCCCGGCGAGCCCCTCCCCCAGCGCTTCCGCGACCCCGGCTGGGAAGAGCTACAAGCTCATCGCGCCCGAGACGGTCGCGGGCGAGTACAAGAAGGACCTCAGCGAGTCCGGGGGCGGGTTCGGCTCGAAGGAGCTGGAGGATCTCAAGCTCCTGGGAATCACCAACCCGCGGAGCGTCACGGGCGCGTACAAGTCCGGTGAGGACAAACTCTCCCAGAAGCTGCTCCGGTTCACCGGCGCGTGGGGCGATGAGGTACGGAGCCCCGAGGTGATGGTGGACGGGTTGTTCCTGAGCGTGACCCGGGCGACCGTGAACGAGAAGAACCCCGACGCGAAGACCGAGTTCGAGGGCACGCCGCAGCGGATGTCGCCGGCCGGGCTCGGCGCCGACGCCGGCGCCGTGATGAAGTGCCAGATGAGCAAGTGGAGCAACGAGGGCGCGCGGACCATCAGGATGCCGCTGTGCATCTGGGCCGACAAGCACACGGTCGGCACCGTGTTCGCCATGGACGCGGCGCTGCTCGCGAGCGGCCAGGACCTCGGCCTGGAGGAGGCGGCAACCCGGACGGCGAGGCTCCGCCAGGACGTACGTGTCGAGACCGGCGGGTGAGGGCGGACGTCAACTGTTCCGAAACCGTTGCGGCCCCGCGGTAAAGCGTGGGTAAGTCATCGGGAAGGATGACGGGCATCTGACGCGAGAGTCCCCCCGCATTCGAAGAGAGACACGATGAGCTACCCCCAGCCGGGCCCTTACGGCCAGCAGCCGCCCCAGCAGCCCAACCCCTACGGCCAGGGCGGCGCCCCCGGACAGCCCGGCTACGGCTACCCCCAGCAGCCCCCCGCGGCCCCGTACGGCCAGCAGCCCCCCTACGGCCAGCCCCAGGCCCCCTACGGCGCCCCCCAGCAGCCGGGCCCCTACGGCCAGCAGCCGCCGTACGGCCAGCCGGGCGTCCCGGGCCAGTACCCGCCGCCGATGCCCCCGCAGGGCGGCGGCAAGGGCAAGACGGTCGGCATCGTGATCGGCGCGCTGGTCGTGGTGGGCGCGATCGTGGGCGGCGCGGTGTTCTTCATGGGCGGGAGCGGTGGGAGCGGGAGCGACGGGAAGGTGGCGCCGTACGAGGTCGTACTGCCGCAGACCCTGCTCGACGGGAAGTACACCAAGTCGTCGCTCGGCTCGGCCAAGGAGAAAGAGAACCTCGCCAACGACAAGGACGCCAAGGCGATGGGCATCGTCAACGGCACGGGCGTGAAGGGGGCCTACTCCAGCCCCGAGAAGCAGAACATGCGCGTGACGGCCGTTTACGGCGATGTCGCCGATCCGAACAAGTCGGTCGACGCGATGATCGCGAAGATCAAGGAGAACCAGGAGAAGGCCAAGGAGCGGTACAAGGGCAAGGCCAAGCTGGAAACCGTCTCCGAGGTCACCGAGTACCACCCCAGTGGCTTCGACGGCGCGGTGATGAAGTGCGAGGCCCAGAAGGCCAACGTGGACATGGGCACCATCCAGACCACCTCCGAGACCAGCTACTGCGTCTGGGGAGACAGCAGCGCGATCGGCATCATCGAGCACCAGGTCACCAAGGCCCAAGGCGGCATGACCGGCTCCAGCGGCGCCACCGGGCCGGTCATGACCCCCAAGGAGCTGTCCGAGGCCACGGCCAAGGTGCGCACGGACTCGCGCAAGGAACTCAAGAACTAGTCCGTTGACCGGGCGCCGGCTCCTGCTGCCCGCCGCGGCCGTCGCACTCGGCGTCGCGGCGGCCGTCGTCGCGGCCGTTCTGCTGCTGGTCCCGGGCGACGAAGGCCCGGGGGTCGCGCTCGTCACCCCGCCGACGCTGGTCGGCGGGGCGTACCGGCTCGACGCCGGGACGAAGGAACTGGAGAAGGAAGGGATCGGCGTCCAGGGTGGTATGCCCAAGGGCGCCGTTTCCGTACTGGGCCGCTACCAGCGGGTGTCCGACCACGCGGTGACGCTGTCGCTGTCGGGCGCGTACGGCGGTATCGGGGAGCCGGACGCCGTCCTGGACGGCATGTTCAAGGGCTTCGAGAGCGGCCCCGGGAAACCGTCCGTGGCGGGCGAGCGACGCACGTTCGTGCCCGAGGGCCCCGACGGTCCGGCCATCACCTGTGAGCTGGTGAAGATGTACGACCGCGCCTACGCCCCGGCCTGCGCGTGGGCGGAGACGTCGGACGTGATGCTGGTCATCGACTTCGATCCCGGACGCGTCTCGACGGACTCCGTGGACCTCGCGGCCTTCGCGAAGACCACGGCAGGCATCTACCGGGACGTACGCAAGCCTGCCTGAGGCAACGAAAGGGGGCGGCCCGGCCGGTTGGCCGGGCCGCCCCCTTTCACGTATGCGGAAAGCAGCGCGCGCTACGCGCTCTTCTCGTGTCGCTCGTCCTTGCCCACGATGCGCGGCTCGCGCGGCACCAGGGTGGGGTTGACGTTCGAGTGGACGACGTCTTCGGTGATGACGACGCGGGCCACGTCCTTGCGGGACGGGACCTCGTACATCACCGACATCAGGACCTCTTCCATGATGGCGCGCAGGCCTCGCGCGCCCGTGCCACGGAGGATGGCCTGGTCGGCGATGGCCTCGAGGGCCGGGCGGTCGAAGTCGAGCTCCACGCCGTCGAGTTCGAACAGGCGCTGGTACTGCTTCACCAGGGCGTTGCGCGGCTCGACGAGGATCTGGAGGAGCGCCTCGCGGTCCAGGTTGTGGACGGAGGTGATGACCGGGAGGCGGCCGATGAATTCGGGGATCATCCCGAACTTCACCAGGTCCTCCGGCATGACCTCCTGGAACTGGTCGCTGGCCTCGATCTCGCGCTTGGAGCGGATCGTGGCGCCGAAGCCGATGCCCTTGGCGCCGGCCCGCGACTCGATGATCTTTTCCAGGCCGGAGAAGGCGCCGCCCACGATGAACAGGACGTTCGTCGTGTCGATCTGGATGAATTCCTGGTGCGGGTGCTTACGGCCGCCCTGCGGCGGGACGGAGGCCGTCGTGCCTTCCAGGATCTTCAGCAGGGCCTGCTGGACGCCCTCGCCGGAGACGTCTCGTGTGATCGACGGATTTTCGCTCTTTCGGGCGACCTTGTCGATCTCATCGATGTAGATGATGCCGGTCTCGGCCTTCTTGACGTCGTAGTCGGCGGCCTGGATCAGCTTCAGCAGGATGTTCTCGACGTCCTCGCCCACATAGCCCGCCTCCGTCAGCGCGGTCGCGTCGGCGATGGCGAACGGGACGTTGAGCATCCGGGCGAGCGTCTGCGCGAGCAGGGTCTTGCCGGAGCCCGTGGGGCCGAGCAGCAGGATGTTGGACTTCGCCAACTCGATGCCGTCGTCGCGGTTTCCGGCGTTCTCGCCGGCCTGCACGCGCTTGTAGTGGTTGTAGACCGCGACGGAGAGGGCCTTCTTGGCGGCCTCCTGGCCCACTACATAGCCTTCGAGGAACTCGTAGATCTCGCGGGGCTTGGGGAGCTCCTCCCAGCGCACCTCGGAGGTCTCCGCGAGCTCTTCCTCGATGATCTCGTTGCAGAGGTCGATGCACTCGTCGCAGATGTACACACCAGGACCCGCGATGAGCTTCTTCACCTGCTTCTGGCTCTTGCCGCAGAACGAGCACTTGAGCAGGTCGCCGCCGTCACCGATGCGTGCCACGAGGTGCTTCCCCTTCGCCTGGGATCCGCCTTGCTCTGCGAACCCGGGTGCTTGCCTATCGACGGTACCTTGCCGGGCCCCCTGTGCGGGCCCCCCTTGGACCTACTCGGTCCAAGGGGGTTGCCACCCGACAACGGTGCCCGGACCGGAACTCAGACCGAAACAGACGTCTTACGCGTCGAAACGATCTGGTCGACCAGACCGTACGCGAGCGCGTCCTCGGCAGTGAGGATCTTGTCGCGCTCGATGTCGTCACGGATCTTCTCGATCGGCGTGCTGGAGTGCTTCGCCAGCATCTCCTCGAGCTGCGTACGCATGCGCATGATCTCGTTCGCCGCGATCTCCAGGTCGGAGAGCTGCTCACGGCCCGTCTGGCTGGACGGCTGGTGGATCAGGACGCGCGCGTTCGGCAGTGCCATCCGCTTGCCGGGGGTACCGGCGGCCAGCAGGATCGCGGCCGCGGAGGCGGCCTGGCCCATGCAGACGGTCTGGATGTCGGGCTTCACGAACTGCATCGTGTCGTAGATCGCGGTCAGCGCGGTGAACGAGCCGCCCGGCGAGTTGATGTAGATCGAGATGTCACGGTCGGGGTCCATCGACTCCAGGCACAGCAGCTGCGCCATGACGTCGTTGGCGGAGGCGTCGTCGACCTGGACGCCCAGGAAGATCACGCGCTCCTCGAAGAGCTTCGCGTACGGGTCGTACTCACGGACGCCCTGGGAGGTGCGCTCCACGAAGCGCGGCACGACGTAGCGGGCTTCGGCCTGCGGGCCGGTGTAGAGGCCGCTGCCGGGGAAGTTGTTCATGCGGGTGTTCACCATCCTGATGGCGATCGGTGGGCTGGGATTCGGCTTCGAGGCGGTGCTGCCGGGGGGTATCAGGCCCCGGTGCCGCCGCCGCCCGGAACGCCGGAGGCGTAGGTGATGATCTCGTCGATGATCCCGTACTCCTTGGCCTCCTCCGCGGTGAACCAACGGTCACGGTCACCGTCGCGGATGATCGTCTCCACCGTCTGGCCGGTGTGCTCCGCGGTGATCTGCGCCATGCGCTTCTTCGTGCGGAGCAGCTGCTCGGCCTGGATCTTGATGTCCGAGGCGGTGCCGCCGAGGCCCGCGGAGCCCTGGTGCATGAGGATGTCCGAGTTCGGCAGCGCGAAGCGCTTGCCCGGGGTGCCCGCGGTCAGCAGGAACTGCCCCATGGAGGCCGCGAGGCCCATCGCGATCGTGACCACGTCGTTCTTGATGTAACGCATGGTGTCGTAGATCGCGAAGCCGGCGGTCACCGAGCCACCGGGCGAGTTGATGTAAAGGAAGATGTCCTTGTCCGGCTCCGCGGCCAGCAGCAGCAACTGCGCACAGATCTTGTTCGCGATCTCGTCGTCGACCTGCTGGCCGAGGAAGATGATCCGCTCCCCGAGCAGCCGGTTGTAGACCTGGTCGCCGAGGCCACCACCGAAGGCAATCTCACCGGCGGCGGAAGGCATCAGATTCGTCACGTATCCACCTGCTCGTCTCTGACGGCAACGGGCCGTCTCCGCGTCTTCTACCTGAGGTCGGGGATGGTGCGGCCAGTCCTGCCCGGCCCGCTCCCACGTCTCCCCTGCCCTCGTATCTACGGACCCTAACGCGCTGTCCGGCGGGCGCCATCCCGCATCAGGAACTGTTCGCTCTGAGCGCAGGTTCCAGGGGCCCTGACAGGCCCCGGAGACCACGGACGGGCCCGTACGTGCGAAACACGTACGGGCCCGTCCGTAAGGGGTTCTGCGGGCTGCGCAGAGGCCTGGGATCAGGCCTCGGTCTTCTCCTCGGCGGCCTCGGCCGTCTCGGTGGCGGCCTCGACCGTCTCGGCGGTCTCGTCCTCGTCGTCCAGGTCGACGACCTCGCCGTTGGTGTCCTTGACCGTGGCGGCCTCGACGACGGTCGCGAGGGCCTTGCCGCGGGCGACCTCACCGACGAGCATCGGCACCTGGCCACCCTCGACGACGGCCTGGGCGAACTGGTCGGGGCTCATGCCGGAGGACTGCGCACGGCGCATGAGGTGCTCGGTGAGCTCCTCCTGGCCGACCGACAGCTTCTCCTTGTTGACGATCTCGTCGAGGACGAACTGGGTCTTGATGCCCTTCTCGGCCTGCTCCTTGAGCTCGGCGTCGAAGTCCTCGGCGGACTTGCCCTGGATCTCCAGGTACTTCGCCAGGTCCAGGCCCATCTGACCCAGCTGGTGGTGCTCCAGGTTGTGCTTGCGGGTGTTGACCTCGTCCTCGAGAAGCTTCTCGGGCATCGGGACCTCGACGAGCTTCAGCAGCTCCTCGAGCACCTTCTCCTGGGCCTGGGTGGCCTGGTCGTACTTCTTCATCCGGCCGAGACGCTTGACGCTGTCCGCGCGCAGCTCCTCGAGCGTGTCGAACTCGCTCGCCAGCTGGGCGAAGTCGTCGTCCAGCTCGGGCAGTTCACGGGCCTTGACGGCGGTGACGACGACCGTGACCTCGGCCTCCTTGCCCTCGGCGCTGCCGCCCTTGAGCTCGGAGGTGAAGGTGGCGGTGCCGCCGGCCTCGAGGCCGGTCACGGCCTCGTCGATGCCGTCCAGGAGCTGGCCGGAACCGATGGTGTAGTCGACGCCGGTGGCGACGCCGTCCTCCAGCACCTCGCCGTCGACCTTGGCCTCCAGGTCGACGGTGACGATGTCGCCCTCGGCGGCGGCGCGCTCGACCGGGGAGGTGGTGGCGAAGCGGTCACGGAGCTGCTCGAGCGACTTCTCGACGTCCTCGTCCGACACCTCGACGGCGTCGACGGTGACCTCGATGCCGGAGTAGTCCGGGATCTCGAGGGCCGGGCGGATGTCCACCTCGGCGGTGAAGGCCAGCAGCTCGCCGTCCTTCAGCTCCGTGATGTCCACCTCGGGCTGGCCCAGCGGGTTCAGGTCGGCCTCGTTGACCGCCTCGGTGTAGAACTTCGGCAGCGCGTCGTTGACGGCCTCCTCCAGCACCGCACCACGGCCGAACCGCTGGTCGATGACGCGGGCCGGGATCTTGCCCTGACGGAAGCCCTTCACCGTGACCTGCTGGTTGATCTTCTTGTACGCCGCGTCGAGGCTGGCCTTGAGCTCCTCGAAGGGCACCTCGACAGTGAGCCGAACCCGAGTCGGGTTCAGGGTCTCCACGGCGCTCTTCACGGTTCGGTCTCCTTGGGGCTGACTGCTGGGTTTCCGCTGAGGTTCAGCGCTCCGCGCCCGGCAGAGAGACACACAGGCGCGCAGCTTGCATAGTAACCGCAAGCAGGTTGAGCCCCACAATGTGATCTTGGCCGTGCGGCGCGTACAGACGAGCGGGACGGGCCGGAAAACCTCTGGACGCTCCGGAAAACACCGGAAAACGTCCGGAAACGGCGGGCGATCTCAAAAAACCGGGAAACCCGGAAAACATGTCGTGCTGGTCGGGGTGGCCGGATTCGAACCGACGACCTTCCGCTCCCAAAGCGGACGCGCTACCAAGCTGCGCCACACCCCGTCGGTGCGACACGTAGGGTACATGCCCGAAGGCCCCTTGGTGCACGCGATTTCCGCGCAGGTCATCCCGGTGGGTCCAGGGGGACGACGGGGACGGATGGTGATCGACCGGTGATCGACCGGCGACCGCCCCGACGGCGGCCGGCCGACGGCCGTCGGCGAGTCGTTCCGGACAACCGGCGCGGGGGTCCGACGCCGTCGATCAGCGGCGTGGAGGGCCACAACACCTCGCCGCTCACCCCTGATACGATGACCGCGTTCTTCGCCGCACAGGCGGAGCACCGACCCGGCGGGCGTAGCTCAATGGTAGAGCCCCAGTCTTCCAAACTGGCTACGCGGGTTCGATTCCCGTCGCCCGCTCCAGCGCACGCCCTCGGCCCCGGCCGGGGGCGTTTCGCATGCCCGTCGGGCCGCCCGCCGGCACGGCCCGGTGTGCCCGCGGTCAGAACTTGATGTTGTTGATCGTCTCGGCGATCGAGTTGAGGAACCGCTGGATCGGCTCCGCCATGCTCGTGTTCTTGAGGAAGAAACCGAAGAGTATGGCGACGATCGCCGGGCCGGCCTTGATGTTGCCCGCGCGGTACATCACCACCAGGATGATCGCCAGAAGTAACACCACAGACAGTGAAACAGTGGTCACAACTGATCACCCCTCGGTCGGAATCCCTTGGCCGCCCCCCGGAGGACATGGTGCCCCCCGGACCCCGCTCGGCAACCATCGTGCCATCAACTCGCCCGCCAGTGGGGCGCCGTGACGATTCGCCAACGGAATCACAACGGGGTCACCGAGGAGGCTTTTGCGGCGGTTTACCGAAGATCGCGGAGGTAAGCCATGGGCCGTGTGCGTACGTACGGGCAAGGTTTTACGCGTTCCGCTTCCGCCGCTAGGGTGCCTCGAATGTCCCCCACCGCCACGCCTCCCGCGCGCCCCGTGGCCTCCGCTTCCGCCGCCTCCGGGCCGGGTGCGGCGCCGGTACCGCCGCCCGCCCCGGCCCCCGCCCCGCAGCGTGACCCCTTCTTCGACAACGCGAAGTACCTGGCGATCGTCCTGGTCGCCCTGGGGCACGCCTGGGAGCCGCTCACCCACGGCGGCCGGGCGGCGACGGCGCTGTACATGACGGTGTACGCGTTCCACATGCCGGCCTTCATCCTGATCTCCGGCTACTTCTCCCGTGGCTTCGACATGAGCCCCGCCAAGCTCAAGCGGCTGCTCACGGGCGTCGTCGTGCCGTACCTGATCTTCGAGGTCGCGTACACGTACTTTCAGCACTGGGCGGAGGACGACGCGCCCGACGAGGCGATCTCGCTGCTCAATCCCTGGTACCTGAACTGGTTCCTGGCCGCGCTGTTCGTCTGGCGGCTGACCACCCCGATCTGGAAACTGATCCGCTGGCCGGTGCCGGTCGCCTTCGTCATCGCGATCCTCGCCGAGCTCTCCCCCGAGGTCGGCACCGACTTCGATCTCCAACGGGTGATGCAGTTCCTGCCGTTCTTCGTGATCGGGCTGCACATGAAGCCCGAACACTTCCACCTCGTGCGCAAGCGCTGGGTGCGGATCGCCGCGGTGCCGGTCTTCGCGGCCGCCGTCGCGGTCGCCTACTGGCTCGCGCCGACCATGGACACCGCGTGGTTCTACCACAACGACAGCGTCCAGGAACTCGACGCACCGCTGTGGGCCGCGCCCGTGATGCAGCTCGCGCTCTTCGCCTGCGCGGCCGTACTGATCGCCTGCTTCTTCGCCTGGGTGCCGGGGCGGACGGTGTGGTTCACGGCGCTCGGCGCGGGGACCCTGTACGGGTATCTGCTGCACGGCTTCCTGATCAAGCTGTCGCGCTGGTGGGAGTGGTACGACGCCTACGCGTGGATCCGGCAGCCGGTGGGCGAGGTCGTCGTGACACTGCTCGCGATCGCGATGATGACCGCGCTGTGCAGCAAGCCGGTGCGGAGGGTTTTCCGCTTCGCGATGGAGCCGAAGATGGAGTGGGCCTTCGTCAAGGACACCGCCTCCGGGAAGGCTTCCGGGAAGGCTTCCGCGACGCGGGGTCGTTGAGCGGGCGCCCTGCGGGCGCGTCCTCAATCGCCGGACGGGCTGCAAGTGCAGCCCGTCCGGCGATTGAGGACACCGCCGCGCAGCGGTGGTGCAGGCGACGGACCTAGAGCGGCGGCGCCCCGCGCAGATGGCGGACGAGCTGCTCGAGGGCGGTCCAGCTCTCCGCGGACTCGCCGTCGCCGAGCGGGTAGTAGTAGCCCGGCCGGGCGCTCGGGCCCAGCTGCACCGGGCGGTCCTTCAGCGGCGTCCTGCTCGCGATGTCGCGCCCCGCCTCCCGGACCTCCGCGGGGCCCAGGACGAAGGCGTACGGCAGCGGCGGGCGCTCGAAGCGGGGCGGGGCGCTCAGGTCCCGGCGCGCCTCGCGCAGCTGGCACATCATGGTCTTCAGCCCGTGCCGGGTCACCAGCTCGCCGGCCAGCTCCGGCAGCGCCTCCAGGGGCAGCTGCTCATCGGGGCCGTAGCCCAGGGTGAGCGTGACGTCCTCCTCCACACCCTCCGAGGTGCGGATCACGCGGAGAGTGGCGACGGCCGGCCGCTCCGGGGTGCCGACGACCACCGTCCAGGTGGGCTGGGGCGCGCGCCCGTACGCCAGCTCGGTCAGCTGCCGCCGCGACCAGATCAGACCGGCCGGCTCCGACGTCCCCCAGCCGGCCGGGGGGCCGCCGGTCAGCGCCTGCCAGGCGGCTTCCAGCGCGCCGCCGAGCACGAGGTCCGCCTCGGGCTGGTGCAGGGTGCGGAAGGAGACGATGAGCTGACGCTCGCCGGTGGCCTGGACCTCGGTGAAGGCGTCCGCCACCGGGCTCTCGCCGCTCTCGTCCCGGTCCGGGGAGAAGGCACCGTCCTGCCAGCGCAGTACCGCGCCGGTCAGCCCGTCGTAGTAGCCGCACCGCTCGTCCTGCACCACCCAGCGCGAGGGCGTGGACTGCACCAGCATGCGGGTGGGCAGGGACAGGCGGCAGTGCGGCGGGGTGACGATCTGCAGGGACCGGTCGCTCTCCACGGTGGCCCGCAGTGCCTCGGAGAGCCAGCTCGTCATCGGGACGACCGGGCGGTCCTGGAGGACGACGGCGGCCTCGTCGGTGAGCATGTCGACGGCCGGCTGGGCGGCGGCGGGGACCGGGACGGCCGTGATGCCCGAGACGTCGACCGGGCGGGCCGCGCCGGCGGTGCCGGGGGCGTCCGGCGGCCAGACCCGGCCGCCCAGCAGCATCGTCAGCCGGGCCGCGAAGGCCCCCGCGAGCTGCTCGGCCTGGGGGACGCCCGTGGTGGCGCGGGCCTCGATCCACCACGCCGGGCCGTCACCGGACGGCTCGGCTCCGGGGCCCAGCAGCCGGGCCGCCTCGCCCGGCACCTGGAGCATCAGCGGCGCCTCGATCGAGACGAGCGGCCGGCCCTCGGCGTCGCACAGCTGGACCACGGCTCCCTCGCCGGTGGTCCCGACCAGCAGGTCCGGGCCGCCGGCGAGCAGGCCCGCCAGGACGCTCAGCGCGTCCGGCATGCGCTCGGTGAGCGCGATCACATCCTTGGTCATGCGGTGTTCCCCCTGGTCATGCGCGGTCGGCTGTCGTCTCGGTGTCGCCGTCCGCGACGGCGAGCGCCGTCTGGATCAGCCGGGTCGTCTCGCCCCGGCGCACGAGCGTGCCGCGCCCGGGCGGCTGGGCGCTCGCGTAGACGCCGGGGAAGAGCTGGCCCTCCTGCCGGTCGCCGGTCATGACGACCGCCGTCGTGCCGCTCTCCCGGAGCGTCATCAGGAACGGCTCGTACAGCGCCCGCGAGGCTCCCGCCACCCTGCGGGTGACGACGAAGTGCAGGCCGATGTCCTGTGCGGAGGGGATGAACGGCATGAACGGCGCGAGCGGTTGCTGGCCGCCGGTGGTGAGGATGTCGTAGTCGTCGATGAGGATGACGATGCGCGGACCCGAGTACCAGGTGCCGGACGCGAGGGCGTCCTGGGCGGCGAGGTCGTCGGGCATGCGCTTCTCGAGCTCGGTGGCGATGCCGGCGGCCAGCGCGCCGCACAGCCGGGAGTTGTGGGCGTAGCCGCCGCGGTACTCCTCGGGCACCAGCTTGCGCAGGCCGCGGCGCGGGTCCATGACGGCGAAGACGATCTCCTCGTCGGAGTAGCGCTCCATGAGCCCCTGGGTGATCAGGCGCAGCAGATTGGTCTTCCCGCACTCGCTGTCGCCCAGGATCATCAGGTGCTGGTCGCGCTTGAACAGATCGAGCAGGACGGGCGCGAGGGCCGTCTGGTCCAGGCCGAGGGGCACCCGGTTGGGCTCGGCCGTCACGGACGGCAGGGAGGCGGCGGGGATGCGGGTGGGCAGCACCCTGACCCGCTGGGCGCCGTCGCCGGACCAGGACGAATGGATCACCATGGCCGCCTGTTCGACGGCCGGGCCCAGGTCGGAGGCCGAGGCGAGGGAGTCGATGCGGGGCAGCGCCGTCTGGGCGAAGAGCTTGCCGTCGGTCAGGACGCGGCCCTTCTCGTCCGGGGCCAGGGTCTCGGCGAGCTTGCGGTCGATGCTGGAGTCGCCGGGGTCGTTCAGCCGCAGCTCGACGCGGGTGCCGAACAGGGACTGGGTGGCGATGCGGACGTCGTTCCAGCGCAGCATGCCCGCGACGACGTGGATGCCGTAGCCGCCGCCGCGCTTGAGCAGGTCGGTGACCGTCTCCTCGATCTCGTCGAAGTCGTCGCGCAGGGCGCCGAAGCCGTCGATGAGGAGCACGATCTCGGTCGAGGACAGCTCGGGGAGCCGGCCCTCGGCGCGCAGTTCGCGCAGCCGCTCGACGGAGTCGATGCCGTGCTCGCGGAAGAGTTCCTCGCGGGCGGCGAGCATGCCGCGGACCTCTTCGACCGTGCGGACGGCGCGTTCGCGGTCGGCGCGGCCGGCGATGCCGCCGACGTGCGGGAGCCCGGAGAGGGCGGCGAGGCCGCCGCCGATGAGGTCGAGTCCGTAGATGCCGACCTCACGCGGCGTGTGCGTCATGGCGAGGGACAGGGCCAGGGTGCGCAGCAGGGTGGTCTTGCCGGACTGGGGGCCGCCGATGACGGCGGCGTGGCCGCCGGCGACGGTGAGGTCGAGGACCCACTGCCCCTGCCACTGCTTGGCCGGGTCGTCGAGGAGACCGATCGGCACCTTGAGCGGGCCGGGCCGGACGGCCAGCTGCATGCCGCGCTCGCCGGCCCGGAGCGGGCCCGCCGAGGTGTCCAGGGCGATGGCCCGGGGCAGCGGCGGCAGCCAGATGCCGCGGGTGGGCCGGGCGGCGTCGCTGAGCTGGTCGACGACGACGGACATGACGGTGGGGCCGGGGTTGCGGTGGCGCATGGCCGGCTGGCTGTCGCCGGGGGCCGCCTCGGGCTCGCCGAGGGTGTTGAAGTCCGGGTAGGGGTGGACGACCGGTCCGTCGTCCTCGACGTCCCGGGCGACCGGGCCGTGGTAGGGGCCGGAGACGAAGCTCGCCTTGAACCGCTCGTAGGCGCTGGTGTCGACCTTGAGGTAGCCGAAGCCGGGGATGGGCGGCAGGTGGAAGGCGTCGGTGGTGTCCAGCACCGTGCGGGACTCGTCGGCGGAGAAGGTGCGCAGGCCGAGCCGGTAGGAGAGGTAGGTGTCCAGGCCCTTGAGCTTGCCGCCCTCGATGCGCTGGCTGGAGAGCAGCAGGTGCACGCCGATGGAGCGGCCGATGCGGCCGATGGACAGGAACAGGTCGATGAAGTCGGGTTTGGCGGTGAGGAGTTCGCCGAACTCGTCGATGACGACGAAGAGGTGCGGCAGCGGCTCCAGGTCGGGCCGGGTCTCGCGCAGGGCGGCGTAGTGGCCGATGTCGGCGATGTTCCCGGCGTCCTTGAGGACCTGCTGGCGGCGCTGTACCTCGCCGGCGAGGGAGGAGTGGACGCGCTCGACGAGCCCGGCCTGGTTCTCCAGGTTGGTGATGACGCCGGCGACGTGCGGCAGGTCGGCGAACGGCGCGAAGGTGGCACCGCCCTTGTAGTCGACGAGGACCATGGCGAGGTCCTCGGGCGGGTGGGTGGCGACCAGGGCCAGTACCAGGGTGCGCAGCAGCTCGCTCTTGCCGGAGCCGGTGGCGCCGACGCACAGGCCGTGCGGACCCATGCCGAGTTCGGAGGATTCCTTGAGGTCGAGCAGCACGGGCTGGCGGGAGTCGCTGATGCCGATGGGTACGCGCAGGAAGGCGCGTTCGCCGCGGGGCCGCCACAGTTCCCGGACGTCCAGGGCGGCGGGGTCCTCGACGCCGAGCATCTCGGCGAAGTCGACGGGGCCGGAGAGCGGGGCGTCGACGAGGGATTCGGGGGACAGCCGCAGCGGGGACAGCAGGCGGGCGAGGCCCTCGGCGCCGGGGGCCGTGGCCCGGTCGGCGGTGCCGTGGGAGGTGACGGGCTCGGCGGGGCGCAGGTCCTCGATGTGGACCTGGTCGCCGTCGACGGTGATGCGCAGGGAGACCTGGCCGGGCTCCTGCACCCGCTCGGCCACCAGGTGCAGCACGGTGACGCCCATGTCCCGCAGCGTCACGGCGTCGTCGGGGCGGGGCAGTTCGTGCGCGTCCTCGCCGTACTCGTCGCTGACGACCAGCAGCCGGCCGGTCATCTCCAGGGCGTCCTTGCCGGAGAGGCCGCGGCGCACCTCGGCGGCGTAGGAGGCGCGGGCGCGCAGGTCCCGGTTCATGAGCCGGGCGAGCTGGGCGAGCGCGGGGGCGATGCGGCGGGCGCTGACGGGTCCGTCGTGCTCGTCGGGGTCGAGGGTGTGGGGCAGCCACTTGACCCAGGACCAGTCGGTCATGCGGTCGCCGGGGCAGGCGAGGGCGATGGCGACGTCGTCGGGGGCGTGGGTGACGGCGGTCTGGGTGAGCAGGGCGCGTACGACGCGCAGGACGCCCTCGCGGTCGCCGACGACGCTGACGTTGCCGACGCGGTCGAGGGGGACGGTCAGGGGTAGGTCGGTGGCCGTGGAGAATCGATTCTTCAGCGCCCCGGCCTCGTTGAGCATGAACCGGTCGGGCGGGGTGAGGACGCTGCTGCCCTGCTCGCCGATGTCCAGGGGGCGTACGGGCATCCGGCCGGTGCCCACGCGCACGCGCAGGAAGTCGCTGTCGCGGCGGCGGCGCTCCCACAGCCGGGCGGGGTCGCGCACGAGGTCGTAGAGCGCCTCGGGCGGCGGGTCGAGGACCCGGGCCTTCTCGCGGCGCTCGCGCTCCTCGGCGCCCAGCTCCTCGCGGAGCTCCTCCAGGTACTCCAGATAGCGCTCGCGCTGCTGGCGCCGGGTGCGCTGGGCCTTGCCGCGCTGGGACAGCAGCATGCCGACCGAGCCGATGACGGTGACGAGGAGCACGATCGCGCCCAGCCCGGCGAACTGGCTGTTGCGCACCATCGTCATCATTACGACGGAGCTCATCACGCCGGCGATGGGCATGAGGGTGTGCATGGCGCCGCCGGTCTTGCCCTCGGGCAGATTGGGCGGCGGCTCGATGGTGCGCGCCTCGGGGGTGGGCAGCGGCCGGGTGGTGCGGGCGGGGCGGTGGACTATGCGGGTGCTCATCGGTTGCTTCGCCTGCTCATGGCTCGGGTGAGGACTTCGGCGGCGAGCTCGGTGACGGCCTCGCGCGTGACCTGGCCGAGCAGGTCGGTACGGATCGGGCCGCCGGTCGCGAGGTGCCGGTCGTAGGGGAGCATCAGGACCTTCACGCCGTCGAGCTGGAGGTGCTCGCGCGCCGCGGTCACATCAAGCGTCAAATGCGGGGACGTGGCGGCGACGACCACCACGGTTCCCTCCAGCATCTTGGGTCGCGGCAACGAGGCCATCCAGTCCAGCACCGAGCGGGTGCTGGTGATGCCCTCGACGGTGGCGGGGGTGACCAGCACCCGTGCCTGCGCCGCCGCCAGGGCGGTGCGGGACAGTTCGCTGGGGAGGCTGTCGCAGTCGACGACGGTGATGCCGAAGTAGCGGCGCAGCGCGACCATCACCGAGCGGTAGTCGGCCAGTTCCAGCCGGTGTCCCACCCGGCCCTGGCTGCCGGGCAGCAGCCAGCCCCGGTCGGGCAGCTGGACGAGGTAGCCGACGACGTCGGTGAGTTGCATCGACGGGTCGATGAGCTGCGCGACGTCGCTCGTCGTCCAGCGCACCTTGGTGACGCCGAGCCTGGCCGGGAGGGTGCCCAGCGCCGGGTCGGCCTCCAGCATCAGCACGGGGTCCTGGCGGTAGTGCGCGTAGGTGCGGCCGAGCAGCGCGGCGACGGTGGTCTTGCCCGCGCCGCCGCGGATGCTGGTGACGATGATCTGCCGGCCGGTGGTGAGGGGCTGCTGCAGCGCCTGCGCGACACGGGTCGCCTCCTCCACCTCGCGGGTGGCCGAGGAGCCGACGAGCCGGCGCAGCGAGCGGGAGGTCCGCTTGGCGGCGGTGTCCCCGCTGAGCGGCTTGCCCTTGACCAGCTCCTCGGGGAGCGGGAGCTCCATGGTGACGGGCGTGGGCAGGGGCCGGGGGGCGGGCGCCGGGCGGGGGTCGACGACGGCCCGGCCGGGCGCCTCGGCCCGGCCGGGCGCCTCCGCCTGCGAGGGCGCGCCGGCCTGTGCGGGCGCGTCGGCGGATGCGGCCGGGGGCCGGCCGGCCCGCTCCCCGGGCCGGTCCGGTTCGCCGGGATCGTTGCTGAGGTTGCGCAGGTTGCGCAGTACGTCGCCCTGCCAGTCGTCCTGGGACATGCGGTGTCTCTCCTGGAGCTCAGAACTGGTGGAGCAGACGTACGTAGACGCCGAACACCCCGACCGCGAGCGGGAACAGTGCGATCACGCCGATGGTCTCGACGAGGTCCACGGCGCGGCGCAGCCGGACGCCGACGTGTTCCGGCAGCCGGACCGCCAGCACGGCGAGCGGCACGATCGCCACCCCGCAGAGCGCGGCCAGCGGCCCGGTCGGCGTGCCGGGGATGTGGTCGATCCACAGCACCACGAGGCGGACGAGCAGCACCAGGGCGGCCGCCAGCAGCGTGACGACCTCGGCGATCAGGGGGAAGGCGCGCGAGCGGGAGAGCAGCACGACCACCACGACGGACGCGAGCAGCACCGTCCACCACGAGGGCGAGGTGACGGCCAGCAGCCCGCCGGCCGCGGCGGACACGGCGACGGCGACCGTGGCCAGGACCAGTCCGCGGTGGGTGGCGGCCAGGGCGGTCTCGACCTCGTGGCGGCTGACGGAGGAGCCGCCGGAGCGGCGGTCGTCGAGTCCGGTGAGCCCGGCCGCCATCAGCGCGAGACGGGGCAGCAGGCCGAGGACGACGACGGAGACGACGGCCATGACGGATCCGACGCGTGCCGGGTCGTCCTGGAGCGCGGCGACGGCCTCCCACGCGCCGGTGGTCGCGACGACGGCTCCGGCGCCGATCAGACCGCCCTTGCCGAGCTGCGAGAACAGTCCGAGGAGGGCGAGGGTCACGGCGAGCGCGGCCGGCACGGCGGCGAGCCGCGCGGGTCCGGTCCAGGCGTGCGCGTCGGCGGCGGTCCACGCGGCGAGCGCGCCGAGCGCGCCACCGGTGAGCATGAGGGTGGTGCCGAGGTCGCGGCCGGCCTGGCCCGCCCGGTCGTCCGTCCGGGCGCGCTGACCGCCCTGGCCGGCCCGGATGCCGATCCGGCCGGCGACGGCGCCGACGGCCGCGACGAGCACGGCCGTCACGGCGAGCGCGGCCGCCACCGAGGCCGGGCCGAGGCTGGTGCGCGCGAGCACACCGGCGGTCACGGCCAGCACGATCGTCGCCAGGCTCGCGGTCCATCGCCGGGCCTCGGGCCGCCAGCGCCAGGCGCGGACGTCCAGGTCCTCGGCGAGCTCGTCGGTGACGTCGTGCACGACGGGGGCGGAGGGCGCGTCGTGCACACGGACGAGCCGGAGCACGGCACCGTCGGGCACGGCGGCCTCGGCGAGGGTCCCGTCCTGCGGCAGAACCGTTCCCTCAGCGGTGATCAGATGCCGGGCCGCCGGTCGCTCGCCGACCCTGTCGCCCAACAGCCGCAGAACGTCGGGCAGAAGCCGCCCGATGGGTTCGTCCGCGGGCAGCACAAGATCCACTCGCCGGCGGTCGCCGACGAGAGTGATCCTGCTCAATTCCGTACGCTTTTTTTCCCCCACATTCACCACGCGGCAGAACCTATCACTGGGCCGGCTCCGTCACTTTGTGCGTTCCTTTCGGGGTTTTCGCCGATTTCGTAGGCGCGGGGGACGGCTTCGCATAGGAGCCGGACGGCTTCGCGCGCGGGGCGGTCGGCTTCGTATGCGAGGCAGTCGGCTTCACATACGAGCCGGGCAGCTTCGTATGCGGCGCGGACAACTTCTTGTGCGAGGCGGACGGCGAAGGCGACAACGAAGGCGACGGCGTCACCTGCGGCGCATAGCGCTGCTGTTGCTGCTTCTGCTGCTCTTTCTGCTTGGCCAGGGTGTGCTGGATGAACGACCAGCCCACACAACCGGCACACAGCACCGCCGCGACGGCGATCCCCGCGAATATCTTGCCGAGCTTCTCGTCCGCCGTACGGCGGGCCCGCTGGGCACCGAAGATCAGCGCGTCCCGCATGCGCCGGCGCCGTACCGACACCGACTCCAGCAGCTGACTGTCGTAATCCTTCGTCATCATTCCCCGATCAGCCGAGCCCGGCCGACTCCTGTGAACCCGCTACGAACCCCGCGCGATCTGAAAGGCCATGAACAGCAGCCAGCTCACCGGAATCAGCAACCCCAGCACCGCGGGCCGCTTCCGCAGCGGCACACCGGGGTTCATCTGCATACCCGGCTGCCCCGGAACGGGCGGCGGGAGTTTGTTGATCTTGACCCTGACGAAGAGGTTCCACAGCAGGGTGAAGGGGGTCAGCAGCACCAGCGACAGCGGGCTCCACCAGCCCTGGAGCAGGGTCTTTCCGGTCATGTCGCGCCATACGGCCGTGCCGCAATTCCGGCAGAACGGCCCCTTGAGCGACAGGGACCGCATCATGATCAAAATGCCCTGATGCCCGCGCACGGTCGCCTCGACGGCGGGAAATCCACCGCACAGGCGGCAGTGCACCTGTCCTGACGGCGGCTGAAATCCCTGCTGCGGCGTGCCCTGCTGATCCCAGCCCTGCTGGGGAGCGTGGCCCTGCGGGGGCATCTGGCCTTGCGGAGGCATCTGCCCTTGCTGCGGCGGGAAACCGGGCTGCTGCTGGAACGGCTGTTGCGCCGGAAATGGCTGCTGTTGCGGCGGAGTAGCCACAAAAGTCCCCCGAATCAATCACTGCACTATGGAACGGCGCGGTCATGACACACACCGGCCGCTATGCCTATCAACTTTTGCCGGGGGAACGCAAAGTGCCGCCGCCGTTCGGCACTTCGCGGACCTTCCGACGCACTCTGCCGTCGCCGACCGTCAGCGGATGACAACCGAACCGGACGATCCAGGGCCTCGGGGCGTCGGCCCGTCGGCTCGGGACCCGTCAGCTCAGGCCCCGCGAGCAAGGCCTTGGCGCGGAGGAAGATGTCGGCGTCCTCCAGCTCTACGGCTTTCGCCTCGATATCGCTCACGATCCGCTTCAGCACTTTCGCCCACTCGCCGACGAACGTCCGCGCAGGGACCACTGCGTCGCCCCGCTCGGTCAACAGCGACTCGTAGTTCCCGAGCGTGCTGTGCCAGCGCGCCTGAATCCTCAGCGAATCGTCCTCGCGGACCATTTGCCACTCAGCAGAGAAGGTATCGGCTCCCCAGAACACCTCGGCCGCGGAGAATTCCGGCCGCTGAATCTCCTCGAGAAGAGGCACCAGGTCGTCGAGAAGGGCCGCGAGGTCGTACCCGTACGACAGCCGGACCGGCACCAGGTTCCACACGAGAATGGCGTCCTCGGCGTCGGAGGAGTACATCTCGCCGACCGCATCCGCCATGTCGGCGGCGGATGCACACGTCCGAACGGCCGGGCAGCCTGCCTGGATCAAGAAACTCATCGGCGCACCTCGCGCGTCACCATTCGCCACGCTTACTCTGCCGACCGGAGCTCCAGCACCGCGTCCGTCAGTTCCATGAGGCGCTCCTGCCCGACGGCCGGCATCTGGAAGCCCGCCGCGCGGGCCCGGGTGACGAACTCGTCCGGCAGGGTGAGGTGATAAGTGGTCACGTAGAACCAGAGATCTCCTCGCCATACCCATTCGCCGTCGGTGAACAGGGAACCGCCACCGATGATGCTCTCGCCCGACCCCAGCACGTCGTCCACCACGCCCATGGACGCGAAGAGCACGTGACCGCCGCGCAGATAGGCTGCGATCTCCCGCTCGTCGGGGCCGGGCGCATCCCTCACGGCATCACGGATGCTGCCCGGCGGAGGATCCTGCGCTGCCGAGCGGCTTCCAGCGGCGCGAGGGTCCGGGACCCCGGCCTTGAATACGTCAACCGTTGCCTCTCAAAAGCATCCGCCCAGATGCCTTGCAGCGATTACGGCAATTTGCTCCGGGTTGGCCATCTAGCCAAATACCGCATCGGTGAGATCCGGCCCCCGACCGTCGATGATGTCGGGATCCTTGAGCCCGTGACCCTCTGCTCGACCGTAGTACGTCGGCTCGCCGGGCTCCGCCTCGACTCCGAGCACCTGAACGAGCTCCTGCAGGGCTGAAGCGAGCCGCGGCGCGTTGGCAGCATGGATGGCCGGGTGGGGCTCACCCCGGAAATCACACCGACCCCACACATCGTGGTACACGGACAGTTCGGCCGAAGGGCCGATCTCGTCAGGTGACACCATGAGTTCGACCAGACGGTACTCGTTGTGGCGCGTTCCGCTCGCGTCGAGCCACGCCCCGGATCCCAGCACAAGAATTCCGCCCATCTCCGCCTGCGGGTGACCGGTCGGCCGACAGGCGCGGAGGTCATCGGGCAATGCCGGATCGTCGAGCGAACGCCTGACAAGGTCCAGGCGGCTATGGATACCGAGGCCGCCCTTTCCGACCTGGAACCAGTTCCACTCAAGCGAGTCCGGCTCCAGCAAAGCGTGCTTCTGGAGCACCGCACCCATGCGCCCCGCGGTCCTGAGCGCGGACTCCAGGCCAGGCTCCGCCACGTCGTCCAGGTCCCAGAACCACGAGCCGCACTCTCTCGGCGAGCGCATCAGCATAGTCATCGAACTTCCTTATCGCTTGGCGGCATTGGTCGGATAAATGGTGACAGACCCGTCGTCGAATTTTAGTTCAAAAGAGGCGTTAGTGCGGTCAGCGGCCCTCTGCACGGCCTGGATTTCACGCTCCGTGAGCTCGCTCCGGAGACCCTTGACATCCAGAATGCCAACCTTGACATCAACTCCAGACCCACCGAGCTGCTTGTCCGCGATCTTCTTGACTGCCGACTTGATGCCCGTGACGCTGTCCACGTCCTTGAGCTGGGCACCGTATTCGATTCGGCCATCCACGCGGACCAGCACGTCAAGATCGAGCTGCTTCTCGGGAAGCTTCAGCTCGAATTCGATGTTCTTGATTCCCTTGGCCTGGAGCTCCGCAGCGTGCTCCATCGCCTGATGCACAGCCGGGATCATGTCGTTCTGCTTGACCTGAAAAAGGAGGCCCTTGGGATCCTTGAACATGGGGATATCCGCAAATCTGCCGCTCGAGATGTATTCTGCAACAGCTGCCCCGTATTCCGACTTCTTCAGCTGCGTCAACATACGACCCTGGTCCACTGGCGGCACCTTCGCGTCCTTGAGAGCCGCCGTAACGGCGGCCTCCCGCTCAGGGGCCATAGGTCCGCTGGGCTGCTGGCCTATCCGGTCGCCTTCCAGAATGACCGCAGGCTGCCGCTCAGGCTTTCCGGAGCCGCTTCCCGGACCATCGCCGGTCCCACCCCCGTCACCCGAGGACGGGCCGTCGGCATCACTGACGCCACCTGGCGTCTCCGGGCCGTCGCCATGGCCGCCCATGTCGTGACCGGAGGAACCCGGACTACCGTGACCGCCGCCACCGCTAGGGGTGTGCGAGCCACCGCTCCCGCCTGACGGCGTGTGCGAGTCCGTGCCGTTGCCAGTCGAGTGATCCGCAGCATGACCGCCCGTGGACGGCGTGTTGGGCGAACCGCCACCCCCGCCGGTCGGGTGGGACCCGCCGCCCGGGTGCGCCGAACCCGTCGGGTGGTTCGCGGAGTTCTCCACGCGGCTGGGCCCGCCCGCGCCTTCGAGGACCTTCGGCTCCTCCTTGACCGGAACGGTCTCGCGCTCCTTGACGTTCGGCAGGTCGTCCTTGTGCGGCTCCGGGTGGGGAGCCGTGTCGGGGACGACGTCGCCGTGCTCGTCCCGGATGAAACCGTCGTCACCGATGACGCGCTTGTTGCCCTCGGCGTCGGTGTACTCACGACCGGCGGGCGTCTCGCCCGTGGGGGTCTTCTCCCCGGAACCGGCGGGGTGCGTGGACGCCCCCTCCGGGTGAGCTGAGGGCGCGTTGCCCTCACTCGGGTGCGGTGAGTTCCCCGTGGGGACGTTGCGGGCCATGTCGTCCAGGCCCGCCTGGCTGGCCTTCAGGCCCGTCATGAGGTCGCCGACCTTGAGCTTTGTAAGGCTCCCGGCCTTGACGACATACGTCATCGGGTCGACGATCACGCCCGTCTTGCCCACCACGGTCGCCACCTTCGCGCCCGCGCCCAGCTTCCCGGCCTGGCCGGCCTGGCCGGCCTGGCCGAGCTTGAAGAACGCGCCCGCACCGAGGGTCAGGACGTTGAACGCAACCGTCCCACCGGCCCGCGAGGGGTTCTTGCCCCACTCGTCCCACGCGACGAAGGATTTACCGAAGTTGCGCAGCGCCGCCTTCTGCTTGTCGGTGTCACTGTGGTCGGTGGGGCCGAACGTCTTGTCCATCACCCAGTCGTACGGGGTCATGATGTACGCGCTGACACCGCCGAAGACATCACCGATACCCGACCAGGTCTTCTTGAAGTTGTCCCAGTCGAAGACATTGGCCATGCTGCCCAGGCCCTTGAGGGTGCTCCAGGCACCGTCGACGAAGAAGCCCTTCACCGCACCGCCGACGTTGTCCTTCGTCCACTCCCACGCGGCCCGCAGACCCGTGTGCTCACGCTTGTCGACCGTGCCCCAAGGAGTCTTCTTGGCGTCCTTGACGTCGCTTTCCTTGAAGCCGTACATACCGGCCTTGTGCGAACCGTCGTCGACGACGAAATGCGTGCCACCGACCAGCGCAGTGATCTTGTTGGCCGCGTCACGCTCGACGCCCTGGAACGCCACCCAGGTCGTGCCGACCTCACGGACAAGACGCGCATTCTCGTCGATCTTGCCCTGGTCCTGCTGCCAGTCGTCGTCATCCTTGTTCTCGGCGACGAACTTCTTCGCATCCGCGCGCAGCTGATTCATCTTGTCGACCAACGGCTTCGCAGACGACGCGAAACTCGTCAACGCACCACTGACCGACTCCAGCTTCTTCGCGAAATCATCCGCCTTGTCCCGCACCGGAATCGTCGAATCAAGCAATTGCTCCTGCTCGGGAGCGTCATACACCGGATCCAACGCCTGAAAAGCAGTGTGCACGTCCCTACCCGTGCCACGAATGCTGGAAGCAGTCTTCTTCAGCTCACCAGCATGCTTCTCTAACTCCTCCAGCTTTCCCGTGAAGGTCGGTATCTTCCCCAGATCAATCACTTTTCGCCCCCCTCGAACTCTCCGCCGGCTTCAGCGGCCCCTACCGCGTCGACGGCGGCCGGTGCACCGCCGTAGCGGTGCACCGGCCGCCTTCGCATACGTCCGCTTCGACGAGAAGCCGCCCTACTCGGCGCGCCCCAGCGCCTCGCGAACCTCCGCGCACACCTTCTCGTCACCGACCGCCGTCAGGTACTCGGCGAATTGCCGGGACTCCGGCCCCTTGGCGCGGTACACCAGCGCGACCGCGTGGTTCAGGGCGCGGGGGGAGGAACCGACCTTCAGCACGCTCGTGGCCAGCTCCACGCCCAGGGGGCCGTCGATCACCGACACGGCACTGGCCAGGTCGACCAGCTGCGTGGGCAGGTCGAACCGGGGCTTGGCGCCCGACGCCAGGGACCGTACGCCCCGGTCGACGGCCTGCTTGATGTCGTCCAGCAGCGCCCGCAGTGTGGCGTTGTCGAACAGCTCGCCCAGCTTGTCCTCGAAGTACTGGCTGTCGGCGAGCCGCACCAAGGCGCGGGCCGCCTCCACGCGCAGTTCCTCGGTTCCCTTTTCCCGTGCCAGGTCCCCGTCGGCCACCGCGTCCGCGAGCTGCGCGAACGTGCTGTCGACGGAGAACTTGCGGTCGACCGAGAAGTCGTACCAGGGCGTGCCCCCGGGGTCCGCGGCGGCCCGGATGACCGCCTCGTAGCCGGCCGTCTCGCCCCAGGTCGACAGCGCCACGCAGGCCAGGAAACGCTCGATCTCCGGTTCGGCGGGGTCGTTCATCAGCTCGACGAGTCCGGGCACGCGGTCCCGGTGGCCGGGCTCGTCGAAGGCACCGAAGATCACGTCGTCGATGTCCGTCGTCGGCTCACCGTCGAAATCCGTGCCGAGCAATTCACTGAAGCGGGTCATGAGTGGCATCCTTTCGCATTCCGCCCGTCGGTCGTCGTCACGGTCCGCTGATGTAGTCACGCGGCACGACGCCCTTGATCAGCCACTCCGAATCCCGGCGGGTGTGCATCATGTCCTTCATGCGCTGCGCGAGGCTCTTCGTCTTGGCCTTGCCGAGGCCGAGTTCCTTGGCGATTTCCGCGGCCCTCGCATCGATCTCGGGGTGCGGTGTGTCCCGCGGGACGGTGATGTCCACGGGCCGGCCGGCGACCTTGTCGGCAGCCTGCTGGATCGCCTTCTCGACCTCCCTCGGCGAGTAGACCTCCACACCCTTGACCTTGCCCTTGGCTATGTCGTCCACGAGCCGGGGCAGATCGATCTGGATCTTCTGGCCGCCGTAGTCCTTGGCGTTGGCGCCGTCCTCACTGGTCGAGGTGTAAGGGCTCTCCGACTTCTTCGGCTCGCGTCCCACGATGTGGTCGACGATCGTCGCGTCACCGTTGGGGTTGGCGGGTACGAGGTCGCCGTCCTCGTTGAGGTAGCTCTTGCGCTGGCCCTTGTTGTTGTGGGTGTCCGAGAAGTCCGCGTCATGACGCTTGAGGGGCGGGGGAACCTCGGCGGGACCGGGCTGGTACGTGCCGGGCGGCGTGTGATCACCCGAGCCGGAGTCGCCGGAGTCGGAGCCCGAGCCGGAGTCACCCGAGCCCGAACCCGAACCCGAACCGGAGTCACCTGCGCCGGAGTCACCCGCGCCCGCGCCCGAACCGGAGTCGCCCGCGCCCGCGCCGGAGTCACCGGTGTGACCCGCACCCGCGCCGGAACCGGTACCCGAGCCCTTGTCCGAGCCCGAGCCGGAGCCCGAATCGGTGGAACCGGAGTCCTTGCCCGAGCCACCGGTACCGTCCGAGCCACCGTGCCCGCCGGCGCCGCCGCCCGTGCCCGGCGTCTCGCCGTGGCCGCCGGCGCCATGGCCCGTGCCGCCGCCGGACGGGGTGTGCGAGCCCGCACCCGTCCCCGTCTCCACGCGGCTGGGTCCGCCCGCGCCCTCGAGCACCTTCTCCTTGACCGGCTCCTTGGCCGGCTCCTTGACCGGAGCGGTCTCGGGCTCCTTGACGTTGGGCAGGTCGTCCTTGTGCGGCTCCGGGTGGGGAGCCTTGTCCGGCACGACGTTGCCGTTCGTGTCCCGGATGTGACCGTCCTCGCCGACGACGTACTTTTCGCCGTCGGGGCCCTCGTACTCACGGCCGGCGGGCGTCTTCTCACCGGAGCCGGCAGGGGTGGACGAAGAATCACCAGCGTGGGACGGGGTCGAAGAACCGTCGCCCGTGTGGGCAGGCGTCGACGAGCCCTCGCCCGAGGGGGAAGGAGTCGTGTCGCCCGTGTGGGCCGCAGGCGGGGTGACCCCGGTCGGGTGCGGCGAGGTGCCGGTGGGGACGTTGCGCGCCATGTCGTCGACGCCGGCCTGGCTGGCCTTCAGGCCCTCCATGAGGTCGCCGATCTTCAGCTTGGTGACACTCGCCGCCTTGCCCAGGTAGCTCATCGGGTCGACGAGCACACCCGCCTTGCCCATGACGGTCGCGGCCTCCGTGACCATCCCGGCCTTTCCGGCCTTGCCGAGCTTGAGGAACGAGCCCGCGCCGAGGGTCAGGCCGTTGAACGCGACGATCCCGACCGCCTTCGACGGATTCGTGCCCCACTCGTCCCACGCGACCAGCGACTTGCCGAAGTTGCGCAGCGCCGCCTTCTGCTTGTCGGTGTCACTGTGGTCGACCGGGCCGAACATCTTGTCCATCGCCCAGTCGTACGGGGTCATGATGTACGCGCTGACACCGCCGAAGACGTCGCCGATGCCCGACCAGGTCTTCTTGAAGTTGTCCCAGTCGAAGACGTTGACCATGCTGCCCAGGCCCTTGAGGGTGCCCCAGACGCCGTCGACGAAGAAACCCTCCAGCGCACCGCCGACGTTGTCCTTCGTCCACTCCCACGCGGCCCGCAGGCCCGTGTACTCACGCTCGTCGACCGTCCCCCAAGGCGTTTCCTTGGCGTCCTTGATGTCGCTTTCCCGGAAGCCGTACATACCGGCCTTGTGCGAACCGTCGTCGACGACGAAATGCGTGCCACCGACCAACGCGGTGATCTTGTTGGCAGCATCGCGCTCCACTCCCTGGAACGCCACCCAGGTCGTGCCGACCTCACGGACAAGACGCGCATTCTCGTCGATCTTGCCCTGGTCCTGCTGCCAGTCGTCGTCATCCTTGTTCTCGGCGACGAACTTCTTCGCATCCGCGCGCAGCTGATTCATCTTGTCGACGAGCGGCTTCGCACTCGACGCGAAACTCGTCAACGCACCACTGACCGACTCCAGCTTCTTCGCGAACTCGTCCGCCTTGTCCCGCACCGGCATCGTCGAATTGAGCAGATGCTCCTGCTCGGGAGCGTCATAGACCGGGTCCAGCGCCTGAAAGGCGTTATGGACGTCCTTGCCCGTGCCGCGAATGCTGGAGGCAGTCGTCTTCAGCGAAGCCGCGTGCGTCTCCAAGGTCTCCAGATTGCCCGTGAAGGTCGGTATCTTCCCCAGATCGATCATTTCTTGGGGCCCTTCATCTCTTCCGGAGTCGGAGCCTTGGAGTACTCCTCCTGCTTGTTCTTCGCCATCTCCAGGTCGCCCTTGAGGTACTCCTCAGTGGCCAGGCGCGCGCCGGTGATGGACTTCCCCGTCCGGACCGGGAGGAACTTCAGGTCGTTCTCCGTCTTCTGCTGGAACTCCTGCAGCGCCTGGGCCACGGGACCGAACGCACCGCCCTTGGGGATCTCGGTCCCGCCCAGAACCATCGTGCCCGCCGTCGTCGCGGAGCCCATCAAGTGCTCGCCGTACGACTTGAACTCTTCCTCGAACTTGCCGCCGGCCTCGGCGGTCTTGCTCAGGACTCCACGAACGCCATCCGGCTTGATGTCCCACTTGGACACGATGCCCCCCGTTCTGTAAAACGTTTCTTTCCCGTGCCCCGGCGTCAGCCGATGTTGTCGACGGCGGCCTTGGCCCTGGCCAGCGTCTGGTGCGCCGTGCCGTCGTTCTTGTCCATCGTCGTACGCAGCAGCTTGATGATGGAGCGGACCTCGGCGGCCGCCTTGTCCCAGCGCTGCTCCTTGCCGTGGTACTCGTCCGAGACGCCGTCGGCCTGGAAGTCGGCCATGGCCGCCTTCACCGCCGCCTCGCGCTCGCCGAGCACCGTCTCCAGCCGGCCGATGATGCCGTCCAGCGACCCCTGCACCTCGGTCGAGGCGCCGATGTCGTAACTCCGCCGGTCCGTACCCGTTCCACCCATGTCAACTACCCCCGTATTCCTAGCGGCCCGAGAAACGAGCCGCGTCGAAGTTCGCCGCCGCCATCTGCTGCTTCGCGTTGTCCGCCGATTCCTGGTCACCCTGGCCGAACGAGGTGTCCATCCCCGACTGACCGCCCAGGATCGAGCGCAGCGAGCCGTTCAGCGCGGCCGTCACCTCGTCCGAGTGCGCCTTGAACTGATCGAACGCCACCTTGCCCGAACCGTTGAACTTGCCCTCCAACGGTGCGGCGGCGGCAATCAGCTGGCGGATCAGACCACCAAGATCCTCACTCGAACCCTGCGTACGGGACATCAGTCCCGTCAGCGCCGTGTTACCCATATCGAACTTCACGAGCTCACCCCCGGTCACCTCTCACAACAGGCCGCTCGAACATCCACGGCCCGCACTGGCGTGCCATGTCTATCAACCCCTCATTGCCGCCTGCAACGTGAGCAGGGGGCACTTCCGCATAGCTGTTACTCAGAAGTCGCATTCGTCGCACAACAAACCCGGCCTGTCACGGGCCTGTGACAAAGCGGGGCTCAGTCGCGGCAGATGAGCAGCAGCGCCCGGTCGTCATTGACGTCCTTGGCGACGGCCTCGATGAGGTGCCAGGCGGCGCCGTGGAAGCCGGAGGCGACATAGCGGTCGGCCTCCCCGGTGAGACGGTCCATGCCCTCGGTGAGGTCCCGTTCGGCCGTCTCGACGAGGCCGTCGGTGAAGAGCATGAGGACGTCACCGGGGCGCAGGGTGCCCTTGACGGGGTCGAACCGCGCGCCGTCGTAGACGCCGAGCAGGGGGCCTTCGGCGGCCTTCTCCTCCCAGCGGCCCGTGCCCGCGCTGAGTTGGAGCCCCGGCAGATGCCCGGCGGAGAGCAGTTCGTAGTCGCCGCTGTCGAGGTCGAGGACGAGGTGGACGGAGGTCGCGAAGCCCTCGTCCCAGTCCTGTCTGAGCAGATAGGCATTGGCGGCGGGCAGGAACTGCGGGGGTGGCAGCGAGCCCAGCAGACCGCCGAAGGCACCGGACAGCAGCAGGGCTCGGGAGGCCGCGTCCATGCCCTTGCCGGAGACGTCGGTGAGGACGACCTCCAGCGTGCGGCCGCCGTTCGTCCGCCCGGCGACGACGAAGTCGCCGGAGAAGGACTGGCCGCCGGCCGGGCGCAGGGCCATCTCCCGGTGCCAGCCGCGCGGCAGTTTCGGCAGCTTGCTCTGGACCCGGATCCGCTCGCGCAGGTCGAAGAGCATCGTGCCGCCGCGCCGCCAGGGCACCCCGACGCGGCTGCGGAACTGCGCGATGAGCAGCCCGAGGAAACCCACCGCGGCGACGACGAGGATGGTGCCGGGGGTGACCCGGTCGGCGCCGTACGAGCCGGGGTCATCCAGCGCCGCGGACTCCACGATGAGGGCGGCGGCCGAGGCCGCGTACAGCCCGAGCAGGCTCGCGGGCCGCAGCAGCAGTCCGCCGGCCACGATGGGCAGGACGAGCGCGGCGGGGTCGCACCACTCGGGGTTGGCCACGGTGCCAAAGGTCAGGGCGGGGACGGCGAGCAGCAGGGCGGTCAGGGCCAGCCAGTCGGAGCCGTCGCCGCGGAAATAGTCGACACCTGCTTTGCGCACACTCGTGCGGACCCGGTGCAGTCTTTTGCGCATCCGGGCCGTCGGGGTCTCCGCGCCGCCAGTCATTGCATCGGGACCTTATCCACCCATTCGGCGGTGCGTCGATTCACGCCGCGCCGACACGTCCGCCGGGAGGCACCGGTGTGCCGCCAGGAGGGCCTCGGGAACGACTCGGTAGAGCACAGCCTAGGCGAAATTCGTTCGCGCGGGCCGGGAACGCGCTGCTAGGCATGGGGTATGACGACGGAATTACGAGTATTGCGTCCTGACGACTGGGACCAGTGGTACGGAACGTTGGAACTGGCCTTCGGCGGGGCGGCGGACACCGCCGAGGAACGGACGCTGTGGCGGGAGCTGACGTGCTTCGACCGCTCCATCGGCGTCTGGGACGGCGATGAAGTCATCGGCACGGCGGGCACGTTGGCGTTCCGGATGACGGTGCCCGGCGGCGAAGCGGTGCCCACCGCGGGCGTGACGATGGTGGGGGTACGGCCGACGTACCGTCGGCGCGGGGTGCTGCGGGAGATGATGCGGCGCCTGCTCGACGACGTCCGGTCCTGGGGCGAGCCGCTGGCCGTGCTGACCGCCTCGGAGCCCGCGATCTACGGCCGGTTCGGCTACGGCGCCGCGACGCACAGCCTGCACGCGACCATCGACACCACCCGGGTGCGGATCACGGTGCCGCCCGGTACCGACGCGTCGGAGGGCGCGGAGGGCGTGCGGTTGCGTGACTCGAAGCCCGAGGATGCGCGCGACGCGTGCGAGGCCGTCTACGCGCGCCGGGCAGCCGCCCGTCCGGGCATGCTGGTCCGTCAGCCGGGCTGGGAGAAGCAGCCGCTGCTCGACCCGCCGGACAAGCGCGAAGGGGCCTCGCCGCTCCAGTGCGTGCTCGCGGAGGCCGACGGTGAGGTGGTCGGCTACGCGCGCTACGCGGTGCGCGCCGACTGGGACCTGGCCGGTCCGAAGGGCGCGGTGGTCCTGCGTGATCTGGAGGCGCTGACCCCGCAGGCGTACGCCGCGCTGTGGCGCTTCCTGACCGAGATCGACCTGACGACACGGGTCACCACGACGAACCGTCCCGTCGACGACCCGCTGCTGCACCTGGTGACCGACATCCGGCGCTGCGACATCGGGGTGCGGGACTCGCTCCACGTCCGGCTGGTCGACGTGGGCGCGGCGTTGTCGGCCCGTACGTACCGGACGCCGGTGGACGTGGTGTTCGAGGTGGCGGACGACTTCTGCCCCTGGAACGCGGGGCGCTGGCGGCTGACCGGTGATGCGAAGGGCGCGTCCTGCGAGCGCACCGACGACGCGCCGGATCTGGCCCTGTCCGTACGGGAGCTGGGCACGGCGTACCTGGGCGGGGTGTCGCTGGCCTCGCTGGCGGGCGCGGGCCTGGTGACGGAGGTGCGGCCGTCCGCGCTGGAGGAGGCCTCCTCGGCCTTCGGCAGCACGGTGGCGCCCTGGCTGCCGCACGGGTTCTGAAACCACCCCGGGCGGCCGGCCGGTCACTGGCAGGTGGGGCACCAGAAGAGGTTGCGGGCGGCGAGTTCGGCGGTACGGATCTCGCCGTCACAGATGTGGCAGGGAAGGTGGGCCCGGCGGTAGACGTAGACCTCGCCGCCGTGGTCGTCGACGCGCGGCGGGCGCCCCATGGCCTCGGGCGTGTGCTCGGGCCGGACGGTGTCGATCCGGTTGTTCCGCACGCCCTCGCGCATCAGAACGACCAGGTCGGCCCAGATCGCGTCCCACTCGGACCGGGTGAGCTCGCGGCCGGGGCGGTACGGGTCGACGCCGTGCCGGAAGAGGACCTCCGCGCGGTAGACATTGCCGACCCCGGCGATGACCTTCTGGTCCATGAGCAGCGCGGCGATCGTGGTGCGGCTCCTGGAGATCCGCCGCCACGCCTTGTCGGGGTCGTCACCGGGCCGCAGCGGGTCGGGGCCGAGCCGGTCGTGTATCGCCTGCTTCTCGCCGTCGGTGATCAGGGCGCAGGTGGTGGGCCCGCGCAGATCGGCGTAGGCACCGGGGTTCGCGAGCCGCAGCCGCACGGTCGCGGTGGGCGGCGGCGCCTGGCCCGTGCCGAAGCCGAGCTTGCCGAAGAGGCCGAGGTGGATATGGACCCAGCCGGTCGCGGCGAAGCCGAGGAAGAGGTGCTTGCCGTGGGCTTCGGCAGTCTCCAGCACCCGGCCGTCGAGCAGGGCCGCGCTGTCGGCGAACTTGCCCTGCGGGCTGCTCACCCGGGCCGGACGGCCCGCGAAGAGGTCGCGGTGGTCCGCCGCGAGGCGGTGGATCGTATGCCCCTCGGGCACGGCTTTGTCCTCCGGACGGGATGCGTTGACCGGCGCGGCTTCGAGATCGGGGCTCCGCCCCGGACCCCGGTCCTCAAACGCCGGACGGGCTGCTGTGCCGTGTCCTCAAACGCCGGACGGGCTGGTTTGTGCCCGGACGGGCCTGTTCAGCCCGTCCGGGCACTTGAGGACAAAGGGGTATCAGCCCTGCGGGTGGTGGGCGGGGATCGCCGGGAGCTCGCCAGTGGTCTCGTACGCGCTCAGCATCTCGATGCGGCGCGTGTGGCGCTCCTCACCGGAGTACGGCGTGGCGAGGAAGATCTCGACGAACTTCGTCGCCTCTTCCTGGGTGTGCATCCGGCCGCCGACGCTGATCACGTTGGCGTTGTTGTGCTCACGCCCGAGGGCGGCGGTCTGCTCGCTCCAGGCCAGCGCGGCCCGGACGCCCTTGACCTTGTTCGCGGCGATCTGCTCGCCGTTGCCCGAGCCGCCGATCACGATCCCGAGGCTGTCGGGGTCAGCGGCGGTCCGCTCCGCGGCGCGGAGGCAGAACGGGGGGTAGTCGTCCTGGGCGTCGTAGATGTGCGGTCCACAGTCGACGGGGTCATGGCCCTGGGCCTTGAGCCACTCGACGAGGTGGTTCTTGAGTTCGTAGCCGGCATGGTCGGAGCCGAGGTACACGCGCATGCGTCCGAGTGTGGCACGACTCGCCGGGGGCACCCGTCGTCGGGGCCGGGGGTTACCCCGTGAATACAACGATACGGATTCGGGTCTTCCGAAAGACACCTTCAAAAAGTTCTAATGCGGAAGCTCGAAACCCGAGAACCAAAGGAAACGTTCCATGAGCGCGACACCGCCGACAATGACGAAGGCGCCGACGGCCGGCGATCCCGGCCAGGGCCCCGCGTCCGGCCAGGACGGCCTGAAGGCCGGGCTCAAGAACCGCCACCTGTCCATGATCGCTATTGGTGGCGTGATCGGCGCCGGCCTCTTCGTGGGCTCCTCCGGCGGTATCGCCGCCGCGGGCCCCGGCATCCTCCTGTCGTACGCCCTCGTCGGCGCGATGGTCGTCTTCGTGATGCGGATGCTCGGCGAGATGGCCGCCGCCAACCCGACCTCCGGCTCCTTCTCCGCCTACGCGGACCGGGCGCTGGGCCGCTGGGCCGGTTTCTCCATCGGCTGGCTGTACTGGTTCTTCTGGGTCGTGGTGCTCGCGGTCGAGGCGACCGCCGGCGCCAAGATCCTCGAAGGCTGGATACCGGCCGTGCCCCAGTGGGGCTGGGCCCTGATCGTCATGGTCGTGCTCACCGCGACCAACCTGGCCTCGGTCGCCTCCTACGGCGAGTTCGAGTTCTGGTTCGCCGGCATCAAGGTCGTCGCCATCGCCGGCTTCGTCGCCATCGGTCTGCTCGCGGTCTTCGGTGTGCTCCCCGGCTCCGACAACCCCGGCGCCGGCTTCGACTACCTCACCTCGCACGGCGGGTTCCTGCCCAACGGTCCCGGCGCGATCCTCACCGGTGTGCTGATGGTCGTCTTCTCCTTCATGGGCAGCGAGATCGTCACCCTGGCCGCCGGTGAGTCCGAGGACCCGCAGCGCGCGGTCACCAAGGCCACCAACAGCGTCATCTGGCGGATCGGCGTCTTCTACCTGGGCTCGATCCTCGTCGTGGTCAGCCTGCTCCCGTGGGACTCCAAGGAGATCGCCGACAAGGGCAGCTACGTCGCGGCCCTCGACTCCATCGGCATCCCGCACGCCGGCCAGATCATGAACGTCATCGTTCTGACCGCCGTCCTGTCCTGCCTGAACTCGGGCCTCTACACGGCCTCCCGCATGGCCTTCTCCCTCGGCCAGCGCGGCGACGCGCCGAAGGCCTTCGCCCGGGTCAGCAAGACCGGCGTGCCGCGCATCGCGATCCTGGGCTCGACCGTCTTCGGCTTCCTCTCGGTGATCTTCAACTACGTGTGGCCGGACACCGTCTTCAAGTTCCTGCTGAACGCCTCCGGTGCCGTCGCGCTCTTCGTCTGGCTGGTGATCTGCTTCACCCAGCTGAAGATGCGCCGCATCATCGAGCGGGAGACCCCCGAGCGGCACGTCGTGAAGATGTGGCTCTTCCCGTACCTGACGTGGGCCACCATCGGCATGATCACCTTCGTGCTCGGCTACATGGTCTACGCGGGCGGCGACAACCGCCAGGTGGTTCTCGCCTCCGTGCTGGTGGGCGCGATCGTCCTGGCCATCGGCATCGTCCTGGACCGCCGCCGCAAGGGCGAGGCGGCTGCCACGAAGTAGTTCCCTCTCGCGTTTCGGGCCGGGCCCGTACCCCCTTGTGCAAGGGGGTACGGGCCCGGCCCGTTCGTGTACGCGATGGCGGCGCCGGGCGCGTGCCGGCTGCAGCAGCCCGTCCGGCGATTGAGGACACCGCCGCGCAGCGGTGGTGCACACGCCACGGCCCGCGGGGGCAAGCGCACGCCCGGCCCGTAAGGGAAAGCGCAGACAGGCCGGTCAGGCCCTAGCGGGAGGCGCCGAAGTTCTGGGTCCACCAAGGGCCGTTCGCCCTGAGGTTGATGCCCACGCCTATCTCCTTGAAGGAGCAGTTCAGGATGTTGTCCCGGTGCCCCTGGCTCTTCATCCAGCCGTCCATCGCCGTACGGGCGTCCTTGGGGCTCTTGAAGATGTTCTCGCCGTAGGTGCTCCAGCGGTATCCGGCGGCCGTCATCCGGTCGCCGGGGCTCTTGCCCTCGGGGGTGGTGTGGTCGTAGTAGTCGCGGGCGGCCATGTCGTCGGAGTGGCCCTGGGCCGCGGCCTGGAGCTTGGCGTTGACGGTGACGGGCGAGCAGCCGGCGCGGGCCCGTTCCGCGTTGACCATCTCCACGACCTGCTGCGCGAGACGGGCGGTCGGCCCGCCCGCCGGGGTGCCCTTGGGCTTGGGCTTGGGCTTCTTCGTCGGCTTGGGCTTGGGCTTGGCGGGGGAACCGCTCTTCTGGCCGGCCTTCGCCGGGTCCGCCGTCTCCTTCCCGGTCTCCTCGGGCTTCTTCTTCGGCTTCGCGGAGGCGGTGGCGGTCGGGGTCGCCTTCTTCTTCCCGGCGGCGACGGCGGCCGGCTCGGTGGCCTGGCGCCCGTCCCGCACCGAGGCCGCCCCGGCGGCCGGACGGCTGTCCCCGCCGCCGTCCCCCACCGCCTGGGCCACGCCGTAGCCGCCACCGGCGACGGCTATCAGGGCCACCGCCCCGGTCACCAGCGCGGCTCGCCGCGGGCGCCTGCCCCGGCTCCGGCGGGAGCGCCGGCTTCCCTCGGGGGCGGGGTCGAACGTCACAGTCTCGGGTTCACGGTTCACGCGGATCCACTTCCGGTGCGGGGTCTTGAGCTGGTCCAACACTCAGGAGACGCGGCGGCCGGACGCCGATAACAAAAATCTGCGGACGCGTGTACAGGCCGGGCCCGCACCCCCTCTTCGCTCTTCGTGAGGGGGTGCGGGCCCGGCCCGTACAGGTATCGCGGGGGTGTCAGCCGCGGCGCTCCAGCAGCTTCCAGGCGGCGGGCAGCGCGCCCATGGCGAGGGCGGCCTTCAGGACGTCACCGATCAGGAAGGGCGTCAGACCGTTCGCGACGGCGTCCGCGAAGGACATGTGCGTGGCGAGCGCGAGGTAGGGGACACCGACCGCGTAGATGATCGCGGAGCCCAGCGCCATGGCACCGGCGGTGCGCAGCACGGAACGGTCGGCACCGCGGCGGGCGAGGGCGCCGACGACGGTCGCGGCGAGCAGCATGCCGAGGACGTAACCGAAGGACGGGAAGGTGGCGCCGGACTTGGCCTCGGCGAACCACGGCATGCCCGCCATGCCGACGACGGCGTACAGCGCGAGGGAGAGGAAGCCGCGCCGGGCCCCCAGCGCGGTGCCGACCAGCAGCACGGCGAAGGTCTGGCCACTGACCGGGACCGGCGAGCCGGGCACCGGGACGGCTATCTGGGCGGCGATGCCGGTGAGGGCCGCGCCGCCCATGACCAGGGCGGCGTCGCGCACGCGGGCGCGGCCGGCGGTGGAGGCCGGGAGCAGATCGGCGAGGACCGTACCGGTCCGGGAAACTGAGGCAGCGGCGGTGGCCATCGGTACTCCGCGAGGTGACTGGGCAACTAAGGACAGCCTGACGTTAGCCGAGCGTCACCGCGCGAGCACCGGGCACCCGCGACAAACCGACGGCCTCCGGCTTGGAGGCTTCCGAACCCCGCACGCGGGGGCGGGCCTCCGGCCCGCGGCCTGCGAGGGCCCACCGGGCGACGACGGCCCGTGGTCGGGCCCTGAGCGTCCAGGCCGCCCGCGGGGCCCCCGCGGGCGCCCCGCCCGCCCCGGAGGGCGGAGAGCCGCGGCACCAGCCGCACACGCACCCCCGTCGCCGGCAGGTGACCCGCGCAAAGGCCGGCGCCCAGCGAACCCGTGATGCTCGTCACCCCCGACCTGCGGAGCTTGGCACATACCACCCGGTCGGGAGAATCTGTCGGAAGTAGCCGGATTCGCGGAGTCCACACATTCGGAGTCCATGAGTCCGCCGCAGCCCCCACCGCACAGATCCCGAGAGTACGAAGCCCCATGCACGACGCACCGTCTGTCGCCGAGTCCCGTACCGGTGACGAGAGAGAACCGCTGTCCGCGGGGCTGAAGCAGCGGCATCTGACCATGCTCGGGCTGGGCGGGGTGATCGGGGCCGGGCTGTTCGTCGGGTCCGGGGCCGGGATCGCCGTGGCGGGGCCGGGGATCATCGTGTCGTACCTGATCGCGGGCGCGCTCGCGATGCTGGTGATGCGGATGCTCGGCGAGATGTCCTCGGCGATGCCCGCCTCGGGCGCCTTCTCGGTGCACGCGGAGCGCGCGCTGGGCCGCTGGGCCGGGTTCTCGGTGGGCTGGCTGTACTGGTTCCTGCTGGTGGTCGTGCTCGCCGTGGAGGCGACCGGCGCCGCGCAGATCGCCCATGGCTGGGTGCCGTCGGTGCCGCAGTGGGGCTGGGTGCTGCTGTTCATGGTGGTGTTCACCACCGCCAACCTCGCCGCGGTGAAGAACTTCGGCGAGTTCGAGTTCTGGTTCGCGGCACTGAAGGTCGGCGCGATCGTCCTCTTCCTGGGCCTGAGCCTGCTGGCGATCTTCGGCGTGCTGCCGGACACCGAGGCCGTGGGGTTCACGAACCTCACCGGGCAGGGCGGCTTCCTGCCCAACGGCGTCAGCGGCGTCGTCTCCGGCGTCCTCGCCGTCGTCTTCGCCTTCGGCGGCCTGGAGGTCGTCACGATCGCCGCCGCCGAGTCCGACGACCCGGCGCGCGCGGTGGCCCGGGCGGTGCGCAGCGCCGTGTACCGCATCCTCTTCTTCTACGTCGGCTCGATGCTCGTCATCGTCACGCTTCTCCCCTGGTCCTCGATGAAGCCGGGGCAGAGCCCCTACGTGGCCGTCCTCGACCACATCGGGGTGCCGGGGGCCGGGCAGATCATGAACATCGTGGTCTTCGTGGCGCTGCTGTCCGCGCTGAACGCCAATCTCTACGGCTCGTCGCGGATGGTCTTCTCGCTCGCCGAGCGCGGGGAGGCGCCGCGCTCGCTGCTGAAGATCTCCGACGGTGGCGTGCCCCGACGAGCGGTGTTCGCATCGGTCGCTTTCGGCTTCATCTCGGTCATATTGAACCTGAAGTGGCCGGATTCGATCTTCCACTATCTGCTCAACGCGGTGGGTGCGGTCCTGCTCTTCGTCTGGGGTCTGATCGCCGTCTCCCAGCTGCGGCTGCGTCCCCGCATCGAGCGCGACGCACCGGAGCGGCTGACGCTGCGCATGTGGTGCTTCCCCTATCTGACCTGGGTCGCGCTGGCCGCGATGGGCGCCGTGCTGGTGCTCATGCTGACCGACGACGCGGCCCGGCCGCAGCTGCTGTGGTCGGCGGCAGCGACGGGCGCGGTGCTCGTGGTCGCGGGGCTGCGCGAGCTCCGGCTGCGCACGACGGGCCGCCCGGCCCGATAGATCGGCCGTAAAACACGTTTGTTCTGGCGATACATCAGGTACGTACGGTCATACCGACGTCTGAATATCGGACACCTCTGCAAAGGGTGTTGTCCTGAGCGAACGTGGCCTTCACACTGAGGCAACTTTTCCGCTCACACCCAACGGGGCAGACACGATCATGACCGGTATACCCCCCTCTCCGCCTGAGTGCGCGGCCTCCGACCCGAAATCAACCACCGACGTTCCGGCCAATGACGTCGGCACCGACGCCGCGGCTCTGTCGCACAGCCTCAAGCAGCGCCATCTGTCGATGATCGCGCTCGGTGGCGTCATCGGCGCGGGGCTCTTCGTCGGCTCGGGCGGCGGCATCGCCGCCGCCGGCCCCGCGGTCGTGCTCGCCTATGCGGCGTCCGGACTGCTGGTGATGCTCGTGATGCGCATGCTCGGTGAGATGTCGGCGGCCAATCCGGCCTCCGGCAGCTTCTCGGTGCACGCGGAGCGCACGATCGGCCCGTGGGCGGGCTTCACCTCCGGCTGGGTGTTCTGGACCCTGCTGTGCGTCGCCGTCGCCGCCGAGGGGATAGGCGCGGCGAAGATCATGGTCGGCTGGTTCCCGGACACCTCGTCCTGGATGTGGGTCGCGCTGTTCATGGTCGTCTTCACGATCACCAACCTGGCCGCGGTCGCCAACTTCGGTGAGTTCGAGTTCTGGTTCGCGACGCTGAAGGTCGGCGCGATCAGTCTCTTCCTGGTCCTCGGCGTGCTCGCCATCATGGGCGTCCTGCCCGGCACGGACTCCCCCGGGGCCAGTCATCTCACCGGCAACGGCGGCTTCTTCCCCACCGGCCTCGACGGGCTCGTCGTCGGCCTGCTCGCCTCCGTCTTCGCCTACGGCGGCCTGGAGACGGTGACCATCGCGGCGGCCGAGTCCGAGAAGCCGCGTGAGGGCGTCGCCCGCGCGGTCCGCACCTCGATGTGGCGCATCGCCCTCTTCTACGTCGGCTCGCTGGCCATCGTCGTCACCCTGATCCCCTGGAACGACCCGTCGGTGACCGCCAAGGGCCCGTACGTCGCCGTCCTGGACTACCTGGACATCCCGCACGCCGGCGACATCATGAACGTCGTCGTGCTGGTGGCGCTGCTGTCCGCGATGAACGCGAACATCTACGGCTCCTCGCGCATCGCGTACTCGCTCGTCGCCCGCGGCCAGGGCTGGAAGGTCCTCGCCAAGGTCAGCAACGGCGTGCCGCGTCTCGCGGTCATCGCCTCCGCCTCCTTCGGCTTCGTCGCCGTCCTGCTCAGCTACTGGTGGCCGGACACCATCTTCAAGTGGCTGCTCAACATGGTCGGCGCGGCCACGCTCGTGGTGTGGGGCTTCATCGCGGTGTCCCAGCTCGTGGGGCGCCGGCAGATCCCGCAGGACAAGCTCATCGTGCGCATGTGGCTCTTCCCGTACCTGACGTGGCTGGCGCTGGCCGGCATCGTCGGGGTCCTGGCGCTGATGCTGCGCGAGGAGGAGACCCGGCTCCAGCTGTACTTCACGGCCGGACTGGCGATCGCCCTCGCCCTGATCGGCTACGCCAAGCAGCGCGCGGCGGCCGCCAAGCGCTGACGCTCCACCGCATCCGCACACCGAGGCGGGGTAGGTCCTGATCTTCAGGACCTACCCCGCCTCGGTCTTTCGACGGAAGACCGGCCCCGTGACGGCACCTCAGTTGCACTTGCTGATAGCGTTTACCTGCAAGTTAATTGCAATAAGCAGTCGGAGGGCTCGGCATGGCCATCTACACACTTCCCGAACTTCCCTACGATTACGCGGCGCTCCAGCCCGTCATCGACGCGAAGATCATTGAGCTGCACCACGACAAGCACCACGCGGCGTACGTCAAGGGCGCGAACGACACCCTCGAGCAGCTCGCCGAGGCCCGCGACAAGGACCAGTGGGGCGCGATCAACGGCCTGGAGAAGAGCCTGGCCTTCCACCTCTCCGGTCACATCCTGCACAGCATCTACTGGCAGAACATGACCGGTGACGGCGGCGGCGAGCCCCTCGACAAGGACGGCGTGGGCGAGCTGGCCGACGCCATCGCCGAGTCCTTCGGCTCCTTCGAGAAGTTCAAGGCCCAGCTCACCAAGGCCTCGGCCACCACCCAGGGCTCCGGCTGGGGCGTGCTGGCCTACGAGCAGGTCAGCGGCCGGCTCATCGTCGAGCAGGTCTACGACCACCAGGGCAACGTCGGCCAGGGCTCGGTCCCGATCCTGGTCTTCGACGCCTGGGAGCACGCCTTCTACCTTCAGTACAAGAACCAGAAGGTGGACTTCATCGAGGCCATGTGGCAGGTCGTCAACTGGCAGGACGTCGCCGCCCGTTACGCCGCGGCCAAGGAGCGGGGCAACACGCTCCTGCTGGTCCCGTAACACCCCCGGGTGCCCGAGCGGCACCCCGCACACGGCCTGCTCGTGATCGTCTTCTCACCCTTCACGCGGCAGGCACACGGAAGGCCCCCGCACGGTCGCATCGCGCGGGGGCCTTCCCCATCATGGCCCCCATCATGGCCCCCATCACGCAGTGCGGGGTCACGGACCTCAGTCGAAGACCGGGCCCTGCGTCCGGGTGCGCTTCAGCTCGTAGAAGCCGGGGGTCGAGGCGACCAGCAGCGTGCCGTCCCAGAGTCTGGCCGCCGCCTCGCCCTTGGGGGCGGGGGTGACGACCGGGCCGAAGAAGGCCACCTGACCGCCGTCCGCACCGGGGACGGCGATGACCGGGGTGCCGACCTCCTGCCCGACCTTCTCGATGCCCTCCTTGTGCGAGACGCGCAGATCGGCGTCGAGGGCGTCCGAGTCGGCGGCGTCCGCCAGCCGGGCCGGCAGGCCCGCCTCGGCCAGGGCGGCCACGATCGTGTCGCGGTCGCGCGGCAGGGCCTCGTTGTGGAAGCGGGTGCCGAGCGCGGTGTAGAGACGGCCGAGCACCTCGTCGCCGTACTCCTTCGCCGCCGCGATCAGGACCCGCACCGGCCCCCAGGCGCCCGTGCGCAGATACTCGCGGAACTCCTCGGGCACCTGGTCGAGCTCGTCCTCGTTCAGCACCGCGAGGCTCATGACGTGCCAGCGCACCTCGACCGGGCGGACCTTCTCCACCTCGAGCATCCAGCGCGAGGTCATCCACGCCCAGGGGCAGATCGGGTCGAACCAGAAGTCGACGGGGGTCTTCTCCGAAACACTCACGCGGGTCTCCTCTTCCGGGCAGGTCAGTAGCTGAATCAACAACCAACCCGCGTGCCATGATTCCTGGTGTTCGACATTCGACATACGTGACATTCACCCGAGGGAGTCCCGTCGTGCCCGGTGAGAACCTGACCCGTGAGGAGGCCCGCGAGCGGGCCGCACTGCTGACCGTGGACGGCTACGAGGTGGCGCTCGATCTGCGGTCCGCGGTGGGCGCGGGCCCGGAGCCCCGCACCTTCCGTTCGGTGACCACCATCCGTTTCCGCTGCGCGGAGCCGGGGGCGAGCACGTTCGCCGACCTGGTGGCGCCGTCGGTGACCGCCGTCACGCTCAACGGCACGGAGCTGGACCCCAAGGCCGTCTTCGACGGCACCCGGATCGAGCTGGCCTCCCTCGCCGCCGAGAACACGCTGGTCGTGGACGCCCAGTGCGCCTACAGCCGCACCGGCGAGGGCATGCACCGCTTCGCCGACCCCGAGGACGGCGAGGTCTACCTCTACACGCAGTACGAGCCCGCCGACGCCCGCCGCGTCTTCGCGAACTTCGAGCAGCCCGACCTCAAGGCCCCCTTCACCTTCACGGTGACCGCGCCCACCGGCTGGACGGTGCTGAGCAACGGCGCGCAGGACGGGGAGCCCCGCCCGGCAGGCACCGGCAGCGCCGACGGCAGCACCTGGAGCTTCGTGCCCACGAAGCCGATCTCCACCTACATCACGGCCGTCGTCGCCGGCCCGTACCACGTCGTCCGCGACCACTACCGCCGCACGTTCGACGACGGGACCGTCCTCGACATCCCGCTGGGCGCGCTGTGCCGCAAGGGCCTCGCCAAGCACTTCGACGCCGACGACGTCTTCACCGTCACCAAGCAGGGCCTGGACTTCTTCCACGACCACTTCGACTACCCGTACCCCTTCGGGAAGTACGACCAGGCGTTCGTGCCGGAGTACAACATCGGCGCCATGGAGAACCCGGGGTGCGTGACCTTCCGGGAGGAGTTCGTCTTCCGCGGCAAGGTGACGCAGGCGTCGTACGAGCGGCGGGCCAACGTCATCCTGCACGAGATGGCGCACATGTGGTTCGGTGACCTGGTCACCATGGAGTGGTGGGACGACCTGTGGCTGAAGGAGTCCTTCGCGGACTTCATGGGCGCCTTCTCGCAGGTGGAGGCGACCCGCTTCGAGAACGCCTGGATCACCTTCGCCAACCAGCGCAAGGCCTGGGCCTACCGCGCCGACCAGCTGCCCTCCACCCACCCCGTCACGGCCGACATCCGTGACCTGGAGGACGCCAAGCTCAACTTCGACGGCATCACCTACGCCAAGGGCGCCTCGGTGCTCAAGCAGCTGGTGGCCTACGCGGGCCGGGACGCCTTCCTGGAGGGCGCCCGGCGCTACTTCAAGCGCCACGCGTTCGGCAACACCCGGCTGACGGACCTGCTGCGGGTGCTGGAGGAGACCTCGGGCCGGGACATGGCCGCCTGGTCCCGGTCCTGGCTCCAGACGGCCGGGGTCAACTCGCTGACGCCGCACGCGACCTACGACGCCGCCGACCGGATCACCGAGCTGTCGGTCTTCCAGGAGGCCCCCGCCTCGCACCCCGAGCTGCGCCCGCACCGGGTGGCCGTGGGCCTCTACCGCCGCGAGGACATCAGTGGCGCGCTGGTGCGCTACGCCCGCGCCGAGGTGGACGTCGCCGGTCCGCGCACGGTCGTGACCGAGCTGGCCGGGGCCGAGCGGCCCGAGCTGATCCTCGTCAACGACGACGACCTCACCTACTGCAAGATCCGCTTCGACGAGGTCTCGCTCGCCACCCTGCGGGAGCACCTCGGAAACCTCACCGACCCCCTCGCCCGCGCCCTGTGCTGGTCCGCGCTGTGGAACCTCACCCGAGACGGCCTGCTGCCCGCCCGTGAGTACCTGGGGCTGGTGGAGCGGTTCGCCGGCGCCGAGAGCGACATCGGCGTGCTCCAGACGCTGCACAGCTGCGCGCGGACGGCTCTGGTGCACTACGTGGCGCCCGACTGGCGCGAGGAGGGCGGCCGGCTCCTGGCCCGGACCGCGCTGAGCGAGCTGCGGCTCGCCGAGCCCGGCAGCGGCCACCAGCTGGCGTGGGTGCGGTTCTTCGCGCAGACCGCGAAGAGCGCGGCCGATCTCCAGCTGCTGCGCGGGCTGCTGGACGGCAACGCGAAGATCGACGGCCTGGAGGTCGACCAGGAGCTGCGGTGGGCGTTCTTGGGCACGCTCGCCGCCCAGGGCGCGGCCGACGAGCAGGCCGTCACCGCCGAGCTGGCCCGCGACAACACCGCCTCCGGCAAGCGGCACCAGGTGCGCTGCCTGGCCTCGCGGCCCTCGGCGGAGGTCAAGGCCGAGGCGTGGGCGGCGGTCGTGGAGTCCGACGCCCTCTCCAACGCCCTCGCCGAGGCCACCATCGCGGGCTTCGACCAGCCGGGGCAGCGGGAGCTGCTGGCGCCCTACGCGGCTCGCTACTTCGAGGTGATCGAGCGGGTGTGGCGGGAGCGGTCCATCGAGATCGCCATGGCCGTGGTGCGCGGGCTGTTCCCGATGCTCCAGGACGACCGGCGGACGCTGGAGGCGACGGACGCCTGGCTCGCGGCGCACGAGGACGCGGCGCCCGCGCTGCGGCGGCTGGTGCTGGAGGAGCGGGACGACCTCGCGCGGGCGCTGCGGGCGCAGGACTGCGACGCGGGCGCGGCGAACTGAATCACCATCAGTAACGATGGCGCGACGGCCCGTAATCGGCATCGAACGCCCGTACTTTAGGGCGAAGTTGTCCTGATTTGCCGACGGGTGTGTAACAGCGGTTAGGAGGTGGGCGGGCAGCGGGAATGGCCGGGGCATGAACCCCGACACCCCCCTGTCCCCCCGCCCCCTGCACCACCGCTCCGACGTCCGGCACCGCGTACTGACCACACGTCAACTGCGCGAGCACGGCGTCCCGGGGGCCACGGTCGCCGAGCGCTGCCGGCCCGGCGGCCCCTGGCAGCAGCTGCTGCCCGGCGTCTTCCTGCTCCGCCCCGGCCCGCCGACCAGCGAGGAACGGCTGCACGCCGGGCTGCTGTACACCCTGCCGCGCACCCAGGCCGCGGCGGGCCGCCCGCGGCCGGGCGACGCCGACGCCGCGATGGCGGCCGCCCCGTACGGCGAGGCCATGATCACCGGCCTGGCGGCGCTCGCCCTGCACAGCTTCACCTCCGCTCCCCCGCTGCTCTCCCTCGGCCACATCGACGTGCTCGTGCCGCGCACCCGGCGGCTGCGGTCGACCGGCTTCGTACGGGTGGTGCGGGCCCACACCCTGCCGCGTCCGATCCGGCTGACGGGGGTGCCGGTCGCCCCGCCCGCCCGCGCGGTCGCCGACGCGGTGGGCAGACTCGCCGAGCCGACGACGGTGCACCGGCTGCTGACCGAGGCGGTGCGCGGCGGGCACTGCGAAGCGGGTGCGGTGGTACGGGAATTGACCCGTGCCCGGCTGATGAACCGGCCCGCCGTGGTGGACGCCGTCGACACCCTGCTCGCCGAGAGCCGGGCGATCGCGGAGAGCAGGCTGTACGACGTGGTGCGCGGGCACGGGCTGCCCGAGCCGCTGTGGAACGTGGACCTGCGGCTGCCCGGCGGCCCGCGGCTCGGCGGCGTGGACGCCTACTGGCCGGAGTACGGGGTGGCGCTGGAGATCGACGCGCGGACGCCGCGCCAGGACGACGACGCGCTCTGGGCGGAGCAGGCGGGCAAGCGCGACCGCATGGAGCGGCTCGGCATCCTGGTCGTGCACATCACACCGAAGAAGCTGCGCGAGGCACCGGAGCAGCAGGCCGCGGTGGCCCGTACCGCCTTGATGGCGTCGGCCGACCGCGAGCCCGCCGCGTACGTCGTCGTCCTGCCGAAGTAAGCCCGCGAAGTAAGCCCCGCCGTCGGCCGGGCCGCCTCCGTCAGGGCCTGGCGAGCAGCAGTTCGGTGTTCCGGTCGGTGGGGGAACCGGCGAGGGAGCCGTCCGAGCCCGGGGCGTTGAAGGCCAGTTCGCGGTAGAGGGAGGCGAGTCCGGTCTGGGAGAGGTCCGCGTAGTCGGTGCGGTAGGGGGCGGCCGATTCGATGAGGGTGGTGAAGAGCGAGACCGTGCCGTCCTTGTTGTCGGTGACCTCGATGACCCGCGCGAGCTGCGGATAGTCCACGTGCGAGGCGGTGGAGACCTCCCAGAAGCTGCCGCGCGGCCGCACCCGGTTGCGGTGGCTGTGGCCGTTGATCCAGGCCAGGACGTTCGGGTGGCGCTGGAGGAGGGCGATCAGCTCGTTACCGTCGTGCCGCTTCTCGCCCGGGCGGGCGGGGTCGGGCGTGAGGTTGTTCATGCTCCAGCTCGGGTGGTGGCTGAAGATCAGTGCGTATTCGTCCCGGTGGTCCTTCAGCGTCCGCTCCAGCCACTTGAGTTGGGCGGTGCCCAGCGAGCCCTGGTAGTGGCCGCCGGGGTCCGTCGAGTCGAGGCTGATGCCGACGACCCGGTCGGAGACCCGGAAGGAGTAGTAGAGCTCGCCGGAGTCGAGGTTGGCGCGCGTGTAGCCGTGGCCGAGCGGCCCGCGCCCCTTGTGGGCGGGGTCGAGGTGGGCGGCGATGTACTCGCGGGCGGACAGCGGCACCCGGCGCGGGTCGGCGGTGACCGTGCGCAGGTTCTTCTTGTGCTCGCGCAGCAGCGCCCTGATGCGTTCGCCCTTGGGGTCGACGCCCGCGACCTCGCCCTCCATGAGCCACTTGGCCTCGGCGGCGGAGATGGTCTGGAGCTTCTTGTTCCCCACGCAGACCTCTTCGATGAAGCTGCCCTTGGCCGGATAGCAGCCGCCGGAGAGGAGGTCGTGGTTGCCGAAGGTCGAGTACCAGGGGATCCGCAGGCCGGGGCTGTCGACGCGGCGGGTGGCGGCGCGCAGATAGCCGGGGATGCGGGGGTAGCCGAGCTTCTTGTCGTCGTCGTTCAGGGCGCTGTCGGGGTGCCAGTACAGCTTGAGGCCGCTGTCCTGGACGCCTTCGTAGCGGCGGGGGTCGCCGGTCTGGGGGTTCAGCCGGCCGCCGCTGAGGGCGGTCAGGAACCACTCCGCCTCGATCTTCGCGTTCTCGTCGCCGTTGTCGCCGGTGGTGATGACGAAGCCCAGCGGCGTGCCGGTGGCGGGCCCCCGGCGGAGCTTGTTGACGCGCTCGACCAGGGCGACGGCGCCGGGCAGGGTGAGCGCCTCGTGCGGGCGCCAGGCCCCGGCGTCGCCGGCCCGGAAGAACTCGTAGCGCAGCGGGTGCTGCACGTCCGTCAGGTGGAGGTCCGTGAACTGCACGAAGGACGCCAGTGTGGTACGGCGGTCCTCCCGGCCCGGCCGGCCGGTGGCGAGCTCGGAGCGTACGACGCGCGGCCAGCCGGGGCCCTCGCCGAGCCGCCGGTAGCCGGTGGTGCCGCCGGGCGCGGCGACGGAGACGAGGGTGGTGCCGGCCCCCGTCGGGGTGGCCGCCGCGACGTCCTCGGCGGCGGCCGCGCTCTCCGGGGTGTCGGCCGTGGGCTGAAGGGCGGCGGCCCGGCCGCTGTCCGGCCCCAGGGCGAGTCCGAGCCCGGTGGCGGTGGCGGTGCCGACGGCGCCCGCCGCTGCGAGGAACGTGCGGCGGTCGAGTCCTGCGGGTCTACGGGATCTGCGAGGCATATGCGGTCTCCCCGGTGCGAACGCGAAGGCGGGACGGGCTGCTGAGCTGCGGTCCTGTGAGTCGGCTCTGTCAGTGAGGATCGTTGGCAGCGCGAGTGACCTGGGCGTGAACGCGGCCGCAACGGCCGCCGCCGATCACCTCACATCGATCTTGGCGATTGCGAACAGACATACAGCACTCGTCCCCTGGCGCGCTGACGCTCACTCAGCGTTCACCCGCGAGGGGAACGGCCTGGCCGGTCACGGGGGCGGTGCTGTAGTCCGTTTGCCTTACACATGCTGAGCTGCGAGAACACCCCTGACCGCTTCACGGCCTTCGGCATGCTTCATCCCGGGTGGCGCATGGCGGGTTTACGCCATCCTTACTTTCCCACCCCGACAACTCTCCCCAAACCCCCGTCACTTCCATAAAAGTGAGCGCTCATCCGGTCCGATTTCCGGACGCTTCCTCCCTGGCCCCGCCAGGTCCTCGTACGTCCTTCTACGTCGTCACCTAGGGATATTCATGACCCCCGATCCCCAGCACGCCCCCGTCGGCGGCGCGAGACGCGCGGCCCGAATAGCCGTCGCGGCCTCCGTCGTGGCCGCGCTCACCGCCGCGGGCGCCGCGCCCGCCTTCGCCGACGACCCCCGCCCCGCCCCGGGCCCGGTCAAGTCCTCCTCGGACAAGCTCGGTTCGCACGACGCGAAGCTGCTCGCCGACGCCAAGGCCGACGGCGTCAAGACCGTCACCATGATGATCGCGACGGCCCCCGGCGGGACCGAGCAGATCAAGGACAAGATCGGCGCCATCAAGGGCGCCTCGGTCGGCGAGTCCTACGACAAGCTCGGCTACGTCCGGGCCACCGTCCCGACCGGCAAGGCCGACGCCGCCATCGACGAGGCGAAGAAGCTCGCCTCCGTGCACGGCATCGACCTCCAGCAGGAGATCCGGCTTCCCGACCCGACGCCGCGCGCCGACACCGTCAAGGGCGAGCGCGCCGCGAAGGCCAAGGCGTACCCCGGCCCGGACCGGAAGACCCCGGCCGCCAACCCCTACCAGCCGTCCTTCGAGACCGGTGCCGTCGACTTCGTCGAGGACCACCCCAAGGCCGACGGCCGCGGCGTGACCATCGGCATCCTCGACTCCGGCGTCGACCTCGGCCACCCCGCGCTGCAGAAGACCACCACCGGCGAGCGCAAGATCGTCGACTGGGTCACCGCCACCGACCCGCTCGCGGACGCCGACGGCACGTGGCTGCCGATGACGAACGCCGTCTCCGGGCCGAGCTTCTCCTTCAACGGACGCAACTACACCGTGCCCGCCGGTTCCTACGACGTGAGCCTCTTCCGGGAGAGCGTCACCGCCGGCGGCGACATGAAGGGCGACCTGAACCGGGACGGCGACACCACCGACTCCTGGGCGGTCCTGTACGACAAGGCCAAGGGCACCGCCCGCGTCGACCTCGACGACAACGGCGACTTCGGCAACGACGCCGAGATGAAGCCGTACAAGGACGGTTACCAGATCGGCTACTTCGGGACCGACAACCCCGACACCCCGATCGCCGAGCGCATCCCCTTCGTCATCCAGATCCGCAAGGACGTCTCGATGACGCCGAAGGGCGGCGACTGGGTCGGCAAGAAGGCCGACTTCGTCAACATCGGCGTCATCGAGTCCGAGCACGGCACCCACGTCGCGGGCATCACCGCGGCCAACGGCCTGTTCGGCGGGAAGATGAGCGGCGCGGCCCCGGGCGCGAAGCTCGTCTCCTCGCGCGCCTGCACCTGGTCCGGCGGCTGCACCAATGTGGCGCTCACCGAGGGCATGATCGACCTCGTCGTCAACCGCGGTGTCGACATCGTCAACATGTCGATCGGCGGACTGCCCGCGCTGAACGACGGCAACAACGCCCGCTCCGAGCTGTACAACCGGCTCATCGACGACTACGGCGTCCAGCTCGTCATCTCGGCGGGCAACAGCGGCCCCGGCACCAACACCATCGGCGACCCCGGCCTGGCCGACAAGGTCATCAGCGTCGGCGCGTCCGTGTCGAAGGAGACCTGGGCCGCCAACTACGGCTCCGAGGTCAAGACCTCGTACGCGATGATGCCGTTCTCCTCGCGCGGCCCGCGTGAGGACGGCGGCTTCACCCCGACGATCTCCGCCCCGGGTGCCTCGGTCAACACGACTCCCACCTGGGAGCCCGGCGCGCCCGTCGCCGAGGCCGGCTACCAGCTCCCGCCGGGCTACGGCATGCTGCAGGGCACCTCGATGGCCTCCCCGCAGGCCGCCGGTGCCTCGGCGCTGCTGATCTCGGCCGCCAAGCAGAAGAAGATGAAGCTCACCCCGGCCGATCTGCGCACGGCGCTCACCAGCACCGCGAAGAAGATCAAGGGCTTCCAGCCGCACGAGCAGGGTGCGGGCCTGATGCAGATCGAGGACGCCTGGGACGCGCTGCGCGCGGGCGCCACCGGTCACGCGTACACGGTCAAGGCCCCGGTTTCCACGGCGCTCTCCGGTGCGCTGAAGACCCCGGGCTTCGGCACCGGGCTCTACGACCGCGAGGGCGGCCTCAAGGCCGGCGAGAGCAAGACCTACGACGTCGTCGTGACCCGCACCACCGGCCCCGACCGTGCCCTCTGGCACGAGCTGGGCTGGGAGAACAACGACGGCACGTTCAAGATCGTCGGTGACAACGAGGTCAGGCTGCCGCTGAACAAGCCGGTCACCGTCAAGGTGCGTGCCAAGGCCAAGGCGGCCGGTATCCACAGCGCGATCCTGACCGTCGACGACGGCCGCACCGAGGGCATCGACAAGCAGATCCTGTCGACCGTCGTCGTCGCACAGCCGCTGGCGCAGCCGTCGTACGTGGTCAAGGCCTCCGGCACGGCCACGCGCAACGCCTCCACCTCGTACTTCGTGAAGGTGCCGAAGGGCGCCAAGTCGCTGGAGGTCTCGCTCGGCGGCCTGGCCGCGGGCAGCCAGACCCGGTTCATCGCCATCAGCCCCTACGGCGTCCCGGCCGACCCGACCTCCACGGTCAACTGCTACCCGAACTACCCGAACCCGGCCAACACCTGCCGCCCCGAGCTGCGGACGTACGCCAACCCGATGCCGGGTGTCTGGGAGATCGAGGTCGAGTCCCGCCGCACCTCCCCGCTGCTCGACAACCCGTACGCGCTGACGGCCTCCGTGCTGGGCGTCGCCTTCGACCCGGCCACGCAGACCGTGCCCGAGGCGAAGATCGGCACCCCCGCCACGGTGTCCTGGAAGGCCACCAACGGCTTCGCCGCGCTCGACGGCAGGCTCAAGGGCGGCCAGCTCGGCTCGTCGAAGATCGACCGGCCGTCGATCAAGAAGGGTGAGAAGCGGACCACCAAGGTCACCCTCGGTGCGGGCGTCTCCCGCTTCGACGCCGCCATCGGCGGCGCCTCGGACCCCAAGGCGGATCTGGACCTGGCCGTCTTCAAGGACGGCAAGCCCGTCGGTGCCTCCACCAGCGGCGGCTCGGACGAGCTGGTCAGCCTGAAGGCACCCGCCGCGGGCGAGTACACCATCGAGGTCAGCGGCTACGAGGTGCCCGCGGGCAGCACGGAGTACGACTACCGCGATGTGTACTTCGCCCCCGCGCTGGGCGAGGTCAAGGTCGACCCGGCCGCCGTCGTCAAGCTCGACGCGGGCGCGTCCGCCCAGGTCACGGCCCAGGTCGTGGTCGCGGGCGCGGCTCCCGAAGGGCGCACCTTCTTCGGTGACGTCCAGCTGGTCAACGCGGCCGGCACGGCCGCGGGCGGCGGCAGCGTGAAGATCGAGAAGGTCGTGTCGTAACCCCTCGGTGAACGGCCTACGGGGCGGGCGCCCGCACGGGCGCCCGCCCCGTAGCCGTGATCCCGGTCACCGCAGGGCCGGGGCCTGCGGCAATGGATTGGACTTTTGGTGCGGGTAGCACCTCATGATGGAACTGTTGAACCAGGTAAGACCGTCTATCGCGATACACGCACACGTGAACGTATGAGGTAGGGAGCGCCCGTGAGGATCGGAATCGTCGGAGCCACCGGTCAGGTCGGCGGAGTCATGCGCAAGATCCTCGACGAGCGGGGCGCGTTCAATTCAATCGGCCCGGTCGCCGAGCTGCGCCTGTTCGCCTCGGCCCGTTCCGCCGGGTCCACGCTGCCGTGGCGGGGCACCGAGATCACCGTCGAGGACGCCTCCACGGCCGACTACTCCGGCCTGGACATCGTGCTCTTCTCGGCCGGCGGCGCCACCTCCCGCGCGCTCGCGGAGAAGGTCGCCGCGGCCGGTGCCGTGGTGATCGACAACTCCTCCGCCTGGCGGCTGGACCCCGAGGTGCCGCTCGTCGTCTCCGAGGTCAACCCGCACGCGATCGCGAACCGCCCCAAGGGCATCATCGCCAACCCCAACTGCACCACCATGGCCGCCATGCCGGTGCTGCGTCCGCTGCACGACGAGGCCGGGCTGACCGCCATGGTCGCCACCACCTACCAGGCCGTCTCCGGCTCGGGCGTGGCCGGCGTCGCCGAGCTGCACACCCAGGTCTGCCAGGTCGCCGAGGCCGCCGACCAGCTCGCCTTCGACGGTGACGCCGTGACGTTCCCGGAGCCCGGTGTCTACAAGCGCCCCATCGCCTTCAACGTGCTGCCGCTGGCCGGCTCGATCGTCGACGACGGCAGCTTCGAGACGGACGAGGAGCAGAAGCTCCGCAACGAGTCCCGCAAGATCATGGAGATCCCGGGCCTGAAGGTCTCCGGCACCTGCGTCCGCGTCCCGGTCTTCTCCGGTCACTCGCTCCAGATCAACGCCCGCTTCGAGCGTCCGCTGAGCGTCGAGCGCGCGCACGAGCTGCTGAAGGACGCCCCCGGCGTCGCCCTCTCCGAGATCCCGACCCCGCTCCAGGCGGCCGGCGAGGACGTCAGCTACGTGGGCCGGATCCGCGTCGACGAGACCGTCGAGCACGGCCTCGCGCTGTTCCTCTCCAACGACAACCTCCGCAAGGGCGCGGCACTCAACGCCGTCCAGATCGCGGAGCTGGTGGCGGCGGAGCTTCGCGGCTGACGCCTGCGGGTACCTGCGCACCTCCGCTGCGCGGCGGTGTCCTCCAACGCCGGACGGGCTGCATGTGCAGCCCGTCCGGCGTTTGCGGCCCGCAGCCGGATTAACACGGGCGCCCGCCCCCGTCCCCATGGAAGGATGGGCGGAAAGTCGCGATGTTAAGGAGATGCCCAGGTGCCTGGAACGAATCTGACCCGCGAAGAGGCGCGGCGGCGGGCGAGCCTGCTCACCGTCGACTCGTACGAGATCGACCTCGACCTCTCCGGCGCGCAGGAGGGCGGCACCTACCGGTCGAAGACCACGGTCCGCTTCGACGCGGCCGAGGCGGGCGCGGAGTCGTTCATCGACCTGGTGGCCCCCACCGTGCACGAGGTGGTGCTGAACGGCACCGCGCTCGACGCCTCCGAGGTGTTCCAGGACAGCCGGATCGCGCTGCCGGGCCTGCTCGCCGGGCGCAATGAGCTCACGGTCGTCGCGGACTGCGCGTACACCAACACCGGTGAGGGACTGCACCGGTTCGTCGACCCGGTCGACCAGCAGGCCTATCTCTACACGCAGTTCGAGGTGCCGGACGCGCGCCGCGTGTTCGCCTCCTTCGAGCAGCCGGACCTCAAGGCCACCTTCCAGTTCACGGTGAAGGCGCCCGAGGGCTGGACGGTCATCTCGAACTCGCCGACCCCCGAGCCCGCGGGCGACGTCTGGCGCTTCGAGCCGACGCCGCGGATCTCCAGCTACATCACCGCGCTGATCGTCGGCCCGTACCACAGCGTGCACAGCTCGTACGAGAAGGACGGGCGCAGCGTCCCGCTCGGCATCTACTGCCGTCCCTCGCTGGCCGAGTTCCTCGACGCGGACGCCATCTTCGAGGTCACGCGGCAGGGCTTCGAGTGGTTCGAGGAGAAGTTCGACTACGCGTACCCCTTCGCCAAGTACGACCAGCTCTTCGTGCCGGAGTTCAACGCGGGCGCGATGGAGAACGCGGGCGCGGTCACCATCCGCGACCAGTACGTCTTCCGCTCGAAGGTGACGGACGCGGCGTACGAGGTGCGGGCGGAGACGATCCTGCACGAGCTGGCCCACATGTGGTTCGGCGACCTGGTCACCATGGAGTGGTGGAACGACCTGTGGCTGAACGAGTCGTTCGCCACGTACACCTCCATCGCCTGCCAGGCGTACGCGCCGGGCTCGAAGTGGCCGCACTCGTGGACCACGTTCGCGAACTCCATGAAGACCTGGGCGTACCGGCAGGACCAGCTGCCGTCCACCCACCCGATCATGGCGGACATCCGCGACCTGGACGACGTCCTGGTCAACTTCGACGGCATCACCTACGCCAAGGGCGCCTCCGTGCTCAAGCAGCTGGTGGCGTACGTCGGTCAGGACGAGTTCTTCCGGGGCGTGCAGGCGTACTTCAAGGCGCACGCCTTCGGCAACACCCGGCTGTCCGATCTGCTGGGCGCGCTGGAGAAGACCTCCGGGCGTGACCTCAAGACCTGGTCGAAGGCATGGCTGGAGACGGCCGGGATCAACATCCTGCGCCCCGAGATCACCACGGACGCCGACGGCGTCATCACCTCCTTCGCCGTCAAGCAGGAGGCCCCGGCGCTGCCCGCCGGTGCCAAGGGCGAGCCGACGCTGCGCCCGCACCGCATCGCCATCGGCCTGTACGAGCACGAGGACGGCAAGCTGGTCCGCAAGGACCGCATCGAGCTGGACGTCGACGGCGAGCTGACGCCCGTCGAGGCGCTGGTGGGCCGGGCCCGCCCGGCCGTCGTGCTGCTCAACGACGACGACCTGAGCTACGCGAAGGTGCGGCTGGACGCCGAGTCGCTGGCGACCGTCACCGCGCACCTGGGCGACTTCACCGAGTCCCTGCCGCGCGCCCTGTGCTGGGCCTCCGCGTGGGACATGACGCGCGACGGCGAGCTGGCCACCCGCGACTACCTCTCGCTGGTGCTGTCCGGCGTCACCAAGGAGTCGGACATCGGCGTGGTGCAGTCGCTGCAGCGCCAGGCGAAGCTCGCCCTGGACCTGTACGCGGCCCCCGACTGGCGCGAGAGCGGCCTGGCGCGGTGGACCGAGGCGACGCTCGAGCAGCTGCGCGCGGCCGAGGGCGGCAGCGACCACCAGCTGGCGTGGGCCCGCGCGTTCGCCGACACGGCCCGCACCGGTGACCAGCTCGACCTGCTCCAGGGGCTGCTGGACGGCACGGAGGTGATCGAGGGCCTCGCCGTCGACACCGAGCTGCGCTGGGCCCTGCTGGAGCGTCTCGCCGCCACCGGCCGCGCCGACGAGAAGGCCATCGCGGCGGAGCTGGAGCGCGACAAGACCTCGGCGGGCGAGCGGCACGCCGCGTCCGCGCGCGCCGCGCGTCCCACGGCCGAGGCGAAGGCCGAGGCGTGGGCCGCGGTCGTGGAGTCCGACAAGCTGCCCAACGCGGTGCAGGAAGCGGTCATCGGCGGCTTCGTCCAGACCGACCAGCGCGAGCTGCTCGCCCCCTACAGCGAGAAGTACTTCGCGGTCGTCAAGGACATCTGGGAGAGCCGCAGCCACGAGATCGCGCAGCAGATCGCGGTCGGCCTCTACCCGTCCCTGCTGGTGTCGCAGGACACGCTGGACGCGACGGACGCGTGGCTGGCCTCGGCCGGGCCGAACGCGGCCCTGCGCCGGCTGGTCACCGAGTCCCGCGCGGGTGTCGAGCGCGCGCTGAAGGCCCAGGCGGCGGACGCCGCGGCGGCCTGACGCCCGTCGGCGACGGAAAACGGGGGCGCCCCGGGCCACTGCGGCCCGGGGCGCCCCCGGCGTTCTACGGTGTAGGGCTGTGGCGGCGCTACTTGCCCAGCGGGGCCCCCGCGCCCGGCGTGAGCGGGGCCGGTATCGGGGCCGTGGCCAGGGACTGCGGGGACGTGGGGTTGGCCAGCACCGAGGGGGCCGCCACGGCGGCGCTCGGGTCGGCGGCGGCCTCGTCCTCCGCCTCCCAGGGGGCGGTGCCGACGATACGGATGCCCGCCTCGTCCAGGGCCTGCTTGATGCGCCAGCGCAGCTCCCGCTCGACACCGAGGGCCTTGCCCGGCATCGTCTTGGCCGAGACACGGACGACCATGGAATTGAGGTAGACCGCGTCCAGGCCGAGGACCTCCACCGGCTCCCAGAGCCGCTCGTTCCACGGCTCGGCCTTCGCCATCTCCTCACCGGCCGCGATGACGACCGAGCGGACCCGCTCCAGGTCCTCGGTGGCCCGGACCTGGACGTCGACGCCCGCGGTGGCCCAGCCCTGGCTGAGGTTGCCGATGCGCTTGACCTCGCCGTTGCGGACGTACCAGATCTCGCCGTTCGCCCCGCGCAGCTTGGTGACGCGCAGGCCGACCTCGATGACGGTGCCGGTGGCGACACCGGCGTCGACCTCGTCGCCGACGCCGTACTGGTCCTCAAGGATCATGAAGACGCCGGAGAGGAAGTCGGTGACGAGATTGCGGGCGCCGAAACCGATGGCCACACCCGCCACACCGGCGCTGGCCAACAGCGGGGCCAGATTGATCTGCAAGACGGACAGCACCGTCAGGGCCGCCGTTCCCATGATCAGGAACGAGGCGACGCTGCGCAGCACCGAGCCGATGGCCTCCGAGCGCTGCCGGCGCCGTTCGGCGTTGACCAGGAGGCTGCCGAGCGCCGTGCCGTCGACGGCCTCGGCGCTGCGGTTCATGCGCGCTATCAGTTTGGTGATCGCCCGGCGGATCAGATGCCTCATGGCCACGGCGATCACGATGATCAGGATCATGCGCAGGCCATTGCTGAGCCAGATGGACCAGTTCTCCTCGACCCAGCCGGCGGCGTCGTTCGCCGTCCTCTGCGCCTCGTCCAGGGACGAGGGCGGCGGGGTGGTCGGTGAGTCTGCGCCCAGAGCAGCGGACCAGAACACAGCAGGAACCCTTCGTGTGGGACACGCCCGCGCCGAGAAGCGGAACGGGCGGACTCACCACACTAACGGGGCAGACGTCGCGTTCCGTTGCTGTGTTCGAGATGGAACAGGTCTTGGGCGGGGGATGAACGCGGTGTGCTCGAAAACACCTGTGGCCCGTTACCCGGTGATGGTGGCGCTCCGAGCGGGGGTCAGGGGACACTTGCAGGAGATCGTCCCGGCGCGAGCCACGCGCCGCCGGCGTACAAGGAGGCACCCGTGCCGCATGTCCTGGTCCTCAATGCGTCGTACGAGCCGCTCGGCGTCGTACCGCTCCGCCGCGCGCTCATACTCGTCCTCAATGAGAAGGCCATCAGCCTCGAGGACTCCGGCGCCTTTATGCACAGCGCGACCTGTACCGTCCCCGCACCCAGCGTCGTCCGGCTGAAGCGCTTCGTGCGGGTGCCCTTTCGGGGGCCCGTTCCGCTCACCCGCCGTGCTCTGTTCGCCCGTGACGGCGGCCGATGCGCGTACTGCGGTGGCGTCGCAACCAGCGTCGATCACGTCGTTCCGCGCAGCCGCGGCGGCCAGCACGCCTGGGAGAACGTGGTGGCCGCGTGCCGCCGCTGCAATCACGTCAAGGCCGACCGGCACGTCGGGGAGCTGGGCTGGCGGCTGCGGCACCAACCGGCCCCGCCGTCGGGGCTGGCCTGGCGCATCATCGGCACCGGCCACCGGGATCCACGCTGGCTGCCTTACCTGGAGGCATACGGCGCCCAGGACGCGATGGCCCGGATCGACGGCATTTCCGCCTGAGTCGACCGGGCCATTGTCGTCCAGGTGCACCGCGCTCCCCGGGCTTCGAGGGCGCGTGCGCGGCGATGGCCCGGTCTCAGCGCTTGCTCTCCTGCTTGTCCTCCTGCCGGGGAGCCGCCCCCGGCCGTTCCTGTACGGCGTACGCCTCGACCTCCCACAGGGAGTAGCCGAAGCGGGTGGCCCGCTTCTCGCCCTGTACCCGGACGAAGCGCGCGCCCGGCGCGTCCATGCGGACGGTTTCCACCCCGCCCTTGCCGTCGGCCACCACCGCCGCGTCCCGCCAGGTGCGCCCGTCGGGCGAGACCTGCACGCGGAAGCGGGCGGGGTGCGCCTCCTGCCAGTGCAGGACCAGCCGGCCGAGACGGGCCGGGCGGGCCAGCTCCAGCTGCCACCAGGCGTCGTCGGAGGCCGGTGAGGACCAGCGGGTCCCCGTCTCGCCGTCGATGGCCGCCGAGGCCGGGAAACGGCCCGTCTCCTGGCCCGAGGCGGTCGCCCGGGCCCCGCGCGCCAGGTTCGGGCCGCCGGTCGGCGGATAGGCCCGGACGGTCAGGATCCGCTCCTGGTCGCCGAGGCGGACGGGCACGGTGAAGGTGCGCGCGGCCGTCCCGGCGGGCACCGACAGCTCGATCCGGGCCGTGGTGACACCGCCGCGCGGCGAGGTGATCTCCGCCGGTGCCCGGACGGTGACTCCGGGGGGCGCCATGACGGTGAGCTTCTCGCGGACCGTTCCCGGCCGCCGGGTGATCATCCGGGCGTCGACGACGGCCGGGCGGCCGCCGATCTCGGCGTCGGCGTCCCGGCGGGTGAGCTCGAAGTCGGCCGAGGGGTCGTCGGCGAACCACGGGGTGACCTCGTGGACGGCCGGCGCCGTGCTGCCCGCGGCCCAGACCAGGCGCAGCGCGTCGGCCCGTACGCCCTTGCCGGGTGCCTGCGTCCAGCCGCCGTCGGAGACCGTCCCGAGCGGCTGCCAGCCGCGGTCGGCATCGTGTGCCTCGACGGTGCCGCGCACGCCGGGGGCGGGGGCGGTGAGCACGGTAACGGCGGTCAGCGGGCGGGGGCGCGGCAGCCGCACGGTCAGGGTCTCGCCGGGGGCGGACGGGCTGCTCGTGGTCGGGTCGCCGTCGGTGGCCGGGCCGGTGGTGCGCAGCGGCCGGTCGATGCCCGTCCAGCCGTTGGCCCGGGCCAGGGCCTGCTCCAGGAACGGGGACAGGACGCCCTTGCCGACCGTGACCCGGCTGTCCTCGATCCGCTCGCGCAGCCGCTGCACGTCCAGCTGGGCCCGCCAGGCCGTGGTGCCGTCGCCGCGCGCGTGGGCGGTGAGCATGTCCACGGCCTTCTCGCCCGCCTCGCCGTGCCGCGCCAGCTGCTCGAGCCAGGGCCGCACCTCGGCGTCGAGGCCGCCGAGGGAGCCCGAGAGCCGCTGCCGGGCGTCGCGCATGGCGCGGAAGGCGGTGCGCAGCCGGTCACCGGCCTCCGTCAGCCGCCCGGCGTCGGTGGTGGCCAGGGCCGCCCAGAAGGCGTCCAGCAGGGGGCGCAGATACGTGGACTCCTCGCCGCCCAGGACGGACGAGCGGTCGTTGCCGGCGAGGGCGGTGAGGGCCTCGCGGGTGGCGGGGTCGTGGCCGGCGAGGTCGTCGACGGCAGCGCGCCAGGATTCCTCGGGGCGGTACTGGCGCGGGTTCCACGCGTAGTCGGCGGTGGTGAACAGCGGGATGCGGGAGGCGACCGGCTGGGCGGAGGCGTTGGCGAGCAGGGCGGCGGAGCCGACCGCGACGGCCGGCTCCCGGCCGGTGTAGGGGCCGAGGAAGATACGGTCCTGCGCGTAGTCGTTGACCGGGTAGTTGTCCATGGTGACCAGCGGGTGGCCGAAGGCGGCCCGGGCGTCGGCCAGTTCACCGCCGGTGATGGTCTTGGGGACCACCCCGACGCCCGTCCACGCCACCTCCACGCGCGGGTCGAGGGCGCCCGCGAGCGCACGCCGGAAGGCCGTCCGCCCGTCCTGGTAGTACTCGGTGGGCAGCAGCGACAGGGGGGCCGCCTCGGGGCCCTTGGCCGCCAGGTGCCGGGCGAGGGCGCCCGCGACCTTGGCCTGCGCGGCGGCCGCCGCCTCGGGCCCGGAGCCGAAGGCGTCGGCGTCCGCGTCGCAGTGCCACTCGCTGTAGCTGACGTCCTGGAACTGGAGCTGGAAGGCGCGCACGCCCAGCGCCCACATCGCGTCGACCTTGCGGGCGAGCGCCCGCAGGTCGGAGTCGGAGGAGAAGCACATCGCCTGCCCCGGCGAGATCGCCCAGCCGAGCGTCACGTGGTTGCGGCGGGCCCGCTCGGCCAGGGCCCGGAATTCGGCGCGCTGGTCGGCGGGGTAGGCGTCGCGCCAGCGGGCCTGGCGGTAGGGGTCGTCGCCCGGGGCGTAGAGATAGCGGTTCTGCTTGGTGCGGCCCATGAAGTCGAGCTGGTCCAGGCGCTGCTGCCGCGACCAGGGTCGGCCGTAGAAGCCCTCGGTCAGCCCGCGCACGGCCGTGCCCGGCCAGTCGCGCACCACCACGCCGGCGAAGGCCTTGCCGCCGTCGCGCTCCACCGCCAGCTGGCGCAGTGTCTGCGCCGCGTGGAACAGCCCGTCCGGGCCCAGCCCCGCGAGCGCGACCGTCGGCCGCCCGTCCACCTGTCCGGTGGCGAGGCGGTAGCCGCCGGAGGGCAGGTCGTCGACGGCGGGGGCGCCGAGGGCACGCAGGGCGTCCTCGGCGGGCTGCCCGCCCGCGTAGACGATCAGGCCGCGCGGCGGCGGGGTGCCGCCGGCGCCGGCGTCGACGACGGTACGGGCGCCGAGGGCACGCAGCGTCTCGCGGAGCACGTCGAGGGCGTAGGGGTCGGCGCCGGAGTCGGCCATGACGGTGACTTCGTCGCCGATCCGCGCGGAGGAGCCCTGGGCGCTCAGCGACTGGGGGCGCGGCCAGACGGCGGGCGCGGCGTCGGCGCTCTCCCGGTCGGCGGGGCCCGCGGTGGTGGTGGCGCCGCCGGTGCGCGGGTCGGCGACGGCACCGGGCGCGCCGCCGAGCAGTCCGCCGAGGAGGGCCGCGGCCAGCACGGTGGCTCCGGCCTTGCGGGGGCGGGCGACGAAGGGTTCACCCAGGCGGCCGAGGCGGCCGGTGCCGACGGCACGGAGCACGCGCCCCTTTTGTCGCTGCTCGTGCCGCTCTGCCGGTTGCTCCGCCTGCCGCTCTCCGCCGTGGCTGTCGTACGAGGGTTCGTTACCCGGGAACCGCACGGCTTTCTCCTCGCCCCAAGGTGCACGCTCGTGGGCAGTGAGCCCATCACCAGGCGCGATGCGTGTCAACGCACGTGACCGAAGTGCCGGTATTGCCCGGCGAGTCGATGAGCGAACGGAAAACGAAGCCCACGAAAGCACCGCTAAATCGACATAGAGGAACGTAATGTGACCCGGGACACGTTCCTTGGTCCGGTACGTCTGCGGCCGCCCCGAGTGGGTAGTGCAGACGTGACCCACTGCCGTCACCCCCGGGAGGCCCCTGTGGCCGCGTCCGCCCAGCTCCTGCTGTCCGCCCTGTCCAAACCGGTGCCGTCCCCGTGTGCGTGCGCGCACGACGACGGCTACCTCCCGGAGTTCGACGGCCCGCTCCCGGCCGGCTCCGGTTCCGGGGCCCCCGCCGAGCCCCCGCTGACCAGCGAGCCGCCGCTCGCCGACGCGACCCCGCTGACCAGCGAGCCCCCGCTGGCCACCGAACTGCCGCTCACCAGCGAACCCACGGCCACGGTCCACGGACCGGCCTTCGGTACGGAGTCCTCGGAGGTCTGAATGGGCCGAGCGCGGCTCGCCGAACTGCACGGTGTCGCCACTTCCTACGAGCCCGCGCCCGGCCAGGGACTCCAGGTGCCCGAGGACACCGTCGTCGCGGTCCTCGCCGCACTGGGCGTCGACGCGTCCACCCCCCGTGCCGTCCGGGACGCCCTGGACGCCCATGCCGCCACCGAGCGCCGCCGGCTGCTGCCCGGGGCGGTGGTCCTGCGGGCGGCGGCGGACGGGACGCCGCGCGCCCACGGGCGGGCACTGCCCACGCTGCCGGAGGGCACGGCCCTGCGGGTCGACACCGAGGGCGGTCGGGCAATCGCCTGGGACGGTGCGCCCCTGTTCGGCGGGGCGGGCCTCGCGGAGGCCCTGCCGCTCGGCAGTCATCTGCTGCGCGCCCACGCCCCCGACGGCCGGAGCGCGTGCGTGCCGCTGATCGTCGCCCCCGAGCGGCTGCCCGCCCCGCCCGAGCGCTCCCACGGCTTCCTCGTGCAGCTGTATTCGCTGCTGTCCGCCCGCTCCTGGGGCATGGGCGACCTCGGTGACCTCGCCGAGCTCGCCGCCTGGTCGGGCCGGGCCTTCGGCTCGGACTTCGTGCAGGTCAACCCGCTGCACGCGGCCGTGCCCGGCGCGCCCACCGATCCCTCGCCGTACCGCCCCTCCTCCCGTCGCTTCCCCGACCCGGTCTATCTGCGGGTCGAGGACATCGCCGAGTTCGCCTATCTCGACGGCCCCGCGCGCGAGCGCGCCGAGGTGCTCCTCGGCCGGGCCGCCGCGCTGCGCGAGGGCGTGCTGCGGCGCGATGCCCTCATCGACCGGGACGCGGTCTGGGCGGCCAAGCGCCAGGCGCTGGAGCTGGTGCGGGCCGTGCCGCTGAGCCCCGGCCGCCGCGCCGCGTACTGCGACTTCCTCGCCGAGCAGGGCCAGGCCCTCGACGACCACTCCACATGGTGCGCGCTCGCCGAGGTGCACGGCCCCGACTGGCGCACCTGGCCCGGCGCCCTGAAGGACCCCCGCTCGGCCCGTACGGCCCGCACCCGCGGCGAGCTCCTCGACCGCGTCGACTTCCACTGCTGGCTCGCCTGGCTCACCGACCAGCAGCTGGCCGCCGCCCAGCGGGCCGCGCGCGAGGCGGGCATGCGCATCGGCCTCGTCCACGACCTGGCCATCGGAGTGCATCCCGCGGGCGCGGACGCCTGGGCGCAGCAGCACGCCTTCGCCGCCGGCATGTCGGTCGGCGCTCCCCCCGACGCCTTCAGCCCGCACGGCCAGGACTGGGGGCTGCCGCCCTGGCGCCCCGACGCCCTGGCGGCCACGGGGTACGCCCCCTACCGCGATCTGCTGCGCGCGCTGATGCGCCACGCGGGCGCGCTGCGCATCGACCATGTGATGGGCCTGTTCCGGCTCTGGTGGGTACCGGAGGGGTGCGAGCCGACGCGGGGGACGTACGTGCGCTACGACGCGGAGGCGATGCTCGGCGTCCTCGCGCTGGAGGCCGACCGCGCGGCCGCGACCGTCATAGGCGAGGACCTGGGCACGGTCGAGCCGGGCGTGCGGGAGTCGCTGGCCGAGCGGGGGGTGCTGGGGACGTCGGTGCTGTGGTTCGAGCGGGACTACGACGGCGCGGGCGGCCGCGCGGAGCCGCTGGAGCCCGGGCGCTGGCGCACCGACTGCCTGGCCACGGCCACCACCCACGACCTGCCGAGCACGGCCGCCCGTCTCACCGGCGACCATGTGGAGCTGCGCCACCGGCTCGGCCTGCTGACCCGCCCGCTCGGCGTGGAGCAGCGGGAGGACGCGACGGCGGTCGCGGAGTGGATGGCGCTCTTCGGCCGGCTGGGCCTGCTCCCCGAGGGCCCGGGCGACGAGGTGGCCGCGGTCAAGGCCGTCCACCGCTTCCTGCTGCGCACCCCCGCCCGGATGATCGGCGTCTGGCTCCCGGACACGGTCGGTGACCGGCGTCCGCAGAACCTGCCGGGCACCTGGGACCAGTACCCGAACTGGCGGCTCCCCATCGCCGACGCGACCGGCCGCCCGCTCTCCCTGGAGGACCTGGCGGCCTCCCCGCGGCTGCACGCCCTGATGGACGAGCTGCGTACCGCGCCGACGAGCGGCACCTGGGGAAAGACCTGGGGCGGGACGTGGGGGGAATGGCCCGCGACGGGCCCGGTCGGCCCGGTCGGCCCCCCATAGGCGACCCCGGGCGCGCGGGGCGGACGCGGGTCCGATACGTTGAGCCCGTGAGCAACAAGGTCAACAAGAACGCCATGCGCGCCGGCGCCATCTCCGCCGGCACTGTGCTGATGCTGCTGATGTCGTCCCCCGCGTTCGCGCTCACCCGCGACGACGGTGACGACCCGGGTCCGGGCATGAGCGTGATCAACACGCTCGGCCTCTACGTCGCCGCGCCGATCGTCGCTTTCCTGGTCATCGCGGGCCTCACGATGGTCGCGGCGAAGCACTCGGACAACCCCCACACGCACGACACCCACCACCCGCGCCCGTCGCGGTAACGGCTGTCCCACCCCCCTTTTTTCCGAGTTCCGCCGAGTTTTTCAGCCCGGTACCTCCCGCTCCCGCGGAGGTGCCGGGCTTTTCGCTGTGCCCGGCTCCGTCGCGCACGGCCACGACGGCGCTGACCGGACCGTCGGCCCACGACGCCATGTGGCCCTTGAGCCCTCGCATCAGCTCCCCATAGCCCGCCAGGGCACGCCTCGTCGACGCACACGCCGTGACGGCCACCGCACACACCGTCCTTGCGGAAGGGCGGCTCTTGCCGTTTACCGCACCCTTAACCTACGGTGTCGTAACCTACGGATCCGTAAGTAAGATCGTCCCCGCACCAGGAGCTGTCTGTGACCATCGCCCCCCTCCGCCACCATTCCCGGGCCGTGTGGAGCGACAGCCGCCTGCTGTTCGCACTCGAAGAGGTCGTCGAGACCGAGCTGAACCGCCACCTCAAGGTCGCCAAGGAATGGATGCCGCACGAGTACGTGCCGTGGAGCGACGGGCGGAACTTCGACGGGGTCATGGGCGGCGAGGCCTGGGCCCCCGAGCAGTCGAAGGTGACGGACATCGGGCGTACCGCCCTCATCGTCAACCTGCTGACCGAGGACAACCTCCCCAGTTACCACCACGAGATCGCCTCGCTCTTCGGCCGCGACGGCGCCTGGGGGACCTGGGTGCACCGCTGGACCGCCGAGGAGGGCCGGCACGGCATCGTGATGCGGGACTACCTGCTCACCTCGCGCGCCGTGGACCCGGTCGCGCTGGAGCGGTTCCGCATGCAGCACATGTCGGAGGGGTTCGAGTCCGACAACCGGCACAGCATGCTGCACTCGGTCGCGTACGTCGCGTTCCAGGAGCTGGCCACCCGCATCTCGCACCGGAACACCGGCCACCACTCCGGCGACCCGGTCTGTGACCGCATGCTCGCCCGGATCGCCACGGACGAGAACCTGCACATGGTCTTCTACCGCAATCTGCTGGGGAAGGCCTTCGAGCTGGCGCCCGACCAGACGATGAGCGCCGTGCGGGACGTCGTGGTCGACTTCCGGATGCCGGGCCACGGCATCCCCGGCTTCGAGCGGGCCGCCGCGCAGATGGCCATCGGCGGGATCTACAACCTGCGCATCCACCACGACGACGTGCTGCAGCCGGTGCTGCGCTTCCTGAAGGTCCTGGAGATCACCGGGCTGGGCCCGGACGGTCTGCGCGCCCAGGAGGAGCTGGGGCTGTACATGGGCGGCCTCGACGACCAGGCGACGAAGTTCGACGAGCGCCGCGAGGCGCTGCTCGCCCGCCGCCGGGCCCGGGCCGAGCAGGCCTGAGCCGCGCACTACTGCACGCACGGAAGCCGGGGCGGCTGCCCCGGCTTCCGTGCGTCCGGGCTCAGGCCCGGGCCGGCGCGTCCTCGACCCGGAAGACCTTGTCCAGGAACGCGTCCAGGTTCACGAGCGTGCGCGTGATCCGGTCCTCCACGTCCAGGGTCTCCTTGTAACGCATCGCGAGCAGCGGCTGCTTCTTGCCCCGCACGTACAGCGGGCAGGCCAAGTCCGCGCACATGTAGGCGCCGACGGTGTTGCCGTCGCGGCCGGCGGCGCCGACCTTGCGGGCGGCGAGCAGCGAGACCCCCGAGGCGACGTGCCCGGTCAGGCAGAGCGAGCACATCGTGGTCTTCATCATGCTCCGCGGGCCGCCCTGCGGGACGCGCAGCGTGACCCCCACCAGCTCCCCGGCCCGCTCGGCGACGATGTAGCCGCGGTCCGGGGCGCCCGGATCCCGCCAGCCCAGGAAGTCGAGGTCCGCCCAGGGGAGTTCGGCCAGTCCCCGGGGCAGGCTGAGCCGGCGCGCCTCCCCCTTGGAGCAGTTCACGAAGGAGGCACGTATGTCGTTCTCGCCGAGTGGTTCCATGGTGGTTGAAGCTAACACCGGCGGGGCCGGGACGTCGCATGATTTTTCCGGCCCTGGCGCCCTTGTGCCGGCCGTCCCGCCGACAGCGTGGATCCGTCGGCGGGACGTCGCTCAGCCGGTCAGCCCTCGACGCCGTAGTACTGCGCGAGGAAGCCCGTCACCTCCTCCGCGTGCGGGCTCAGCTCCGGCAGGTGCGTCGCGAGCGCGTCGCGCACCGCCCGGGAGAGCTCGGCCCGTCCGGTGGCCGCGCCCTTGACGTAGGGGTCCAGGCGCCGGACGAGCTCGTAGTTGCTCTCCACGTCCAGCTGCCGCATCGCCCGCTCCAGGGGCGCGGCCTCGGCGGCGGCGACGGGCGGCAGGAGCCGGCTGACGAAGGTGACGCGGTGCATCACCCGCCAGCACGGCGGCTTGCGGTCCGACTGGCGGGCCTGGCGCAGCGCGGCCGCGTTCGGGTCGGTGCCGCTCTCCAGCCAGGCCGGGTCGACGACCTTGTGGAAGAAGGTGTCGAAGTGCTCGGTGTCCTCGCCGAGGTAGAAGCTGAGGAACCGGTACGCGTCCACCTTGCCGGGTGCGTTGACGGGCTTGCCGTCGGCGTCGAAGACCGGCTTGCGGCCCGCGTCGTACTGCTGGACGTTGCCCGACGGCGAGCAGGTGACGTTGAGGCCGAAGGACCGGGTGGCCTCCTTGCCGCGCGCCCGGGTGGCGGTCATGCCGCCCCCGATGGAGGCGTCGAGCTGGGCGTTGATGCCGATGCCCATGACGTCGAAGGACGTGCCGAGGGAGGTGCCCACCGAGCCGGACAGCGAGTAGGAGCCCGAGGTGGTCTCGCTGACGGCGTCGGTGGTCTCGGTGGTCTCGGCGAAGAACCCGCCGTCCGCCGTCCACACATAGGTGTTGACCAGGTCGCGGCGTGAGAAGCCCGCACCGGTGGAGCTGCCGGCGGTCTCCCGCGCCGTGCCGGGCGCGGTGTCCCCGCCGATCGCACCGCCCAGGACCCGGCCCGCCCGCTCGGCGGTGGGGTCGGGTGCGTGGGTCTCGGTGGACACGGACTCGTAGTAGCCGCGCAGCCGCTGTTGCTCGCGCTGGATGCGCCGCTTGATGGCATAGGCCTCGCGCGGCTTGTAGTAGCTGTATTCGCCGTGGTCGCGGGCGGCGGTGTAGTCCGGGTCGAGGACCTTGCCGCGCTCGTCGAAGCCGACCGTGCCGTCGAGGGTGCCCTGCTTGGTGTAGCGGGGGTTGAGGGGGAAGGGAACGACGTTCCAGTCCTTGGGAATGTCGGGGTTGGGCTGGATGCGGTAGGCGACCAGGGCGCCGCTGTGCGCGAGCCGCAGCGCGAAGACGTCGGCGGTCTGGGACTGGACCAGGGCGAAGCCGGTGTTGACGGGGATGTAACGGCGGCCGAGGGCCGGGTTGAGGGGCCTCAGCGGGTCCTCCCAGCTGCCGGAGAGGTCGACCTTCAGGGAACGGGCGGTGTTCTCGCCCTGCGAGACGGCCGTCTCCTCGGCCCAGCTGTTGGAGAACTCCAGGCTGCCCCGGACACCCGCCGACACCTTCGCCTTCACCATCGACTTGGCGACACCGAAGCCGAGCGGTGCGGTGATCATCCACATGTCGACGTCGACCTCGTTCGACAGCGCGAAGCCGAACGCCGCGTCGACGCTGCGCTCCTTGGCCGACGACAGCGAGTGGACGACCTCCTCGGCCTCGGTGAACTCCACCGACGCGATGCCGTCGTAGGTCGAGCGGTCGGGGTCGACGGTGTTGGGCGTGAGGTTCTCCGACGGGACCGGCGGCGCGCCCTCGACATAGCCGACCAGCTGCGGGTCGAACTGCACCTGGCTGACCCACTCGCTCACCAGGTCACCGACCTTGTAGCCGGTGACCAGGTGCCAGCGGCCGTCCCGCAGATAGCCGTACGCCCGCTTCAGGACGCCGAACGCCTCGCCCTTGGCGGTGTACTGCATGTCGGCGTACTCGGCGACGGCCGGCGAACCGGAGACCGTCTCGTGGAAGGGGGTGCGCATCGCGGCGAGCGCCGAGCGGACCTGGGCGGTGTCGGTGGAGACCGGCGCCGTGGACAGGACCGCGGCGGGACGGGCGTCACCGCCGGACAGCGTCAGGTGGTTGCCGCGCAGCCCCTCGTCCCGTACAAGTTCCGCCGTGGTCTCGGTGGAGGCGGCGTCGAACGGCCAGTAGGCGATGAGGTCTTCCTTCTCGCCGCCCAGCCGGGTGAAGAGGTTGTCGAGGACCTGTTCCTGGGTGCGGGCCGTGCGCCAGATCCGCACCTCTTCGAGTACGCCGTCGAAGGCCTGGCCGGCCGTGCCGTCCTTGCGCCGGGCGCCGAGGGTGAGCTGGGCGTCGCCGTGGTCGGCGAAGTCCGCCGACTCCAGCGGGTCGCAGGCCACCGAGACGCCGTTGCGGTAGAGACGGAAGGCGCTGCCGCGCGGGTCGGGATTGCGGGTCCAGCGGGCACCGCGCAGCCGGAGGGCGTGCGAGCCGGTGGTGTCGGCGGCGGTGTTGCCCGCGTTCTCCTCGAACCGCCAGTGCGCCGTCAGGCCCCGGTCGCGGGTGGAGACGGGCGCGCCGAGCTGGGCGGCGTCGCGTGCCGCGCCCCACAGCCGGACCTCGGCGACGACGCCGGTGAAGGCGTGCGTCTCAAGGCCGTCCCGGGCCCGGCCGATGTCGAGCGTGCCGGTGTTGCCCTTGGGGCCGGGACCCTCGTAGCGGGCGGTGCCGGCCTCGCGGCCGTCGATGAAGAAGCGGACCTCCTGCCACTCCCGCATGTCCACGGACTCGACGAGCTCCACGGTCTGCTTGACCGGCTTGCCGTCCGCGCCGACGGTGGTGATCTCCTGGTTGCCCTTGCGCTCCTGCGTCGACCGGCCGCCCTTGCGGACGACACCGATCCGGTGGAACGTTCCGGCGGTCAGGGCCGCGGTGGAGGCGAGCCGGACGAGCTTGCCGCCCGGCTCCTCGAAGGCGAACTCCAGCGTCCCGTCGGGCAGGACGAGCAGCCGGTAGGGGACGCTGCCGCCGGAGCCGTCGGCGGCCCGGCCCTTGGAGAGCAGGCCCTGGGTGGTGCCGAGGGCGTCGACGCGGCAGAAGACCTCGATCGTGAGGTCGTCGGGGATGTCGAGGGCGTCGTTGTCGGGAGTCTCGAGGTACGCGCCGTCGGTCAGCTCGACGGCCCACGACTGCTCGTAGGCGGCGGCGAGGTGGGCCCATTCGCGCGGGGGGAAGGTGGCGCGGGTGGCGACGAGGCTGCCGCCGACGGCGGCGACGACGCGGTAGCCGGCGTCCGGGTCCGCCGCCGTGGACAGGGCGGCGGGCGCGGTGACGGGGCTGACGCCGCCCTTGAGGTACACGTGCCGGCCGTTGCCGGAGCGGTCCAGGACGCCCGGCTTCCCGGCCACCTGGGGTGCCGGTTCGGCGTAGGGCCAGTAGCCCATCAGGCCCGGCTCCTCGCCGGTCAGCCGCCGGTTCTTCATCCGCCGGACCTCGGCGGCGGTGCGGGCGGTGTCCCACAGCCGGACCTCGTCCGTCTCCACCTGCGCGTATTCGGGCACCCAGCCGGCGAAGGAGCTGCCGAAGCTGAAGTCACCGTTGCCGAGGTAGTGGCCCGACGCGACGCGCTTGCCCTCCTCGACGCCGTCCTTGTAGATCACCTGCTCCCGGGTGGCCGCGTCGTAGACGCAGGCCCAGTGGTGCCAGTCGGTGTCGTCGTTGCCGTGGTTGGTGGTGAGGTCGTCACCGTAGAACGCGAACGTGAAGGCGCTGGTGTCGCGGAAGCCGATGTGCAGGGATCCCCTCGTGGTGGCGTGCGAGGTCCCGTGGCCGATGATGTAGTGCGGCCGGTACTCCCACTCCGTCGTGCGCCGGGCCCAGAACTCCACCGTGAAGCTCTTGCCGGCGAGGTCGATGCTCTTCTCGGTGACGGCCACGCCGCTCTTGCCGTCGAAGGCCAGCGCGGGGGTCGCCACGGCGGTCGGGGCGAGGAGCCCCAGCGAGTACGGGACGTCGCCGGTGCGGGCGTGGACGATCCTGGCCGCGCCCGAGATCCGCTCGGGGTTGATCCACGCCTCCAGGGTCAGGTCGCGGGTCACCGCGGCCCGGTCCAGCTGCTCCTCCGGCAGGGTGAGGACGTTCCGCTGTCCGTCGAAGGAGTACGCCCGGCCCGGCTTGTCCGCGCGCCAGCGGCAGGCGTGCCCGGCGACCGGGTCGGCCACCTCGCCGAGCGGGATCTCCTGTGCCGCACCGGGGTCGGCGAACAGCAGGTGGGAGCCCGCGGACAGCGGAACACCGGGCCGGCTGGAGGAGGCGGAGCGGTGGTCGTAGCGCAGGCGCACGACCGCATCGCCCGGCTGCGGCTCGGGTCCGCCCTCACCGTCGCCCAGCCGGAGCGAGGTCGCTCCCGGCGCGTGGTCGGCTTCCGTGAGGTAGAGGTGGCCGCCGACCGTGACGGGCGTACGGGCGGGCAGGGCGCCGGACAGTGCCTCGGCGAGCTGGAGCACACCGCCGACGATGTCACCGGCCTTGCCGCCGGACAGGAGTCGCGTGGTGGCGTCGAACGACTTCACCGCGCCCACGGTGACGGGCGTCTCCGGCGCCCCGTTGACGATCGCGGCGAAGTCGGCGGCCCGGCGCGGCAGCCGCTTCCAGGTCTCGCGCTCCCCGTCCCGCTCGACGGTGAGGTCGCACAGGCCGGGCCCGTCGCCTTCGCTGACGCGGATCCGTACCGCGCCCAGGTCGGTGCCGGAGTCCCGGGCGGTGAAGGTGACGGCCGTGCCGTCGCCCGCCGTCAGACGCCGGGAGGAGCGGGCCACCACCGTGTCGTAGTAGGCGGCGAAGAACTGCCCGTTGGAGCCGCGGAAATACACCACGACGTTCCCGGTGGCGCTGTCCAGCAGGTGCGGCCGGTCGGCCGAGCGGGCGAAGGCCAGCAGGGCGCCGGAGCAGCTCAGACCGGTGCGGTCGAGGGAGAGCTGCGGCATGGGCAGCGCGATGTCGTCGGCGCCCTTGAGGCCGCCGGTCAGACGGGCGAGCTCCTCGCGGGCGGCGGCCAACTCGGCCTGGAGGGCGGCGATCTCGCGCTGCCGCTCGGCGAGCAGCTCGCGCTTGGGCCGGAGCTCGGCGAGCTGCGCATCGAGGGCCTCGACGCGCTTGACGGCGTCGGCGATGTCGGGGTGCCCGCCGTAGAGGGCGACCCGCTCCAGGATGATCAGCCCGGCGGCGTAGTCGGCCATCCCGGTGGTGTCGTGCTGGACGACGCGGTCGTCGAGCCGGTCGGGCGCGCAGACCGACTTCTCGCTGTTCCGGTTGGTCAGGAGGACGGAGCCGTCGCGCTGCTCGTAGATGCCGAAGAGGCTGTTCCAGGCGCCGGCTTCGCGCCGGTAGACGATGAGCGGGGTGTCGTTGTCCTTGCTCGCGCCCGAGACGTTGAGGTCCTTGCCCGTGTGGATGTTGCGCAGGTTGTAGAGCATGGAGCCGTTCCACCCGGACCCGGGCGGCATCTCGATGGACCACAGCGCCGACTTCGCGTCCTTGTCGGAGGTGCGGATCACCGGCGGGTAGTCGCCCTGCCCCTGGCCGTCGCCCTTGACCGCGAGGTACTGGTCCTTGCCGTTCCGGGTCACCCGGAAGCGCAGCCGGAGCGACCAGCCCGTGAAGTCCTGCGACCGGGTGTAGAAGAGCCCGCGCAGGCGCTCCAGCTCCGGTACGTCGGCGGTCTGCCGGGTGAGGTCGGCGGCCTCGGCCTCCTTGGCCGCGATCTCCCGGACCGTCTCCCGGATCCGGCCGTCCAGCTCACTGATCGTCTCCACGTCGGCGCTGCCGTCCGGCGCGGCGAGCACCGGCAGCGTCAGCTCGTCGGGGACCTGGGCGAGCCGCCCGTCGCGTCCCACGCCGAAGTCGACGGTGGCCAGGTACGACTCCTCGGAGGCCGCGCCGGTCTTCGGGTCGGGGCCACCGGTCGCGTACGAGAGCAGCACCCGGGCCTGCCGCTTGGCGGGCTTCGCGGCCCGGTCGTAGCCCGTGCTGGTGTCCTCCTGCTGGTGGTAGAGGACGGCGGACAGCCCGGAGACGGTCGTGCGGCCGGTCACCGCGAAGCTGTCGCGGCGTACGCCGGGGTGGTCGCCGATGGGCGCTTCGGACGCCACCCACCGCGGTGCGCCGACGAACGCGCCGTGGCGGGCGTGGTCCGTCTGGTCGTGCAGGCGGGTGCCGGAGCCCTCGTCGAAGCGGTAGTAGGCGATCAGGCCGGGGTCGTTGCCGATGAGGCGGACGCTCTTGTCACGCTCGATCTCGTCGGGGGTCCGGGCGCGGTCCCAGATCCGTACCTCGTCGAGTTCGGCGCGGGCGCCCTGGGCGAGGGCGCGGCCCAGCAGCAGGGCGCCGGTACCGGTGTAGCCGGAGCCCGTGGTGCGGCTGCCGGCCTGCTCGCCGTCGCGGTAGACGGTCTGCCGACGGGCCTCGTGGTCGTAGACGCAGGCCCAGTGGTGCCAGGAGGTGTCCGTGACCGGGCCGTCGACGTTGAGGTCCTCGGCGTAGAAGGCGAAGGTGAAGCGGTTGTCCTCGCGGAAACCGATGTGCAGGGACTTGAGCGGGCTGCCCGACTCGTCCCCGTGGCCGATCAGGAACTCCTGGCGGCCCGTCGCGGTGCGCCGCGCCCAGAACTCGACGGTGAAGTCGGTGCCGGCGAGCCGCGGTCCTTCGGGCACGCGCACATGGGCGTCGCCCTCGCCGAAGGCCAGCGCGGTCTCCGCGTGCCCCTCGGTGCTCACCACGGGAACCAGCGGCTGCCCGCTGAACGGGCAGGTGCCCGGCCCGCTCTCGTACACCGCGTCGCGGTAGGCGGCGTCGGGGCTGGTCCATGCCTGCGTGCCCTGGAGGTTGAACAGCCCGTCGCGGCCCTGCTCGATGTTGAAGGAGTCGATGCGGCCGGTGGCGTCGTTGTGCGCGAAGACCTGCCAGCGCTGCCGCCCGTGCACGGCGGTGGGGACGAGTAAGGCGGTGAAGCGCCCGCCGGAGAGGTTGCGGACGAACGACAGCTCCTGGGTCGGCTCGTGGAAGGGGCGGCCTTCCATGTCCGTGGTGCCGAGGCTGTCCTTGGCCGAGTCGGGGCGGGTCCTGTGGCGGCTGCGGCGGTAGCGGGCCTCCAGGACCGGCTTCAGTTCGCCGCCGACGAGCAGGAAGCGGTCGCAGAGCAGGGTGTCCGCCACCAGGGGCACCTTGGCGCCCTCGCGGTCCTTGACGTGGTCCGCGCGGTCCCCATCGCCGGAGGAGGCGCCGCCGGTGAGCTTGTGGACCGCGTCGGGGTGCGCCGCCCCGATGGACTGGCGCAGCACCACGATGTGCGTGCCGTCGGATATGGCGTGGAAGGGGGCGAGGGCGGTGAGCCTGGCCGTGGTGGACAGGAAGGGGTCCACCTCGTCCTCGTCCAGCCGCTCGCCGGGGGCGGCCTCCACCCTGCCGCCGCGCTTGACGGTCGGCAGCGCGGTGGCGCCGACGGCCGCGAAGCCCGCATCCGTGATCTCGGAGGGGAAACGCAGCGGGAGGGGGTTCTCCGACCAGTAGGCGGCGTCGAGTTCGCCCTTGGTCTCGTCGTGCCGCGCGAGGTCGAGCACGGTGTACACGAGCCGCCGCTGGTCGTCCATGGCCAGGGCCACGGTCGTGCCCTGGTGGCGCACCGTGGTGGTGTGGACGTAGGGGCGGTCGCTGTAGACCTTGAGCAGGTGGCTGTCGCCGGACAAAGGGTCTCCCTGGAAAGGACTCTGGCAGAGGGACCGGGCAGACGTCACCACACACCTCTGCCTCATGACACGCAGCGATCAAACGATTTCTCAAGGTAAAATCGCACGTCAAGAGGCGGATTCCGCCAGGGCGAACGGGCAGTTGGCCGGTTTCGGGGCCCGCGGCCGCGCGGCATGGTTATTGACGCCGTGTCGATCCGCGTCCTACCGTCCCACCCCAATAGGAAGGTTTCCTAACAGACTTTCCGAGACGTCGAAGGGCGGGTGCGAGGCCATGGCCCAGGCCCCCGGGACACCCCGCGTGCTGCGGGCCATGAACGACCGCGCCGCGCTCGATCTGCTCGTCACCCACGGCCCCCTCACCCGCACCCGGCTCGGCGAGCTGACCGGGCTGTCCAAGCCCACCGCCTCCCAGCTCCTCGGCCGGCTGGAGGCCGGCGGGCTGGTCGTGTCGTCCGGGAGCGTCACGGGCCGGCCCGGCCCCAGCGCCCGGCTGTACGAGGTGAACCCGGCCATCGCGCACGTGGCCGCGCTCGCCGCCGACGAGAACGGGATCACCGCGGCCGTCGCGGACATCACCGGCCGCGTCGTCGGCGAACACCACATCGAGGCCGACGCCCTCGCCGAGGAGGTGCGGACCCGGACACCCGCCCTGGTGGCCGAGGCCGTGGCCGGGGCGCTACGGGGCGCGGGCCTCGGGTGGGACGCGCTGCACCGCACGGTCATCGGCACGCCCGGCGCGCTCGACCCCCGCACCGGGACCCTGCGCTACGCCCCGCACCTGCCGGGCTGGCACGCGCGCACGCTCCGCGGCGAACTCGCCGAGGCGCTCGGCACGCCCGTCGTCATCGAGAACGACGTCAATCTCGCCGCCGTCGCCGAACAACACGGCGGTGCCGCCCGGGGCTTCGACGACTTCGTGCTGCTGTGGGCCGACGAGGGCGTGGGCGCGGCCGTCGTGCTGGGCGGGAAGCCACTGCGGGGGGCGACCGGCGGCGCGGGCGAGGTCGGCTACATGCCGCTGCCCGGCGCGCCGCTCGCGCGCGGCGGACCGGAGGCCACGACCGGCCCGGACGGGGGCGGCGGCTTCCAGATGCTCGTCAGCTCACCCGCCGTGCTCGAACTCTCCCGTACCTACGGCATCGACGCCCGCACCGCCCCCGAGGCGCTGGCCCGGGCGGCCGCCGTGCCGGGCACCGGTGACAACGTCCTCACCGATCTGGCCCGGCGCATCGCCCTCGGGCTCGCGGCCGTGGTCGCGGTCGTCGACCCCGCGCTCGTGGTGCTGTCGGGCGAGGTGTGCCGGGCCGGCGGGGAGCGGCTGCGCGAGCTGGTGGGGGCGGAGATGTCCGGACTGGCCCTGCCCCGGCCGGAGTTGCGGCTGAGCACCGTCGAAAGCGCCCCGATTCTGAACGGCGCGCTCCTGACCGCGCTCACCGCCACCCGCGACACCGTCTTCGACACCGCCTGACCGCGCGTGTTCCTTCTCGTCCCCTCCCTCCTCCCCCGCAGTGAAAGGAGTCCCGCCATGCCGCGCCCACGAAGCCGAATACGCAGCCGGGCACACCACCTGACGGAGCCGGTGCGCCCCGCCGCGTTACTCCTCACCGCGGTGCTTCTCCTGGCGGGCTGCGCCAATCCGTCCACCGGCAGCGACAAGGACGACCCGAAGGCGCCCGTCACGCTGAAGTTCTGGCACGGATGGTCGGAGAAGAAGGAAGTCAAGGCGATCGACGAGTCGATCGCCCGGTTCGAGAAGCTGCACCCCAATATCCGGGTGAAGTCCACCGGGAACGTCACCGACGCGACCGTGAACCAGGCCCTGCGGGCGGGTGGCGGCGATGCCCCCGACGTCGTGTCGTCCTTCACCACGAACAACGTCGGCCAGTACTGCTCGTCGGGCATGTGGGTCGACCTCGACCCGTTCATGAGGAAGACCGGCCTGGACAAGAAGGCGGTCTTCCCGAAAACCCTGCTGGATTACACCGCTTACCAGGGCAGGCAGTGCGCGCTGCCGCTCCTCGCGGACGCCTACGGCATGTACTACAACGTGGACGCGTTCGAGCAGGCGGGCATCAGCCGGCCGCCGCGGACCCTGTCCGAGTTCAAGCGCGCCGCCGTCAAACTCACCGAGCGGACCAAGGGCGGCTCGTACCGGCGGGTGGGCTTCATGCCCAATTACAGGCTGTACGAGAACAAACCGGACCGGCTCTTCGCCCAGTGGGGGCCCACGTACTTCGATGCCGACGGCAAGTCCCGGCTCGCCGAGGGCACGGCGGCGAAGGAGTTCCTCACCTTCCAGCGGGACCTGATCACCGCGCTCGGCGGATACGGGCCGCTGGAGGAATTCCGTACCACCTTCGGTGACGAGATGTCCTCACAGAACGCCTTTGTGACCGGCAAGCTCGCCATGCATCTGGACGGCGAATGGCGCGGGCTGATGCTGGAGGACGCCAAGCCCCGGTTCCGGTGGGCCACCGCGCCCCTGCCGGTGCCCGACGACAAGGCCGACACCTACGGGCGCGGCTATCTGACCGGCACCGTCGCCGGTATCGCGCACAGCAGCAAGCACCAGAACGCCGCCTGGGAGCTGGTGCGATTCCTGACCGCCGACACCGATCAGGTCGTCACCTTCGCCAACGCCATGCGCAATGTGCCCTCGACCAAGGCCGCGCTCGCCTCACCGAGGCTGGACCGTGACCCCGCCTTCGCCACTTTCCTCGACATCGCCCGCAATCGTCACAGCGTCGGCATGCCACCGTCCGTCAACGGCGGGCAGTACATCATCACGTTCACGGACTTCGCCTATGACGTCGAGTCCGGAAAGGTCCGCGACCTCACCAAGGGGCTGCGCGCACTCGACCGGCAGATAGACAACGACACCCTCCAGTCCCAGGATTGACGGAGTCCGCCATGGCCCCCCGGCACCCCGCACCCGCACTGCGGCGCAAGCACCGCCGCGCACGGCTGCGCACCCTCGCTTTCCTCTCCCCCTGGCTGGTCGGTTTCGGCGTCTTCTTCGCCTATCCCCTCCTCGCCACCGTCTATTTCTCCTTCATGCACTACAACCAGATCGAGGCCCCCACCTTCGTGGGCCTGCGGAACTGGACGTACGTGCTCGGGCAGATGCCGCTGTTCGGTCCCGCCCTGTGGAACACCCTCTGGCTCGTGGTCGTGATGGTCGCCCTGCGCGTCGTCTTCGGCCTCGGCATCGGGCTGCTCGTCACGAAAATCAAGTCCGGCGTCGGGCTCTTCCGCACGCTCTTCTACCTCCCTTATCTGGCCCCTCCGGTGGCCGCGACCGTCGCCTTCGTCTTCCTCCTCAACCCGGGCACGGGACCGGTCAACGAGGTCCTCTCCGCCATCGGCGTCTCCGCGCCCAACTGGTTCAACGATCCGGACTGGGCGAAGCCCTCGCTGGTGATGCTCTCGCTGTGGGGCATCGGGGATCTGATGGTGATCTTCATGGCGGCCCTGCTGGACGTGCCCAAGGAGCAGTACGAGGCCGCCGAGCTGGACGGTGCGGGCGCCTTGGCGAAGTTCCGCTACGTCACCTGGCCGTCCATCACCCCGATCGTGATGTTCGCGGTCGTGACCGGCGTCGTACAGACCATGCAGTACTACACCCAGGCGCTCGTGGCCGGAAAACTCGCCTCCGGCGTCAGTGTCGGACCGGGCTCGAGCATCCAGCCCGGCTACCCCGACCACAGCACCCTCACCGTGCCGCAGCTCATCTACTCGCTCGGCTTCCAGAACTTCAACACCGGGGCCGCGTGTGTGCTCTCGCTCGTGCTCTTCGCCATCGCGATGGCCGTGACCTCGCTCCTGATGCGCAAAAGCGCCGGCCTGCAGACGGCGGAGGACTGAGCCGACATGAACACCACCGCCCGCGCCCGCACGCGCACCCGTGCCCTGCACTGGATCGCCGTGCACATCACCGCCGTCACCGTCGCGCTCTTCTTCGTCCTGCCCTTCGTCTTCGTCCTGCTGACCTCGGTCATGAGCGACGAACAGGCGATGAGCGGTGAGCTGTGGCCTCACGAGTGGCAGTGGTCCAACTACGCGGAGGTCTTCCGCACCCCCGGCTTCCTCGACTGGTGGAAGAACTCACTGATCTACGCGGGACTGGGCACGCTCTTCACCGTGTGCTCCTCGATCCCGGTCGCCTACGCGCTCGCCAAGTTCCGCTTCCGCGGGCGCCGCACGGCGATGACCCTCGTCATCGCGACGATGATGCTGCCGCCGCAGGTCATCGTCGTACCGATGTACCTGGTGTGGGCGCAGCAGCTGCATCTGTCGGGGTCGCTGTGGCCACTGATCATCCCGCTGGCGTTCGGCGACGCGTACTCCATCTTCCTGCTGCGGCAGTTCCTGCTGACCATCCCCACCGAATACCTGGAGTCCGCGAGGATCGACGGCTGCGGGGAGCTGCGCACCCTGCTGCGCGTCGTCGTCCCCATGGCGAAGCCGGGCATCGCGGCGATCGCGCTCTTCCAGTTCTTCTCCTGCTGGAACGACTACTTCGGGCCGCAGATCTACGCGGCGCAGAACCCGGGCGCCTGGACCCTGTCCTACGGCCTGGAGTCCTTCAAAAGCGCGCACAGCGTCGACTGGAACCTGACCATGGCGGCGACGCTGCTGGTCATGGCCCCGGTCATCCTCGTTTTCTTCTTCGCTCAGAAGGCCTTCGTCGAAGGCGTCACTCTCACCGGAGTAAAGGGCTGATGTCCATGAGGCTCGTATGAAGCTCGCCGTGGTCGGCGGAGGCTCGACCTACACCCCCGAACTCGTCGACGGCTTCGCCCGGCTGCGGGACGTGCTGCCGCTGACGGAACTCGTCCTGGTCGACCCGGCCGCGGACCGGCTGGAGCTGGTCGGCGGGCTCGCCCGGCGGATCTTCGCCAAGCAGGGCCACCCCGGCCGGATCTCCTGGACCTCCGACCTGGACGCGGGCGTCGACGGCGCCGACGCCGTCCTGCTCCAGCTGCGGGTGGGCGGGCAGGCGGCCCGGCAGCAGGACGAGACGTGGCCGCTGGAGTGCGGCTGCGTCGGGCAGGAGACGACGGGCGCGGGCGGCCTCGCCAAGGCGCTGCGCACGGTGCCGGTGGTGCTCGACATCGCCGAGCGGGTCCGGCGGCGCAATCCGGACGCCTGGATCGTGGACTTCACCAACCCCGTCGGGATCGTCACCCGGGCCCTGCTGACCGCCGGGCACCGGGCCGTCGGGCTGTGCAATGTGGCCATCGGCTTCCAGCGGAAGTTCGCGGCCCTGCTCGGCGTCTCCCCCCAGGACGTCGCTCTGGAGCACGTCGGGCTGAACCACCTCACCTGGGAACGGTCGGTGCGGGTCGGGGAGGAGGACGTGCTGCCCGAGCTGATCGCCGAGCACGGCGAGGCGATCGCGGCCGATCTGCGCATGCCGCGCGCCCTGCTGGAGCGGCTCGGCGTCGTGCCCTCGTACTACCTGCGCTACTTCTACCAGCACGACGTCGTCGTCCGGGAGCTGAGGACCGGCCCCTCCCGGGCCGCGGAGGTGGCCGAGATGGAGCGGCGGCTGCTGGCCCTGTACGGCGACCCCGCCCTGGACGAGAAGCCGGAGCTGCTGGCCAAGCGGGGTGGCGCCTTCTACTCGGAGGCCGCCGTCGCGCTGACCTCGTCCCTGCTGCGCGACACCGGTGACGTCCAGGTGGTCAACACCTTCAACAACGGCACGCTGCCCTTCCTCCCCGACGACGCGGTCATCGAGGTACCCGCCTCGGTGGACGCGCGCGGCGCGCACCCGCTGCCGGTACGGCCGGTGGAACCACTCTTCGCGGGGCTGATCGGGCACGTCACGGCGTACGAGCGGCTGGCGCTGGAGGCGGCGGTCGAGGGCGGCCGCGACCGGGTGTTCGAGGCGCTGCTCGCGCACCCGCTGGTGGGCCAGATCGAGTACGCGGACCGGCTGACCGACGACCTTCTCGCACACAACCGGGAGCACCTCGCGTGGGCATGAGCAAGCAGACGGAACCGGCCTCCCCGGCGGCCGTCCCCGGGGCCGTGCTGGCCATCGACGCCGGCAACAGCAAGACCGACGTGGCCGTGGTGGCCACCGACGGCACGGTCCTCGGCCAGGCGCGCGGCGGGGGCTTCCAGCCGCCGGTCGTGGGCACCGAGCAGGCGGTGGCGATACTCGTGCCGCTCGTCGCCGAGGCCGCGTCCCGGGCGGGGCTGACCGGGCCGTTGCGGGTGGACCACGTCCAGGCCTGTCTGGCCAACGCCGATCTGCCCGTGGAGGAGCGGCGGCTCTCCGAGGAGATCGCCGCCTACGGGTGGGGGCATTCGGTCACCGTCGCCAACGACACCTTCGCCCTGCTGCGGGCGGGCCTGCCCGACGAGGGCGAGCCGACGGGCGTCGCCGTCGTCTGCGGCGCGGGCATCAACTGCGTGGGGCTGGCCCCGGGCGGCCGCATCGCCCGCTTCCCCGCGATCGGCCGGCTCTCCGGCGACTGGGGCGGCGGCGGGCACCTGGCGGACGAGGCGCTGTGGTGGGCCGCGCGGGCCCACGACGGCCGGGGCGAGGCGAGCGCGCTGGCCCACGCCGTGCCCGCACACTTCGGGCTGCCGGACATGGCGGCGCTGATCGAGGCGCTGCACCTGGGCGGGGTGTCGGCCGCGCGCCGCCAGGAGCTGACCCCGCTGCTGTTCGCGGTGGCCGCCGACGGCGACGCGGTCGCCCGGGCGATCGTCGCCCAGCAGGCGCGGGAGATCGTCACCATGGCCGCCGTCGCGCTGGCCCGGCTGGAGCTGCTGGAGGCCGAGGTGCCCGTCGTGCTGGGCGGCGGCGTCCTGGCGGCCCGGCACTCCCTGCTGCTCGACGAGATCGAGGAGCTGCTGGCGGAGCGTGCTCCGGCGGCCCGGCCGGTGGTCGTCACGGCGCCGCCGGTGCTGGGCGCGGCGCTGCTGGCACTCGACCACGTCGGGGTACCGGACGCCGCCCACAACCGATTGCGTGCCCACTACACGTAGGCGCGTGCATACGGCACGTAGTAACACCCGAAGCCGACCCCGGACAAGATCACCCACATCGTCGCCACCGGCGCCGCGGAGGCCGTACCCCACGGCCGGGAACCGCCTCGCCGGTGGCGACTTTCACGCCAGCTTCACACCGTGAGGGGCGTCACCCCGGACACCCCCGTACCGCAAAACGTCCCATCAAGATCATTCCGTTGGGACTTTTTTCCTGACACCGCGTCAACAGCGCAATGCGGCAACAATTCCTCTCTTCCCGCTTGTTGACCCTTCATATACCCAATGTCCACATTCCGCTTATCCGTTTCACCCCCTTCTCGGTGGTCATGCGAGCATCCGGCTCCGCATGGATGAGTCACGAAATACGACAAGCAACCGCCGCCCAAAGGGCGTTGCGGTGCATTCGTGACAAACCCTGCTCCTGATCATTCGTCCCCAGGGGTTCACGCATGTCGTCCAACGTCAATCGCCGTCTTGTGCTCAGAGGAACCGCCGTGGCCGTCGCGGGAGCGGCCCTGGCCGTTCCGGGCGTGCTCGCCGGCACCGGCACCCTCGCCCAGGCCGCCTCGACCACCGACCACTCCGGTCACGGCGGCCCCGCCACCCCTGGCGGGCCCGTGCCGTTCGACGAGCTCTACCAAGGGCGTCGCATCGTGGGCAAGGCCGCCGAGGGCGGCCACGGTGCCCACCACGGCGGCGGCTTCACCGTCTCGATCGACGGCAAGGAACTGCACCTGATGCGGGACGCCGACGGCACCTACATCAGCGTCATCAACCACTACGAGACCTACGCCGACCCGCGCGCCGTGGCCCGTGCCGCCGTGGACAAGCTGCGCGGCGCGACGCTCGTCCCGATCGCCACCTGATCCGCCTGCCACTCCCCAGCCCCTCCCCGAAAGGAACACGACCCCCATGGCAGTGCGCAAGAACCAGGCGAGCCTGACCGCCACCGAGAAGCGCAATTTCGTCAACGCCCTGCTGGAGCTCAAGAAGAGCGGGCGCTACGACGGCCTCGTCCGGACGCACAACCAGTTCATCATGAGCGACACCGACAACGGGGACCGCGTGGGCCACCGCTCGCCCTCCTTCCTCCCCTGGCACCGGCAGTTCCTCATCCAGTTCGAGAAGGAGCTCCAGACCGTCGACGCCTCGGTGACGCTCCCCTACTGGGACTGGACCGTCGACCGCACCACCACCGCCTCGATCTGGGGCGCGGACTTCCTCGGGGGCAACGGCCGCCCCCGCGACGCCCAGGTGACCACCGGGCCCTTCGCCTACAGCGGCGGCAAGTGGCCCATCACCGTGAACGTCGACAGCCGCCCGTACCTCCAGCGGGAGATGGGCGCCGGCGTCGCGCAGCTGCCCACCAGGGCCGAGGTCGACTCCGTCCTCGCCATGGCCACCTACGACATGGCCCCCTGGAACAGCTCCTCGAACGGCTTCCGCAACCACCTCGAAGGGTGGCGCGGGGTCAACCTCCACAACCGGGTGCACGTATGGATGGGCGGCCAGATGTCCTCCGGTGTCTCGCCGAACGACCCGGTCTTCTGGCTGCACCACTGCTTCATAGACAAGCTGTGGACGGAGTGGCAGCGCGCCCACCCCACCTCGACGTACCTCCCGGCGGCCGGCACCGCCAACGTCGTGGACCTGGGCGACACCATGCGCCCCTGGAACAACGTCACCCCGGCCGACATGCTCGACCACACCCGCTTCTACACCTACGACCGCTGACGGCCCGTAGGCCGTCCCCCGCGTCACCGCCCGCCCCTTCGGCCCCCCGGCCGGAGGGGCGGGCGCGGCTGTGCGGCGCGGGCGCGGGAGGCGGCCCGGGAACCGGACGCGGAGCGCTCGCGTGGAGAGGAGGAGGGAACGAGCGCAGATGCGCCTACGGGAACGGCTCGGCACCACCGACCAAGATCGCGATCTGAACAAGATCGATGCGTTACCGGTGTTTTTGTCAGTTCCTGCGGCCATACTGCTGGCCGGGCATCCGTACCCCGCCGACGGGCGGAGGGTGTCCCGGCGACCGAGGGGGAGGTCTCGTGTCATACCCGCAGCCGACCGGCGGCGTCCCGGGTCCGGTACCCGGGCGTACGGCATGGCGCGAGGGGCTCGACCGACTACGGGCCGCGGCGGTCACCGAGCCGGGCCGGCTGCGCGGCATCGGGGCGGTGCTGGCCGGGCTGCTGATCGTCTTCGGGGCGGTCACCGCCTGGCAGGTCGACGACCGGGTGGCGGCCTCGGACGCCGTGGTCGGCAACAGCCAGCCGCTGAGCGCCGACGCCGCGGACATCTACCGCTCGCTCGCCGACGCCGACACCACCGCCGCAAGCGGCTTCCTCGCCGGTGGCCAGGAGCCGCACGCGGTCCGGCGGAGATACGAGAAGGACATCGCCCTGGCGTCCGGACTGCTGGTCAAGGCCGCGGCCAATACCGAGGGCTCTGCCTCCGCACGTGAGCAGATAGCGAAGCTCAACGAACAACTTCCGCAGTACACCGGTCTGGTGGAGTCGGCCCGCGCCAACAACCGTCAGGGACTTCCGCTCGGCGGCGCCTATCTGCGCTACGCGGGCGACCGCATGCGCGAGGAGCTGCTGCCCGCCGCCCGCCGGCTCTACGAGGCGGAGACCGGCCGGCTCGGCGCGGACTACGACGACGCAGAGCGCTGGCCCTGGGCCGCCCTCGGCACCGGGGTGCTGGCCCTCGCGGCGCTCGGCTGGGCCCAGCGCCGCGAATATCTGCGCACCAACCGCGTCTTCAACCACGGCCTGCTCGGCGCGAGTGCCGCCACCACGGTCGTGCTGCTGTGGCTGGTCGTCGGGCACGGCGTGGCCCGCGCGGAGCTGCGGGACTCCTCCGCGCACGGCGCCCAGTCCCTCCAGGTGCTCAACGAGGCCCGTATCGCCTCCCTCCAGGCCCGGGGCGACGAGAACCTCACCCTCGTGGCACGCGGCGCCGTGCTCACCCCGGGCGGCGACGACGCCTACGAGGCGAGCTACCGCGCGGGCATGCGCCGACTCGTCGGCGGGGACCGGGGCGCACCCGAGCGCGGCACCCTGCTGGAGCGGGCCCGGTCCCTCGCCGACGACTCCGCGGGCGGCGA